>JAOTVC010000136.1 GCA_029863585.1 Alphaproteobacteria bacterium | reverse complement strand
ACTGGCGCCAACACCACCGAGTTCCACCCGGCGCTCCTCAACAGCTTGCTCGGCGCCAAGATCAAGCTGATCAAGGGCTATCCCTCGACGCGCCCGCTGCACCTGGTGATCCAACGCGGCGAGGTCGACGGCATCTGCCAGTCCTGGGCATCGTTCAAGGAACTGGCCGGCGCGTTCTACACCTCCGGCGGCATCAAGCCGGTGGTGCAGATGGCGCTGAAGCCCGATCCTGAGATGTCGAAGATGGGCGTTCCCATGATCATGGACTACATCACGCCCGAGCGCGTCGTGAAGGGCCGCACGGTGGAAGAGGTCAAGACCTTCTACCGCGCGATCCTCGCGGGCGACGTCATGGGCCGGCCCTATGCCGTGGCGCCCGGCGTGCCGGAGGACCGGGTCAAGGCCCTGCGCGCGGCCTTCGTCGCCATGAGCAAGGATCCGGCTTTCATCGCCGACGCCAAGAAGCAGCGCCGCGACGTGGAGCTCGTCACCGGCGAGGAAATCCAGAAGATCATTTCCGAGATCGCCGCCGTGCCCCAGGCCAAGCTGAAAGAGCTCGACGAGCTGATCAAGTTCCGTGGGCCCACCGCCCAGGCGAAGGTCCAGATGGTGCGCCATACCGGCAAGGTCGTCGACGTCAAGCGCGGCGGACGGGCGATCGTCATCGACTACCAGGGCAAGAAGGCGGAGGCCAGCGTTTCGGGCTCGAGGACCAAGGTCAGCATCGACGGCAAGAGCGCGAATCGCGGTGGCGTCAAGGCCGGCATGACCTGTACCTTTGTCTATACCGGTCCGAAGTCCCAGGCCCAGGAAGTGATCTGCAAGAACTGAACCTATCCGTCATCCGACGGAGTGTTCGAGAGGACGGCGGCGCAGGTTTTGGAGGGGGCATACCGCCCGTGAGCGACAATGCGAGCGCCGCGCAAGGCGGCGAGTGGATTGCCCTGAGCCGGGAGCAGGCTGAAGCACACCCCCTCTACGGGGTCGAGGGGTGGCTGCGCGCGGTCTCGGTGTGGCTCGCGATCCAGATCGTTCTCGATTTCTTCCGGGCCGGCGCCTTCATGCTGTTCACGCCGGATACCGCCTTGCCGGGGGTCGTGGCATCGACCGTCTCCGCCTTCGCCGCCGCCCTGGCCCTCTACCATCTCCTCTACCTGCGGCCTGCCCTCCCCATCTGGCTCGCCATCAACGCGGTTGTCTCCATGATCCTGCTTGTCTTCGCCGCGATCGCCGCCGCCGCCGCGGTGTTTGCCGTCAACGTGGCGATCCTGGGCTATGCGCTGCTGTCGAAGCGCGTCAATATTTCCTATCGCCGCCGTGCCAAGCCGGAATGGCTGCCGCGGGTCATCGGCGTGCCCGAGGCGGCGGAGGAGAAGGCGGACGGCGCCGCTCAGGACGTGCCCGATCCACGATGATTGCCATCCGTCCCGAAACCGCCGGCGACCATGGCGCAATCGAGCACGTCACGCGCACGGCCTTCGGTGGTGAAGACGAAGTCCGGCTGATCGAACGGCTGAGGGCCGACGGCCTCGTCATCGCTTCCCTTGTGGCCGTGGAAGACGCAACGATTCGCGGCCATATCCTGATGAGCCGCCTCGATGTCAGGACGCCGTCCGGGCGCATCCCGGCGGCGGCCCTCGCCCCCATGGCCGTCGCCCCGGCCCATCAACGGCGCGGCATCGGATCGCAGCTTGTCACTGCGGCCGTCGCCGCCTGCCGCGACGCCGGAACGGACTTGATCGTGGTGCTGGGCCACCCCGATTTCTATCCCCGCTTCGGCTTTTCCCCGATCCTTGCCCGGCGCCTCAAGGCGCCCTTTTCCGGGCCCGCCTTCATGGCACGGGCGCTCAAGCCCGGAATCCTGGACGGGGAGACCGCGACCGTCCGCTACCCGGACGCGTTCGGATTAACGAACCGAGAGAGACCTGAGCCCTACTCCGCCGCGGCGCCCCGGGCCGGATCGTAGGCGAGGTTTTGGGCGAGCAAGCGCTCGGCCTCACTCACCGTGATGCCCTTGCGCAGGGCATAGTCCGCGACCTGATCGCGGCCGATGGAGCCGAGACCGAAATAGCGGGCGTCGCGGTGGCCGATGTAATAGCCCGAAACGCTGGCGGCCGGCTGCATGGCGAAACTCTCGGTCAGGGTCATGCCGGCGTTCTGGCGCGCGGCCAGAAGGGCGAACAGCGCGGGCTTCTCCGAATGGTCGGGACAGGCGGGATAGCCCGGCGCGGGCCGTATGCCGGCGTATTTTTCGGCGATCAACTGTTCATTGGAAAGCGCCTCATCCGCGGCGTAGCCCCAGAATTCTCTCCGCACCCGGGAGTGCAGGCGCTCGGCGAACGCCTCGGCCAGCCGGTCGGCAAGGGCCTTCAAGAGGATCGAGTCGTAATCGTCATGTTTCGCCTCGAAGGCGGCGGCGCGCTCGGCGCAGCCATGGCCCGCCGTCACCGCGAACGCCCCCATGAAGTCCTCGACGCCGGTTGCCTTGGGCGCGACGAAATCGGCAAGGCACATGTTGGGCCCCCGCGTCTTCTTCATCTGCTGGCGCAGGAAATGCACGGTCTCAAGCACCTCGTCCCGCCCCGCATCGGCATAGAGCTCGACGTCGTCGCCCACCGCGTTGGCGGGCCACAGGCCGATGACGGCCCGCGCCGTCAGCCAGCGCTCCTCGATGATCTTGGCGAGCATCGCTTGGGCGTCCTTGAACAGGCCGCGCGCCGCCTCGCCCTGCTTCGCGTCTTCGAGAATCGCGGGATAGCGGCCGCGGAGTTCCCAGGTCTGGAAGAACGGCGACCAGTCGATGAATTCCGTTAGTTCCGCGAGGTCGTAATGGTTGAACGCCCGGATGCCGGTTTCGCCGGGCGGGGTCGGCTTATAAGCGGCCCAGTCGATTTCCACCCGGTTGGCGCGGGCCGCTTCCAGGCGGAGCAGACGCGCCTCGCCGTCGCCGGCCTGAAAATCGGTGCGGATCTTGGCGTATTCTTCGGCGATCCCTTCGGTGAAGGGCTCCTTGTGGGTGTCCGAGACCAGGTTCTGGGCGACGCCCACGGCACGCGATGCGTCGAGCACGTGGATCACGGGCCCGGAATAATTGGGCGCGATCTTGACCGCCGTGTGCACCTTCGACGTGGTCGCCCCGCCGATCAGCAGCGGCACGGAAAACCCGTCACGTTCCATCTCCTGGGCGACCGAGGCCATCTCGGTCAGCGACGGCGTGATCAGGCCGGACAGGCCGATCATGTCGGCCTCCTGCTCCCGGGCGGTCTCCAGGATGCGGTCATAGGGCACCATCACGCCGAGGTCGATGACCTCGAAATTGTTGCATTGCAGGACCACGGTCACGATGTTCTTGCCGATGTCGTGGACGTCGCCCTTGACGGTGGCGATCACCACCCGGCCCTTGGGCCCGCCGCCGCCGCTTGCCGCCTTCTCCGCCTCGATGAAGGGGATCAGGTGGGCAACCGCCTGCTTCATCACCCGGGCCGACTTCACGACCTGGGGCAGGAACATCTGGCCGGAGCCGAACAGGTCGCCGACCACGTTCATGCCGTCCATCAGCGGGCCTTCGATCACCTCGATGGGCCGCTCGCACGCCAAGCGCGCCTCTTCGGCGTCCGCGACGATGAAATCGTTGATCCCCTTGACCAGGGCATGGCTCAGGCGCTCCGCCACCGTGCCCTCGCGCCAGGAAAGGTCCGCCTTGGCGGCCTTGGCGGAGCCCTCGCGATAGCGTTCGGCGATTTCGAGCAGGCGTTCCGTCGCGTCCTCGCGCCGATTGAGGGTGACGTCCTCGACCCGCTCCTTGAGCTCTTCCGGGATGTCGTCATAGACCATCAGTTGGCCCGCGTTGACGATGCCCATATCCATGCCCGCCGCGACGGCGTGATAGAGGAACACCGAATGCATCGCCTCGCGCACCGCGTTGAAACCCCGGAAGGAGAACGAGAAATTGGACACCCCGCCGGAAACATGGGCGCCGGGCAGCTTGGCCTTGATGGCGCGGGTCGCCTCGATGAAATCGACGCCGTAATTATTGTGCTCCGCGATCCCGGTGGCGACGGCGAAGATATTGGGATCGAAGATGATGTCCTCGGGCGGGAAACCGACCTCTTCCGTGAGGATACGGTAGGCCCGGGTGCAGATACCCACCTTGCGCTCGAAACTGTCGGCCTGGCCCTTTTCGTCGAAGGCCATGACGACGACCGCCGCCCCGAAGCGCAGCACCTGCCGCGCTTGTTCGATGAACGGCGCCTCGCCTTCCTTGAGGCTGATGGAATTCACCACCCCCTTGCCCTGGATGCATTTGAGGCCCGCCTCGATGATGGAGAAGTCCGACGAATCGACCATCACCGGCACCCGGGCGATGTCGGTCTCCCCGGCCGCCAAACGCAGAAACCGCACCATCGCCTCCTTGCCGTCCAACATGGCGTCGTCCATGTTGACGTCGATGATCTGGGCTCCGTTGGCGACCTGCTGGCGGGCGATATCGAGGGAGGCGTCGAAATCCCCTTCGCGGATCAACTTGGCGAACAGCGCGGAACCCGCGACATTGGTGCGTTCACCGACATTGACGAATCCGGCTTCGCCGCCGATCTCCATGGGCTCCAGCCCCGAGAGCCGGCACACCGGCTTGGGCGCGGGCACCACGCGGGGCGCGATGCCCCGCACCGCCTCGGCCATGGCCTGGATGTGGGCCGGCGTGGTGCCGCAGCACCCGCCCACCATATTCACGATGCCTTCGCGCGCGAAGGCGCCGATTTCCGCCGCCAGGTCTTCAGGGGTTTCGTCGTACTCGCCGAAGGCATTCGGCAGGCCCGCGTTGGGATGGACGGAGACATGGGTGGTCGCCACCCGGGCGATATCCTGGACATGAGGCCGCAGTCCGTCGGCCCCGAAGGCGCAGTTGAAGCCGGCGGCGATGGGCCTGGCATGGGCGATCGAATTCCAAAACGCCTCCGGCGTCTGGCCGGAAAGCGTGCGCCCGGAAGCATCGGTGATGGTGCCCGACACCATGACGGGCAAAGAACGGCCGGCCGCCTCGAACCGGGTCAGCATGGCGTAGATCGCCGCCTTGGCGTTGAGCGTATCGAACGAGGTTTCCACCATCAGGATATCGGCGCCGCCGGCCATCAGCCCGCAGACGGCCTCGTCATAGGCAGCGACCAGGCCGTCGAAGGTGATGTTGCGGAATCCCGGATCGTTGACGTCCGGCGACATGGTGGCGGTCCGGTTGGTGGGCCCCAGGACGCCCGCGACGAAACGGGGTTGATCGGGAGTTTGCGCGGACCAGTCGTCGGCCGCGGCACGGGCGAGGCGTGCGCCGGACTCGTTGAGCTCCCGCACCAGCCCCTCCATGCAGTAATCGGCCTGGGAAATGGCGGTCGAATTGAAGGTATTGGTTTCGATGATATCGGCGCCGGCGGCCAGGAACTCCTGATGGATGGCGCTGATGACCTCGGGCCGGGTCAAGGTCAGGAGATCATTGTTGCCCTTGAGATCCCGGCCCCAATCGGCGAACCGGTGGCCCCGGAAATCGGCCTCCTCGAGTTCATGGCGCTGGATCATGGTGCCCATGGCGCCGTCCAGTACCAGGATGCGGTCTGCCAGGAGTGCTTCGATCTGCTCCTTCTTGCCTGTCACCGCGCGCCGTCCTCGTCCCGCCGGGTTGCCGAATCCACGGGCCTCAGCCCCAGGATGTGGGAAATCGCGTAAGTGAGATCGGCGCGGTTCAGGGTATAGAAATGGAATTCCTCGACACCGCCCTCCTGGAGGCGGTGGCACTGCTCCGCCACCACCGATGCCGCCACCAGGTTGCGGGTCTCGGCATCCTCTTCCAGGCCTTCGAACAGCGCGGCCAGCCAACCCGGCACCGAAGTCCCGCACATTGCGGCAAATTTCCTCACTTGGGCGAAATTGGTGACCGGCAGGATGCCCGGCACGATCGGCACCCGGATGCCGGCGGCGCGGGCACGATCGAGGAAGCGGAAGTAGTGATCCGTATCGAAGAAGAACTGAGTGATGGCGCGGGTCGCCCCGGCGTCGATCTTGCGCTTGAGATTGTCGAGGTCGGCTTGCGGGTTGGCCGCCTCGGGATGGGTTTCGGGATAGGCGGCGACCGAAATCTCGAAATCGCCCGCCGACTTGAGCGCCGCCACCAGATCGCCGGCGTAAGCAAACCCGTCGGGATGAGGGCGGTAGCTTCCCGCGCCTTCGGGGGCATCGCCACGGAGCGCCACGATATGGCGCACCCCGGCTTGCCAATAATCGCGGGCGACGGCGAGCACCTCATCGCGTGTCGCCCCGACACAGGTGAGATGCGCGGCAGGCGTGAGATCGGTCTCTTTCAGGATCCGAACGACCGTGGCATGGGTGCGTTGGCGCGTGCTGCCCCCGGCGCCATAGGTCACCGACACGAAGCGCGGCGCCAGCGGGGCCAGACGGCGGATTGCATTCCACAGCGCCTCTTCCATCTTTTCGGTCTTGGGCGGGAAGAACTCGAAGGAGACCTGCGGCGTGGCCCCGCTATGCAGCGAAGGAACTTTCATGGCGTCAGGCCTCCTCCACGGCGGATGCGCCCGCCGGGTTCCGCGCCGCCATCCAGATCTTGACTGTCAGCGGATCGCCCGGCACGGAAACCGGCGGTCTGGGGTCCAACGCCGCCGCCCGGCACCACTCGGCAACCTCGTCGTCGTCGAAGCCGAGCCGCCGGTGAGCATGTTCGCTGCGCAAGGCTTCGATATCGTGGTGGGCGAAATCCACCACCACCAGCCGCCCGCCCGGAGCCAGCACCCGCGCGGCCTCGGCGATGGCCAAGCCGGGCTGATCGGCGTAGTGCAACACCTGATGGACGGTCACCAGATCGAAGCGCTCGGCATCGGCGGACAGGCCATACATGTCGCCGAGGCGCACTTCGCAGTTCGTGAGCCCGGCGCGGTCCAAGTTGGCGCGCGCGACGTTCAACATCTCCCGCGACAGGTCGATGCCGACCGCGCGCCTGGCGCGGGGTCCCAACAACTCCAGCATGCGACCGGTACCCGTGCCGATGTCGAGAAACCCGTCGACCGGCCGATCCCCCAGAAGATCGCTCAGCGCGGCCTCCACCTCGGCATCGTCGGCATGAAGGCGCCTGATTTCATCCCACCGCTTGGCGTTCTTACGGAAATAGTCCGCCGCCAGGCGGGCCCTTTCCGCCTTGACATCGGCCAGGCGCTCCCGATCCCGAAGGATCGCCGGGTCCGATGCGGGAATCATCTCCATGACCTGGCGGGCGACCCTGCGTGCCGGACCGCGCTGGGCAAGGCGGTAGAAGGCCCAGGTGCCCTCGCGAAAGCGTTCCAGAAGGCCGGCGTCCACCATCAGCTTGAGATGGCGCGACACCCGGGGCTGGCTTTGCCCCAATATCCGGGTCAATTCCGTCACCGCAAGCTCGCTTTGGGCGCACAGCGCCAACAAGCGAATCCGCGTCGATTCGCCGGCTGTCCGCAGCACCGTAAGCAACTCGTCCAGGTCGGTCATCGGGGCTCCTTTGCCCATGGCCCAAAAAACGGCCAATCCGGCCGCGCCGGAACAGACCATATCCAATCATCATCAAAACATAAATATATTTTTATGTCTTAAGGAACGATGAAATACGAGGACGTGGGGCCTCGGTCTCCCGATATCTCTGACATAACGCGTATGGTAATTACCCGGTGGCTGTGGTACTGAGACTCAGGCAAATTCGGCGTCGGCTGCAATCGCTTCGAGGCTTCCAATTAAGAGAGAATTTACGCACAAGGGGGATGATCCCGTGGGCACAGGGTGCCCCGGGCCGCCAGTGAGGGGGCGGGTGCGTTTGATTGGGTTTCCAGGACGAGAAAGCTACGGATTCCCGCGTGGAGTGGACGGCGGCACGAGATGATCAGGACGTCTCAATCGGGGGTGTTTACCAAGCTGGGCCTTGTGGCCTTGCTGGCGTTTTCGGCCGCCGGCCTGTCGGGTTGCGCCAGCGCGCCCAAGGATCCCGCGGCAAAGGCCGAGTTCGAAAGGGAAAATGACCCCATCGAGCCCTTCAACCGGGCAATGTTCGCGTTCAACAAGCAAATGGACGGGATGTTCCTGCGCCCCGCCGCGGTGATCTACAAAGAAGCCCTGCCCGGGGTCGTGCAGGACGGCATCCATAACTTCCTTGCCAATCTCCGCTCGCCCGTAGTTCTTGCCAACGACCTTCTTCAGGGCGAAATGGACCGCGCCGGCAATACCGCCGGACGCTTCGCCATCAACACGACCGTGGGCGTCCTCGGCGTATGGGATGCCGCCGCCTATATGGGGGTCGAAGGGCATTCCGAAGATTTCGGCCAGACCTTCGCGGTATGGGGCGCCGGCGAAGGGTTCTATATCGTCCTGCCCTTCCTGGGGCCGTCCAACCCTCGGGACGCCCTTGGGCTGTTGACGGAATGGTACGTCGATCCGGTCAATATCATCGCCCGGAACGAAGATGTCGAAGAGTTGATCCTGGTGCGGTCCGTCGTCACCGGCGTGGATTTCCGCGCCCGGAATCTGGAGACCATCGACGAGATCGAGCGCACGTCGCTTGACTATTACGTCGCGATTCGTAGCCTATACCGGCAACGCCGGATGGAAGAAATCTCCAATGGAAGGGGAACCTCCGACCAGCCGGCACCCGGTATCTCCTACGAGCGCGAGAAACAAGAGAAACCGAAAGATCCTTCGTCAGCTCGCGCCCAATAACTTCGGGTTCGCCATGACGCCTTCCCCGGTTCTATTGCGAAAATTCCGCGCTCTCGGCGCCGCCCTGCTTTTTTCCGCGCTGTTCACTTGGCCGACCGGTGCCATGCAAACCGGCAGTGCCATGGGTTTCGTCAAGGACCTGAGCTCGACGGTCCTCAACCAGCTGACCGGCACGGATATTTCCGATTCAGAGCGGGTCAAGCGGTTGCGCAAGCTTCTGGTCAATCATTTCGACGTGCCGGTGGTGGGGAAATTCGTCCTCGGTGTCTACTGGCGGCGCACCAGCAAGCAACAGTTCGACCAATTCCTGAAACTGTATGAAATCTATGTCGCCCACAATTACGCGGGCCTGTTCAAGAAATATCACGGCGAAACCATCGACATCCTGCGCGAACAACCGGGCGGAGACGATACGACCCAGGTCTTTGGCCGCATCAATCAGGTGTCGGGACCGCCGATTGCCCTGGAAATGCGCGTCCACAAGAAGGATGGCACCTTCAAGGCGCTCGACCTGAAGATCGAAGGGGTCAGCATGCCGCTGACCCACCGCAAGCAGTTCGCCTCCGTCATCGGCCGCTCCTCCAATGGGGTCCAGGGGCTGATCGACGCCCTTGAAAAGGCGACCAGCCGGTTCGAGGCGGAAACCCCGTCGCAATAGGATCGCGGCCCTGTCGCCCGCGCGGTCTTCCGGGACCGGGCGGTCAGTTTCTCACCAACGGCTTGTACTTGATGCGGTGCGGCTGCTCCGCGGCGGCGCCGAGCCGACGTTTGCGATCGGCTTCGTAATCCGCATAGTTGCCCTGAAACCATTCGACATGGCTGTCGCCTTCGAAGGCGAGGATATGGGTCGCGATGCGGTCGAGGAACCAGCGGTCGTGGCTCACCACCACCGCCGAACCCGCGAATTCAACCAGCGCCTCTTCCAACGCGCGCAGGGTATCGACATCGAGATCGTTGGTCGGTTCGTCAAGCAGCAGAAAGTTGGCGCCGGACTTCAGCATCTTGGCGAGGTGCACCCGGTTGCGCTCCCCACCCGAAAGCTGGCCGACCTTTTTCTGCTGATCGGGACCGCGAAAATTGAAGGCGCCGACATAGGCGCGGGACGCCATCTTGCGCTTGCCCAGGTCCACCTCATCCTCGCCGCCGGAAATCTCCTCCCACACCGTGGCCTCAGGCGCCAGCGCATCGCGGGATTGATCGACATAGCCGAGCTTCACCGTGTCGCCCAGGCGAAGCGTGCCGGAATCCGGCGTCTCCTCGCCGGTGATCAGGCGCATCAGGGTTGATTTGCCCGCGCCGTTCGGCCCGATGACGCCGACGATCCCGCCGGCCGGCAGCCGGAAGTCGAGATTGTCGATCAGAAGACGGTCGCCGTATCCCTTGGTCAATCCCTTGGCCTCGGCCACCACGTTGCCCAGCCGGGGACCGGGCGGGATAATGATCTGCGCCGTGCCCGGGGCCCGATCCTGGGACCTGGAGACGAGATCTTCATAAGCATTGATGCGGGCCTGGGACTTGGTTCGCCGCGCTTCGGGTGTCGCCCGAATCCACTCGAGTTCCCGCGCGATGACCCGGGCACGCGCCTCGGCCTCGCGTTCCTCCTGGCCCAGGCGCTTTTCCTTGGCCTCGAGCCAGGCGGAATAATTGCCTTCGAACGGCAATGCCCGGCCGCGGTCCAATTCCAGGATCCATCCCGCGACATTGTCCAGGAAGTAGCGGTCATGGGTGACCGCCACCACCGTGCCCGTATAGTCGGCCAGGTAATGCTCGAGCCAAGCGACCGATTCCGCATCGAGATGGTTGGTGGGTTCGTCGAGCAAAAGGAGATCGGGCTCGCTCAGCAGCAACCGGCAAAGCGCCACCCGCCGCCGCTCGCCGCCCGACAGCTTGCTTACATCGGCGTCGCCCGGCGGGCAGCGCAGGGCGTCCATTGCGATCTCGACCTTGCGTTCCAATTCCCAGCCGTCCACCGCTTCGATCCGCTCCTGAAGCTCCCCCTGCTCCGCCAGCAGATCGTTCATTTCCTCGTCGGTCATCTCCTCGGCGAACCGGGCGCTGACGGCCTCGAAGCGCTGAAGGAGATCGCGGAGCTCGCCCACCCCGTCCAGCACATTGCCCATGACGTCCTTGGCGGGGTCAAGCTCCGGCTCCTGGTGCAGGTAACCGACGCGGATTGCGTCGGCCGCCCAGGCTTCAC
>JAOTVC010000336.1 GCA_029863585.1 Alphaproteobacteria bacterium | reverse complement strand
AGGCGCGACGCCATCTGCATCTTGCGCCGGCCGGGCCGTCCGTATCGACCCGGGGCACAGCGAACAACAGACGCCGGCGCGCGGAAGCTTCGGCGGCACGGCATCATGATAATGAAGAGGGATGAAGGAGTGTAGCTCAATTGGCTAGAGCACCGGTCTCCAAAACCGGGGGTTGGGGGTTCGAGTCCCTCCACTCCTGCCACGCGATCCGGTGGCGATGAATCCGGGGACCAGCGAATTATGCTACGGGAGCTACCGACGAAATATGGCTAAAACGAATCCGGCACAGTTCATCCGGCAGGTTCGACAGGAAGTTGCGAAAGTCACCTGGCCGTCGCGCAAGGAAACCACGATCACCACCATCATGGTCTTCGTGATGGTGGCCCTGGCTTCGATGTTCCTGATGGGCGTCGACTGGATCTTTGCCGAACTCGTCCAGGTCGTCCTGGGTATCGGAGGCTGACCGTGGCAATGCGCTGGTATGTCGTGCATGTTTACTCCGGCTTCGAGAAGAAGGTCGTGCAATCGATACGGGAGCAGATCGAGGCCAAGGACATGGGCGAACTCTTCGAGGAAGTCCTTGTGCCGATGGAAGAGGTCGTCGAGATGCGGCGGGGCTCCAAAGTCAAGGCGGACCGCAAGTTCTTCCCCGGTTACGTGCTGGTGAAGATGGATCTGACCGACGAGACCTGGCATCTCGTCAAGAACACGCCGAAGGTGACCGGCTTCCTGGGCGCGCGGGGCAAGCCCTCGCCGATCAGCGAGGCCGAGGCCAACCGGATCCTGATGCAGGTGAAAGAGGGTGTCGAGCGGCCGAAGCCCTCGGTGACCTTCGAGGTCGGCGAGCAGGTGCGCGTCTGCGACGGTCCGTTCACCTCGTTCAACGGCCTCGTCGAGGATGTCGACGAGGACAAGGCCCGGCTCAAGGTCTCGGTATCGATCTTCGGGCGGGCGACACCGGTCGACCTGGAATATTCGCAGGTCGAGAAACTTTAGGCCGCGATCCTCGCGGCGTATTCGCGGGAGGCCGGCCATGGCCGAACCGCGGACCATTTGGAGTTAAATGGGGTAACATATGGCGAAGAAAATAGACGGTTACATAAAGCTGCAGATTCCGGCGGGGCAGGCGAATCCGTCTCCGCCGGTCGGCCCCGCGCTCGGGCAGCGCGGCGTCAACATCATGGAATTCTGCAAGGCGTTCAACGCGGCAACGCAGAATGCCGAGCAGGGGGCGCCAATTCCGGTGACCATCACGGTCTATGTGGACAAATCGTTCACCTTCGTGACCAGGACCCCGCCGGCCGCCCACTTCCTGCGCAAGGCGGCACGGCTGCCGAAGGGCGCCGGAGAGCCCGGTCGGGAGACGGTCGGCCGCGTGTCCAGGGCGCAGGTCCGTGAGATCGCCGAGGCCAAGATGATCGACCTAAACGCCAACGATATCGACGCGGCGATGCGGATGATCGAGGGTTCCGCCCGGTCGATGGGCCTGGAAGTGGTGGGGTAAGGCCATGTCACGCAAGGGAAAACGATTGACCACCGCCTATGAGGGCATCGATCGCGGCGCGGCCTATCCTGTCGACGAGGCCGTCAAGCTGCTCAAGTCGCGGGCGACCGCGAAATTCGATGAAACGGTCGAGCTGTCGATGAATCTCGGCATCGACCCGCGCCGTTCGGACCAGCAGGTGCGCGGCGTCGTGCAGCTGCCCAACGGTACCGGCAAGACTGTCCGCGTCGCCGTGTTCGCCAAGGGCGACAAGGCGGAGGAAGCCAGGAAGGCGGGTGCCGACCTGGTGGGCGCCGAGGATTTGGCCGAGAAGATCCAGGGCGGCGAGATGAATTTCGATCGCTGCATTGCGACCCCGGACATGATGGCCGTCGTCGGCAGGCTGGGCAAACTGCTGGGACCGCGGGGCCTGATGCCGAACCCGAAGCTGGGAACGGTGACCCCGAATGTGGTGGATGCCATCAAGGCGGCCAAGGGCGGCGAAGTGACGTTCCGGGCCGAGAAGGCGGGAATCGTTCATGTCGGTGTTGGCAAGGCCAGCTTTTCCGAGCAGGCGATCGCCGAGAACATCCGCGCCGTGGTCGGCGCCATCGCCCGGGCCAAGCCGAGCGGTGCGAAGGGAACATATATTAAACGCGTGTCGGTCAGCTCGACCATGGGTCCCGGCATGCAGCTTGAACTGGGCAGCGTAACGTAGCTGTCCAAACAGATCCGGCAGCCGCGCCGATGAGGCGCGGTACGCCGGTGGCCGGTGACCGCATGAGGTTGCCGGTCGACCCTGTCCGAGATTGCAGGCGCCGCTCGAAGGGACGTGTCCCGGACGCGGCTTAATCGGAATTCCGGCCGGCATGAGACAGATGGTGCAGAGATTCGCGGGCGTGTCGCCCGCCAGGCTCGAACCACTGGGGCAGGCGAACCGGGTGTGGAATACGGGGATAGGTCCCCGGATTCGCATCCAGA
>JAOTVC010000007.1 GCA_029863585.1 Alphaproteobacteria bacterium | reverse complement strand
TGCCAGGGCGCGCCACTCTCCTCAAAAAAACGCGTGTGACGAAACCAGCGACCGTCGGGTCGTTTGATGATGAGGATAAGGTACAATGTCCGCTTATGGCTAATACCGGACATTGGGTTAACAAGCGATTCGACCCTCTCAATCTGGCCAAATCGCCCGAACGGCGGTTTTCGAGTCCCTGAGGCGCGTTCAGGTGATTGGATCGTGTCAGGTGCCGGGCAGTCCTAGAAAACACTCTCAAGAAACTGCACGTTTGCCTTTGGTGCGTGGGACGGCTTGCAGGATGGCGACGGCGGCCTGGAACAAGGGAATGAACTGTTCCTCGCCTGCCTTGGTAGCATCCGCAGCTGACAATGCCCTTCTGTGTCTGCCTTTATAGCAAGACGAGATGAACTCGATTATATATCGTTGAAAAAGGCATCATAAAAAACGGGAGGTTGTCATGTCGAGAAACGATACTCTTATGGTGATTTCAGCGGCGGTGTTGACCCTCGCTGCCTTGCAGCCAAGCGCCGTCCGGGCGGCTGAACCGTTTTACCAGGGCAAGCGCGTCACGCTCTACATCACGAGCGGCACCGGCGGCACGGTCAATCTGATGAACAGACTCGCCACCAGGTATCTGGCGAGCCATCTGCCCGGCCATCCCAACGTCATCGCGAAGAATATGACCGGCGCAGGCGGCCTCGTGGGGATGAACTACGTTTACAACCGAGCGCCCAAGGACGGCACCGCGCTCGGCGGATCACTGATGTCGGTGGCGTTCGCACCGCTTTATTACGGCACAACCGGCCCCGGCAAGAACGTCAAGTTCGATCCGACGAAGTTTGCTTGGATTGCCAGCCCCGTGCGGTTCGTCAATGTCGCGGTGGCGTGGCACACGTCGAAGGTCAAAACGTGGAAGGATCTCTATACGAACGAGTTGATCGTGGGCGCTTCGGGCATCGCCAGCTCCGCGACCGTGGACGCCATCTTCCTCAAGAACCTGCTCGGTTTCAAATACAAGATCATCCTTGGCTATAAGAGCGGCGGCGACACGGACCTCGCCATCTTGCGCGGGGAGATACAAGGCCGGGCCACACCCTGGTCCGCTTTGACAAATCGCCATCCCGATTGGCTCGAGAAGAAGCTGGTTCGAGTCCTCTACCAGCAGGGCCTGGAACACGATCCGACCGTGCCGAAGAGCGTGCCGCTCCTGCTCGACCTGGTTAAGGACCCGCACAAGAAGGAGCTCTTGAAGCTCGCGATGGCCAAGTTCGATATGGGCTACCCGGTCTATGCGCCGCCCGGCGTGCCGAAGGAAAGGGTCGCTACGCTGCGCAAGGCGTTTTGGGACACGTACAAAGACCCAAGATATCTGGCGGATGCCAAGAAGGGACGCTTGCTGGTAGCACCGATCAAGCCCGAGAAACTGACCGAGATCATCAACCAATCCTTCGCGGCTCCGGGGAACCTATCAAGGCCGAGCTCCGCAGATTGGTCGTGCCTCAGGGCAAGCTCGAGCGGGTGAAAAAGAAAAAGAAGAAGAAGGAAAAATGACCTGAGGTGCTGCCCGTCCAAAACGAGCGCGTCTCCGAATGCCGTGTCACGCAGCCATCATGCCGCGGGCTGAAGCCACTCGGCCAGCGCAGCAGGGCGGTTCCTTTTGAAATCGTCTCGGTTGATGAGGTGGCGGTCGAGGTTGACGTCGTTGTAGATCGAAGCGTGAACGGAAGCGAATTTTTTCGGGGTCTTGATCTCCGCTTTTGGCTATAAGCGGAGATCAGGTTAACAAGCCCCAGTCCCGTCCACACCCGGCAAAAGGAAACCGCGGGCTGAGTTCCCCCGGCCCGCGGCTAAACCCGATGGCGCCGGGGCGCCCAGGGGAAACCCCCTACTTCACGACGGCCGAATACCCGCCCGTCATGGTGCCGGCGTCGGCCAGCTTGGGCGGCTCTGAATTGGTGCGGCCCGACATCGGCGCGCCGGCTTCGTGGAAGCCCTGGACCAGCAGCACCTCGGCATCGCCCTCGCCGACATTGTCGAACCAGTAGCGCGCGTTGCGCGGGACGATGATGCCTTCCATCGGACCGCATTCGGCGATCACCTCGTCGCCCGGGCCGTAGAAGCGGATGCGCCCCGAGAGAACCGTGAACATGCCGTCGACCTTGGTGTGGTAATGCAGGTTGTTTTCCCCGCCCTCTTTGATCACCTGGACCTGGGCGCGGACGATATCGGTCTGGCCCAGGCGGACGGACACCTTCTTACGGTCGAAGCCTTCCGGCTTCTTGTAGCTGAACTTGACGAAATTGGCTTCGGCATCCAGGTGGTCCTGTTCGGTGACGCCGTCTCTTTCAGCGGTTGCACTCATGGAAATTCTCCTTTGGCGTTTTCCTCGGCTTGATCTTTAGGGTCAGTATACCAGAGATGGCGGCCTGTCAAAACCGGACCGGAGAGCCTCAGTCTTCCAGGACCGCGCCGTCGATCTCATAGGCGCCGTGGGGGTCGAGGACTTCCAACACCCAGATATCGGGGTCGAAATCCCCCTGGCGCGCGATATAAGCGTCCGCATCGGCCTCCGAGACCGGATCGGGACCCAGCGGACGCATCCAAGCGCGGGCCCCGGTGGGGCCGGTGGTCTGGGACAGGAGATCGGCCCGCCCATCGGGCTTCAACAGCTTGAGCACCACCGCGCCGCCGTCGGCGTCGCCCCGGCGCAGGACCGTCAGGGCGATACCCGCCCGGTCGCAGAGCCGCAGCTGGGCCTTGACCCAGATGCCCGGCTTGAGGCGCGGTTCAAGCACCGGCCGCCGCCTCAAGATGGGCTTGGCCAGGGCCGCAGCCCGCCTCTATAATCGCGCACATCATCAAGGGGAGAATGCCATGATCAACATGAAGGGCCTGACCCATTTCACCATTCCCGTATCCGACCTGCAACGGTCCAAGGATTTCTACGTCAACACGCTCGGCTTCAAGTTCGAGCGCGAAAACCCGCACATGGTGTTCGTGAGTTGCCAGGACGACTATTTTGTTCTGACCAAATCGGAGAACCCGATCGACCCCAACAAGGGCGACAAACACGACATCCACACCGCATTCTACGTCGATCCCGACGAATACGACCGCGCCGCCAAGTTTCTCAAGGACAAGGGCGTGCGCATCATCAAGGACGAGGAACGCCACGGCGACGCGACCTTCACCGGGCGCAGCCTGTATTTTCACGATCCCGACCGCAACGTCCTGGAACTTCACGATTCCGACAAGGACTGAGTGGCGGCGCATCCCCGCGAAGGGGATTTAGAAAAAGGGCGGCCCGGAGGCCGCCCTTTGCATTTCCATCATTGCTCAATATGGCGGACCCCATCCTGAGCAATTGGAGTCCGGATCCTCATACGTCGACAGGCTCGGCATGAGGCGTCACAACAAGAGGGTTCAAAAGAAGGCCGCCCTCAACACAATGCCTCCTCTGAACATAAAGGGCCTCACCCTGAGCCTGTCGAAGGGAGAGGCCCAAACGCACGGTCCAGGCTAATTCAGTCCGTAGAGGCGCGTCGAATTGGGGCCGAGGATCTTGTCGATGCTTGCCGCCGGCACTTCGCCGCTTTCACGCAGAATGCGCAGCGCCTCGATCTCGGCCGAGGTGTCGGTATGGCCGTAATCCGTCCCCACCACCAGGTTGTCGTCGCCCACCCGCTTGATGATGTAAGGGACGTCGTCGGTCACTTCGATGGTGACATAGATGTTGTTGGCGCCGAGCGGATCCGAATCGAGCCGCCGGCCCTTGCGCTTGAGGCGCTTGTCCGCATCGATCAGGGCATGGGGCAGCCAGCTCGCGCTCGCCTCGATGAAGCCCCAGCGCAGGTCCGGGAAGCGCTTGGGCACCTCGAACTCCAAGAGGCCGTGGAAGCTCGACGCCATGGAGCACTTGAAGCGGGCATAGTTGTGGGGCTCGAGGAACTTGTTGTTGGTGACGGAGCCGTTGCCGGCATGGAAGGTGATGGCGAGGTCGAGCTCCTGAGCGTGCTCATAGAGCGGGAAGAAATAGGATTCGAAGGACTGACGGTCGCATTCATAGGGCCGGACGAAGACCGACACCGCACCGTTTTCCTTGCAGAATTCGAGCTCCTCGCGAATCCGGTGCATGGAATTCAGCGGCACCATGCAGGCCCAGTAGAGCCGGTCGGGCGCCTGCTTCCAGATATCGGCGAGCCACTGGTTGTAGGAGTGATAGAGCGCCAGTTCCGCTGCCGCGTCGGGAGCGCAGGGCGACAGGAAGATGGTGGTGTAGAGCACCTGCACATCGATGCCGAGTTGGTCCATGTGATCGATGCGGCGCTTGACGTCGGCCATCTCCCGGGATTCCGCGGGCAGGTCATCGAAATTGACGTTGCTGTCCGACGGCTGGATGTTGGTGCCGAAAGCCCACCACTGCTTGGATACGCCGCCGCGATTGGTCTGGCGTTGGGCGCCGCTGATCTGTTCCAGGATCATCGGCGCATAACCCCTGTCTTCCGCGGCCAGATAGCTCCAGGTCTTGTCGTTTTCGATCACATGGGCATCGGCATCGATGACGGTCATTGTTATCCTCCCGGGCCGCGGCCGGCGTGCCCCTTCGCTTGCGCTTGATTTGCCATCTTAACCGGTGGGGCGGGCCGGGAAAACGGCAAAGACGTGCCAGGGCGCGCGCGGAATTAGTTGCGGATCAGTCGCAATTTTTGCTCCACCTTGGCCGCCAAACTCGATAGTATCCGCCCCGACCCGTTCGGCACCGTGTCACGTTCCCGGTGCTGTCAAATGACGGCAACCCAGCCGGTCGATCGGCCCGCCTCTGCGCCCGGCGGCGGCCCGTCCGGATGGGATATGCCCAATAACCTGAGGATGGTCTGATATCACCGGAAGGACGGTTTGAGGACGCATGGAAGCATTCACGGAAAAGTTCGGAGTGGGACAACCGGTACGCCGGAAGGAGGATCAGCGCCTGTTGATCGGCGGCGGCCGATACACCGACGATTTCAACTTCGAAGGCCAGGCTTACCTCGCCTTCCTGCGCTCGCCCTATGCCCATGGACGCATCAGCGAAATCGATACGGAAGCCGCCAAGGCGGCGCCCGGGGTACTGGGCGTCTTCACCGGCGCGGACATGGCGACCGATGGCGTCGGCCGCGTCGAAACCGACATTCCGCTGACCGCATTGGACGGCACCCCCATTTTCAAGACCCAGCGCCTGGCCCTGCCCACCGACAAGGTGCGCTACGCCGGCGAGCCGGTCGCCGTGGTGGTCGCGGAAACCGCCTATCAGGCGCGGGATGCGATGGAGCTGATCGGTCTCGACGTGGAACAGCTTCCCCCCGTGGTCACCGCCCTGCAAGCCGCGACGGAGGGCGCCGCGGCGGTCCATGACGAAAAGCCCGACAACTGCGCCCTGCACTGGGAGAACGACACTCCCGACGCCTACGAAGCCGTCGCCGCCAAGGCGCACAAGATCGTCACCATCGAGCTCACCAACAACCGGGTGGTGCCGGTGCCGATGGAGCCCAAATGCTGCACCGCGGAGATCAACCAGGAAACCGGACGCATGACGATCTATGCCCCGTTCCAAGGCGGACGCCGGGTCCAGGGCGCCGTCGCCGACCTGCTGTTCGGCGGCGACGGGGACAAGGTGCGCCAGATTTCCGACAACACGGGCGGCGGGTTCGGCACCCGGTCGAAGATCTATCCCGAGATCATCGCCATCTGCTACGCGGCCAAGAAGCTCCGCCGCACGGTGAAGTGGCTGGGCGACCGCTCGGAAACCATGGTGTCCGACCTGCATGGCCGGGACCAGGTGAATTCGGCAGCGCTGGCGTTTGATGAAAACGGGAAAATTCTCGGCTACCGCCTTGAAACATACGTAAATATCGGGGCCTGGGTCACGGAGAACGGGGCGCGCCTCGCGATCGACGGCGGCGGCCGCATCCTGGGCGGTTGCTACGACATACCGGTGCTCTATTACTCATGCCGGAACATGATGACCAACACGGTCTCCACCGATACCTATCGCGGCGCCGGCCGGCCCGAGGCCAATTACATCGTCGAGCGTCTGATGGAAAAGGCCGCCAAGGAGTTCGGCATCGATTCGCGGGAACTGCGGCGGCGCAATTTCATCACCGATTTCCCTTACACCACGCAGATGGGCATGAAGGTCGACTGCGGCGATTTTGCCGCCTGCATGGACATGGCCCTCAAGGACGCAGACTGGGAGAATTTCGCGGCCCGGCGCGCCGATTCCGAGGCCCGCGGCAAGTTGCGCGGCATCGGCCTCGCTTCCTTCGTGGAAGGTGCCGGCGGGCGACCCGAGGAAATCATGCGCGTGCGTTTCGAGGAAGACGGCTCGGTCAATATCTATTGCGGCACCTATTCCCACGGCCAGGGTCACGCCACGGTCTATTCCCAGATCCTCAGCGACAAGCTGGGAGTCCCCTTTGAATCGATCAACCTGATCCAGGGCGACACCGATACCGCGCCCGAGGGCGCATCCGGCACCTACGGATCGAGGTCCTCGCAGATGGGCGGGGTCGCGATCATCCGGGCCAGCGACATCATCATCGAAAAGGGCAAGAAGATCGCCGCGCACCTGCTGCAGGCGGAAGCCGACGACGTCACCTTCGAAGACGGCGACTTCAAGGCCAAGGTGGGCTCCGTCACCATGCAGGAGGTGGCGCGCGCCGCCTACGACCCGGCCCGGCTGCCCGACGGGCTGGAACCCGGTCTGGACGAGACCTATCACTACACGCGGGACGGCGGCCGCGACGATCAGAGCTACCCCAACGGCTGCCACATCTGCGAGGTGGAGGTCGATCCGGATACCGGAGACATCGAACTTCTCGCCTACTCCGCGGCCGACGATTGCGGCACCGTTTTGAACCCGCTGATCGTCCACGGACAGGTCCATGGTGGCGTCGCCCAAGGGATCGGCCAGGCCCTGACCGAACATTTGGTCTATGACGAGGAGACCGGCCAGCTTCTGACCGGTTCCTTCATGGATTACGGCATGCCCCGGGCGAAGCACCTTTCAGATATCAAAGCGGCGTTCAATCCGATCCCGTCCACCAATAACGAACTGGGGGTCAAAGGCGCAGGCGAGGCGGGCTGCTGCGGCGCGCCGCCGGCTTTCGTCAACGCGGTCCTGAATGCCCTCGAACCGCTGGGCGTGAAACACCTGGACATGCCGCTGACGCCCAATAATATTTGGCATGCCATTCATAATACCGAAAGCGAAGGAGCATCCGCCTAATGGATATGACCGGCGAACAGAGGATCGCGGCCCCCAAACAGGTGGTTTGGGAAGCCCTGAACGATGTCGAGGCCCTGAAAGCCTCGATTCCGGGCTGCGAAGAGGTGGAAAAGAAATCCGACACCGAATTCTCCGCCAAGGTGCGTCTTGCCATCGGGCCGGTCAAGGCCCGGTTTACCGGCGAGGTGACGCTGAGCGACATCGACGCGCCGAATGGCTATACCCTGAGCGGACAGGGGGTCGGCGGCGTCGCCGGTTTCGGCAAAGGCGAGGCCAAGGTGACGCTGGCCGAGGACGGCGAGGAAACCGTGATCAGCTATACCGCCCACGCCACCGTGGGCGGCAAGCTGGCCCAAATCGGCCAGCGGCTGATCGATTCGACGGCCAAGAAGCTGGCCGGGCAGTTCTTCTCGAATTTCTCGGACTATCTGGACGAAAGGGGCGCAAGCGGAAAGAGCGGCGCGTAATCGCGCCAGCCGCGGCTGTGGCCCGCGTCTTTTTTGAGGTATCATTGGGGTGGCATCGATCATCCTTTGGTTTGACACTCATTGAGGTATGATCGTGCCCAACGGGATTAGACCTGGGGTGGCGCGCAAGAAGGAGGGAGATCTTGTCCATTAAAGTCAGCATGAACGTGAACGGGAAACCGGTTTCCGCGGATGTCGAGCCGCGCACGCTTCTCGTCCAATACCTGAGAGAGCATCTTGGACTGACCGGCACCCATGTCGGTTGCGACACGTCCCAATGCGGATGCTGCAACGTCCATCTCAACGGCGAGGCCGTCAAGTCCTGCACCGTCTTCGCCATCCAATGCGAAGGCCAGGACGTGACCACCATCGAAGGACTGGCCGCGGAAGACGGAACCCTGCATCCCATGCAGCAGGCTTTCTGGGAACATCATGGCCTGCAATGCGGGTTCTGCACCCCCGGCATGGTGATGGTGGCCTGCGACATCGCCCGGCGCCTGCCCGATGCCGACGAAAAGACCATCCGACACGAACTGGAAGGCAATATCTGCCGCTGCACGGGCTATCAACATATCGTTGAGGCCGTCGAAAGCGGTATCAAGGCCATGAACGCCAAGGGCTGAGCGGCGCAAGGGAGACAACAAATGTACGAATTCAACTACCACCGCCCCAAATCCCTCGATGAAGCGGCGTCGGCCGCCAAGGAAGCCGAGGACGGCAAGATCCTGGCCGGCGGCATGACCCTGATCCCGTCCATGAAGCTGCGCCTGGCGGCCCCCAGCGACTTGGTCGATCTCGCCGATGTCGAAGGGCTGAAGGGGATCACCGTCGGGTCCGGCACCGTGACGATCGGCGCCATGACCCGGCATCACGATGTGCAGAGCTCCGCCGACGTCCAAAAGGCGATCCCGGCGCTGGCCCAGCTCGCCGGCGGCATCGGCGATCCCAGCGTGCGCCACCGCGGCACCATGGGCGGTTCCGTCGCCAACTCCGATCCGGCGGCCGATTACCCGGCGGCGGTTCTGGGCCTCGACGCCACGGTCAAGACCAACAGCCGTGAAATTGCCGCCGACGACTTCTTCCTCGGCCTGTTCGAAACCGCGCTGGAGGAAGGCGAAATCATCACCGCCATCGAATTCAAGATCCCCGATGCCGCGGCCTACATGAAGTTCGCCCAGCCGGCCTCGGGCTTTGCCATGGTCGGCGCCTTCGTCGCGAAGTTCGGCGGCGACGTGCGCGTCGCCATCACCGGCGCCAAGGACTGCGTATTCCGGGTGACGGAAATGGAAGACGCGCTGAAGTCCAACTTCTCCGCCGACGCCATCGCCGATATCATGATCGGCGAGGACGACCTGCTTTCCGACATCCATTGCGCCGCCGATTACCGGGCCCACCTGGTTACCGTGATGGCCAAGCGCGCGGTGGCCCAAGCGGCGGGTTGACCGCCCGCGCCGTCGGGCGGACCGCCGACAAGACAAAAGAAGGGCGGCCCTAGAGCCGCCCTTTAATTATGAGGATTGTCCCTGGACCCTCACGGACCCATCACCCTCCGTGGCCATCCAGATGTTCCGGGTGGTCCTTATAGAGATTGTTGATAAAACCAGAGTCGTCGATCTCGCGCAGGAAGTGGAAATCCCACAAGGCAAGCGGATGGATCTTCGCCGCATCGCCGTTCTTTTCGTCCTGCTTGAGCGCTTCCTGGTAAACGTTGCCGATCGCTTCCAGCCCCGGATACAGCTTGGGCTCGAGGATGGGGGCGAGATCGTCGTACAGCATTTCCGCCACTGCGCGGTCCAGCTTGCCTTCCTTGGTGTGCTTGTCCATGAGGATCTGAATGGACTTCTCGCGCTCCGTCTTGAAGAAGGCGATGCCCTCGATCACCCCCTTGAGCATCCGCTCGATGATGTCGGGGCGCTCCTCCACCAGCTTCATCGACGAAGACACGGTCATGAAGAAGACCATGGGCTGGCTGTCGATATCGATGATCTTGAAGCCCTCGCGACGGGCGAACTCCTCGTTGGGCAAGGTCAGGAAACAGGCATCGATTTCGCCGTCCTTGAGCATCTCCGTCAGGCTCTTTCGATTGAGCTTGAAGGTGCCGTCGGGCAGCTCGACCCGCTCTTCGCGGACGATCTCGACCTGATCGGTGTCGGGGTCCAGCCCATGCTGCTTGAGATACAGCCAGGTGTTGAGGCCGGGATGGCGTCCCCGCGAACCGAACTTGCGGTGACGGATGTCTTCCAGCTTCTGGATGTCGCTGTCGGCCCGGGTCACCAGGGAGATGTTGTTCTGGCTGACGGTCTGGCCGAGATAGACCCAGGTGTCGCCGCGCGCCCGCGCCGCGTAGGTGGACACATGGTTGCCGGAGACGAATTCGACTTCGCCGGTCGGCACCAGCTTATGGGCGTCGTCGCGGTTAATACCCTTGTCGTAATCGACCTCAAGGTCCTGGCGCGCCCAGGCCCCCGATTCGTTGATGACATGCATCAAAGCCAGATGGCTCGACGACCGGTAGGGAAAATTCACGTGGTCCAAGAGGCTCTCCTCCTTCTTCGTTGGTTTTTTCGAATGGACGCGTCAGCTCTGGCTGGCGGAACAATTGACGGTCTTGGCCTCGCCGCCGTTGCTGCCATAGGCGATGTCGCACGTCATGCCGGGCTTGAGCGCCTTGCGTTTGGCGCCCTTGCCATCGATGGTGACCTTGGTCCGCGAGCCGGACACCCTGGCCTTATGCGTCTCGCTGCCGTTCTTGAACACCAGGATCCGGCCGCCGCGCTGGACGTTGTCCAGCTTGGCCTTGACCTTGAGGCCGGGACCCGCGAGCTTCTTGGCGAGCCGCGCCAGTTCCTCTTCCGACAGCGCGGCCGCCGGCAACCCCGCCTTGATGCGGGTCTGGCGCACCCGCTCCATCACCTCGAGCTTCGGGTAGGCCGTGGATACAATCTGGTCGGTGATGGTCGCCGCACTGATCGCGCGGAAATCCTCACTGAACTGGTGCCTGGCGAACTTGATGTAGTCGGGGTCCTTGTTGGCCTTGATGAAGGCCGACTTGTAGACCTCGAGGATGTCCGTGGGCGTCTTCGGCGGCAACGCATACCACTTGTCGATGCCGGCGGACTTGACCCAGAAATCGAAGGCATCCTTATCGAGACCGGAGGTCTTCCCCTTCATGAGCTCCGGCATGGTGGGAACATCGGGGAACGACACGCGCCGATCGATCTTGTCGCCTTCCAGTTCCCCGATCTGCACGATGCCCTGGAAATTTCCCGTCTTGATGAGGGATTTCTGCAACGCGATGCCCGAGGTGCCGAACCCATCGATCTCGCCCCGCCGGGTCGCCAGGGTCAGCGCCGCCGAGCCAGGATAGCCGACCACGAACTTGATGTTCCAGCCGAGATGCTGCACGCCGAAGGCCAGCATCTGGGCCCAACTGCGGCTGCCGTCGAGTGTGCCGATGACCACCGGCGCCTTGGACTTGTCGGTCAGGTTCTTGAGCTTGGCCTTGTTGATGGTTACCACCGAACCGCCGCGATTGACGGCACCGAAATACAGGTACTTGGTAGGATCGTATTTCACCACCTTCTTGCGCAGGTTGTTGGCATCGACGTAGGAGCTGGCGCCGCCGAACCAGGTCAGGCCGTCGGGCTTGACCTCGTTGTAGAAATAGTTGTTGGCTTTCACGCCATGGCCCGCGGGCATGTTGCGGTAGATCATCTGCGGCTTGCCGGGCAGGTATTTCTGCAGAAAGCGTCCCACCAGGCGGGAGGTGCCGTCGGTCCCGCCGCCCGGCGAGGAACCGATGATGACATTGATCCGCTTGCCGCGGAAATCGGGGGCGGCATCGGCCGTCGCCATGGCACCGGCCCAACCGAGGGCCGCCGCGACGCCGATCATGACGAATTTGAAGGTCGAACTGGACATTGTCACATCTCCCAATCGTTAGACCGGAACCGGTGATCTGGCCCTGCAACGGCGGCCTGAAACCCAGCCGGTTCCGAAAACCCTGCAACGCGCCATTCGCGCTATTTTGTTTGTTTATAGCACAACATCTGAAGGGTTTCCGCCTCTGTTTCGGCGCCGCGGGCCGATCCCCTAGAAGAAAGGCAGATCAGGGGGATAGGAGAAGGGGATCAGGAGGGGCTGCTGCCACACCACCCGGATCAGGCTGTCGAACAGGCCGATCAGAACCGCCTCCGACAGGACCCCCAGCGTCAGCGCGACCCGCCAGGAGCCGCCGTGGACCCGGGCATAGGCCAGGGGCACGACGAAGAAGGTGATGTGGAAGCCGACCAATACGATCCCGGCCAGCGTGCCCGCGATCCAGGCCGCGGCCTCGAGATACCGGATATGGATAGTGCTGCCCTCCACCGGCTTTTCCATGACTTCGGGATTGCGCCGGTAGCGGATGTAATCCATGAGCAGTTGCAGCAGGCCGAGCGAAATACCCACACCGGCCACGAAATAGACGTCCATCGCCGCGCGCATCGGCCATTTCACGGCTTCCATCACGCCATAGGCCATCGTCGCCAGGAACAGACAAGTGAACACCACGCCGCCGACCGACTGCATCCGGGGCTGATCGTCCTCCAGGTAGTAGTCCATCTGCACCTTCTGTTTATGGCGCTGGCGCCACATGGGATAGAACACCGTGGCGATGATGATCCCACCGATCACCAGCACCCCGGGGAACAACAGCCAGCCAAAATCGTAGCGGTCCATGGAAAGCCACAGATAGGTCTGGATCTTCGGCCCCAGGACCACCGCTACCAGGACCGGCGGACGCGGCCAGCCGTAGCGCCGCATGAAGACACCGATGAAGGAGAACACCACCAGGGTGGCGAGGTCTTCGTAGGAAAACGTGATGCCGTAGGCGGCGGCGATGGTGAAGATCAGGGTCATCGGCACGATGATGTAGAACGGCATCACCGAGACCCGGGCGAACGGCCCCGCCAGGCCCATAGAAAGGCCGGCGGCGAAGATGTTGGCGACCACCATGAGGGTGATCATGGCGAAGATGTAATGCTGGTCGGTCGTCACCATGGGCTCGCCCGGCACGATGCCCACCGCCGCGAAGCCCACCAGCACCAGGGCCATGGAGGTGGAGCCGGGAATGCCGAAGAACATGGTGGGGATCAGGCCGCCGCCCTCCTTGGCGTTGTTGGCGCTTTCCGGCGCGATCACGCCGCGCACGTCACCCTTGCCGAAATTCTCCGTGTTCTTCTCGCTTTGGGCCGCGTGGGCATAGGCGAACCAGTCGGCCACCGACGACCCCAGCCCGGGGAGGAATCCGACCCAGACGCCGACGATGGAGCACCTGATCACCAGCCACCAGTTCCTGAACGCATCCTTGCAGCCCTGCCACAGGCCCGAGCCGAGGCTGCCGGTATCGGAGATGCTGGACCGCCGGATCGACAGGTCGATCAGCTCCGGTATGGCGAACATGCCGAGCCCCACCAGGGCGATGTGCACGCCGTTGCTGAGGTAATAGCCTTCGAAGGTGAAGCGCTCGATCCCGGTCCGGACCTCGGTCCCGACCAGCGCGATGCCCAGGCCCAAGGCCGCCGCCATCAGCCCTTTGATCGGCGTCTTGCCGGACAGGATGCCGACCGCGCTCAAGCCCCACAGCACCAGCATGAACAGCTCCGGCGATCCCAGCAAAAGGACCAAAGGCGTGAAGATGGGCAGCGACGCCAGGAACACCACGGCGCCGAACAGGCCGCCCAGGACCGATGCCGTGTATGCCGCGCCGAAGGCGCGATTGGCCTCGCCCTTCCGCGCCATGGGATAACCATCGACGATGGTCGCCTGGGACCCCGCCCCGCCGGGCACCGCGATCAGGACCGAGGGAAAGGTGTTGGCGGTGTTGGAAATGATGGTGATGCCCAACAGCAGCGCGATGCACTCGTAGGGCGCGAGCGTCATGGAAAACGGGATCGACATGGCAAGCAGGGTCGATGATCCGACCCCGGGCATGGCGGCGAAGATGCTGCTCGCCACCACGGCGACCAGCATGATGATCAGCGGTTTCCACTGCAAGATGCCGGTTACGCCCTGCCAGACGACGTCGAAATCTACCATTTCGTGGTTTTCCTGAAGGCCTCGCGCACGCCCTTAGCCCTCGGTTTGGGTTCCCGCCTTGGCGCGCTCGGAATCCCGCCAGGCATGCTTGAGTTTGGTGGGCTTGCTGACCGGGACGGGGAACAACGGCGCGTCGCGGCACCTTTCCGCGGCCTCCGCGTTGGGCAGGGAATCGTCCCAATACTTGCCCGTGAAGCGGCAGCCGTTGTAGTCCGCGGACTCATCGGAGGCGAGCCACAGCGCCATCTTGTTCATGACATCGGGATCGAGGCCGCGGTCGCGGATGTCGCCCCGGCCGAACCGGGTGTTGACGGCACCGCCCGGCCCCAGGCAATTGACGTTGACGCCGGTGCCGGCGGTCTCCTCGGCCCAGCTCAAGACCTGGGCTTCGACCGCCGATTTCGAGGGCCCATAGGCGCCGGCGAAGGCTTCGTGCTGCGAATCGGCATTCTTGTTGGTGACGATGACGCGCCCCCAACCCTGTTCCAGCATCTTTGGAATCGCCGCCTTGGCCATCATGTAGGGGCCGACCACGTTGGTGGTGATGACGTCGCGCCAGCCGTCGGGCTCGGTCTGCCAGAACGGGATGTCGCGCGCCCCGTGGTAACGCTGGCTTTTTCCCGCGTTGTGGAACAGCACATGGACGGCGCCGAACGCCTCCAGGGTGCGGGCCACCACCATCTGGCAATCGTCCCAATCCGTGACATCGGCGATCAGGCCAAGGCCGGTGCCTTCGCCGCCGGCTTGATCGATTGCGGCGACGGTATCCGCCAGTTCCGCATCGATCGCATCCCTGGATTCGTCGCGGGCCGGCGCCGCGGTGACGACCACGCCCTTGGCCCCGGCGGCCGCGTAGGTTACGGCGATTTCACGCCCCATGCCGCGGCTCGCACCGGCGATAATCGCGACTTTTCCATCGAGTGAGATCGGATCCATGTCTTGGCCTCCCCAGGCCCGGTTTTCGAGCTTATGGCCCCCTGTTTAGTCGAGCCCCAACAGGGTTGCAATAGCAGGGTCCGGCCACAGCACATGGACCAGACTGTCGAACACGATGACCAGCGTCACCAGTGCCAGCCCCCCAAGCAGCGCCGCCATGCGCCAACTGCCCCCGTGGGCCCGCACGTAAAAAAGCGGGAACAGGGCAAAGGTCGCGTGGAACCCGAACATCCAAGCCCCGGTGACCAGGCCCAGGATCCACAAGGCGGCTACCCGTTCGCGATGGCCGCGGACGGCGAACTCCGCGGATCGCGGCGGGCCCTGGCGGTCGGCCAGGTATTTCCGCAGATCCAGGATGAGCTGCGGCACCGCCAGCACGACCCCGACCCCGCCGATGGCGTAGACACCGAGGGACGCCAACAGCGGCCAATCGGTCGCCTTGTGCATGCCGAGGGCCAGCACGGTGATGAACAGCATCGTGAAAATCATCGCCCCGGGGCCCTTCGGCTGTTCCGTGACGAGGTCGACGTCGGCCTTCTTCTCGCCGGGTCTGCGCCGGCGCAACAGCGGGAACAGCACCGTAGCGACGATGATGGCGAATATCGCCAGAACATCCAGGTGGGTGATCCAGCTCCAACCGAACAGGTCGGTGGTCAGCCACAGATAGGCTTGCAACTGCGGGCCGAGCACCGCCGCCACCAGCACCGGCGGGCGTGGCCAGCCATAACGCTTCATGAAGAAGCCGATCACCGAAAAGGTCACGAACGCGATCAGGTCCTGGACCTGGTTCGAGACGTTGAAGGCGGCGACCGAGCACAGCACCAGGGTCATCGGCACGATCACGTAATAGGGAAGGAGGGAGGCCTTGGCGAAGGTGCTGGAAAAGGCGAGCGCGATTCCGGTCGCGAACAGGTTGGCCACCACCAGCACCACGATCATGGCGTAGAGGTAATTGAGCTGGTTGGTCATCATCTCCTTGCCGGGGGTAATACCGACGGCGATGAAGGCCACCAGGATCAGGGCGAAGGAGGTGGAACCCGGAATGCCGAAGAAGGTGGTGGGGATCAAAGCCCCGCCCTCCTTGGCATTGTTGGAGCTTTCCGGCCCGATCACGCCGCGCACGTCACCCTTGCCGAAGTTCTCCTTGTTCTTCTCGGACTGCACGGTATGGGCATAGGCAAACCAGTCGGCGACCGAGGACCCCAGCCCCGGCAACACGCCGATCCACACGCCGATGGTGGAACAGCGGATCACCAGCCACCAATGACGGAAGGCGTCGCGCACCCCCTGCATCAGGCCGCCGCCGAGTTCCCCGGTCTGGGACACGCTGGTGCGGCGGACCGAAAGCGAGATCAGTTCCGGCACCGCGAACAGGCCCAGGGCGATGACGATGATATGGATCCCTTCCGAAAGGTAATCGCCTTCCTCCAGCACGAAGCGCTCGACGCCGGTGCGCTGCTCCGCGCCGATGGTGGTGATGGCAAGCCCCAGCACGGCGGCCAGCAATCCCTTGAGGGGCTGGTTCCCTCCCAGCATCGCAACCGCCGCCAGCCCCCAGATCACCAGCATCAGAAACGCCGGCGAACCGAATCCCATCACCATGGGGCGCATCACCGGCAGGGTGGCGGTAAAGACGATGGCCCCGAACAGCGCCCCCAAGGCCGAGGCCGTATAAGCCGCGCCGAAGGCACGGTTGGCCTCGCCCTTCTGGGCCATGGGATAGCCGTCCAGGATCGTCGCCTGGGACCCCGCGCCGCCCGGCACGGCGATCAGGACGGACAAAAAGGTGTTGGCGGTGTTGGAGACCGTCGCGATCCCCAACAACAGGGCGATGCACTCATAAGGCTCCAGCGTCATCGCGAAGGGGATGGTCATCGAAAGGAACAACAATGAACCGATCCCGGGCAAGGCCGCGAACACGCTGGAGACCACGACGCCGCCCAGCATCAGCAGCATCGCCTTGACGTGAAACAGCCCGGCGATGGCGTCGAAAAACGCCTCCGATGAATACACGATGCCCCCCAATCGCGACGCCCCCCCTCTGCCCGTCCCCGGCGCTCCGGAACCTAGGGCAGGGGGAGATCGCTCAAGTCATACCCCTCGGTCAGCCTCGGCCCGCCGCTCAGCAGGCGATCGACTTGGCCGTCTTATTCTTCTTCGGGTAGATGAAGCGGCAGGTCATGCCGGTCTTGAGATCGCCGCGCTTGGCCTTCTTGCCGTTGACGGTGACCTCTGTCTTGCTGCCCGATACCTTGACCTTGTGAGTCCGGCCCTTGTTGACCTTGAAGCTGACCACCCGGCCGCCATTGTCGATCTTGGAAATCTTGGAGCGCACCACGCGGTTGCGGCCGACGCCCGCAGGAATGCCCACATTGCGGCGCAGGGTGTCGATGAAGGCGAGGTCGGCATCGCTGATCTGCTTGATGTCCTTGACCAGCGCCGCCATTTCCTCCCCGGTATCGACGGTGTAGACCGGGCTCCACACCGCCTTGAGCTTCTTATCCATGTCCGGGTCCTTGACCATCTCCTGGAATGCCGCGCGGTAGACCTTGACAATGGCTGCGGGGGTCTTGGGGGGCAGCATGTAGTACTTGCCCACCTGAACCATGGTCCACCAGGCCTTGAACGCGGATTTCTCCTCCGCCGTCTTGAGCTTGGGCAGGATCATCTTGTGGAACAGAGGCACGTCGGGATAGAGCGGGCTGCGGGTGGCGCCGGCGCCCTTGATGACGCCGGTCTGGGAAATGGCGACATACTTGCCGGAATCCAGGAACGGCTTGATCACCGGATAGTTGGTGTTGGCGGTGACCTGGGTCTCGCCGCGTTCGAACGCGAGGTTCATCCCCGAAGAGCCGAGGTAACCGACCACCCAGCGGATGTTCCATCCGAGGTAATTGGGCCCCCACACCGCCATTTGGCTCTGGCCGCGGGTGCCTCGGATGCCGCCGAAGATCAGCGGCTTCTGCGACTTGTCCATAAGCCGGCCCATCATGTCCTTAGGCACCAGCACGACGCCGCCGGCCGCCGGCAGATGGCCGATGAATTCGAACTTGCCCGGATCGTAGCGCACCGTCTTGCGCCGCATGGTATCGGCATAGACCTGGGACCCGGAAGCGGTCGCCATGGTTTCGCCGTTGGGCACGACCTTTTCCACGAAATAGTTGAGCGCTTTGGTGCCGACACCGGCGGGGATGTTCTTGAACAGAACGTCGGGCTTGCCAGGCAGGTACTTCGCCAAGCCGGTGGAGACCAAGCGGCCGACACCGTCGGTACCGCCGCCGGGCCGCGAGGGGATCAAGACGGTGACGGTCTTGCCCTGAAGGGTGAATTCCGCTGCCGTAGCCTCGGTAGCCGGCACGCCGGCAAATGCGGCAACAAAGCCGGCCAGGGCGGTGTACCCGGCCATACGTGAATATCCGGTCATGATCTGCCTCCTTGCTATTTCGATCGGCGCCGTTCCGCCGCCAGAAACCCTGTTTTTCCGCTCAGCACACCGTTTCTTGCGCTGAATGCAATGTGTTATCATTTATTGAAATGATGATTCCATAGGGACGGCCCCGGTGCAAGGGTCGCCCGGCCCGGGGAGGTGCCAATGGCGACAATCGATTCCGACGCCCATGTGATCGAATCACCGGCGACCTGGGCCTCGATGGCGGGGGATGACCTCCTCTACAAGCCGGTGACGGTGTCCCTGCCCGCGGGCGAAGCCATGGACGGCCGGCCCCAGCGCCAGACGGAATTCTGGGCCATCGACGGACGGTTGATCGAACGGGAACGCAATATCGGCCTCGACACCGACCGCGGCGCCCGGGAGATGAGCGATATCGTCAAGCGCCTCAACCACATGGACGAGCTCACCATCGACGTCCAGGTGCTCTATCCCTCCCTGTTCCTGCGACCCATTACCCGCAATCCCGATGCCGAACGCGCCATCAACCGCAGCTACAACCGGTGGCTGGCGGAGATCTGGCAAGCGGGCAAGGGGCGGTTGCGCTGGGTGGCACTGGCACCGCTATTGTCCCTCGGCGATCCCGGCGTGGTGCGCGCGGAGCTTGAAGAGGCCAAGGCAAACGGGGCCTGCGGCATCTTCATGTGCGGCCTCGCCTGCGACCGCCAGCTGTCCGACCCCTATTTCTTCCCGCTTTATGAAATCGCCCAGGAGCTCGACCTCGCCATCTGCCTGCATGCCGGCAACGACGCCTTGGTGGTCCACGATTTCTTCGACAAGGCCGACGGACTTTCCAAATTCAAGTTTCCGGTGATCGGTTCGTTCCACGCGCTCCTGATGCGGGAAGTCCCGGCCCGATTCCCCAACCTGCGCTGGGCCTTTGTGGAGACCGGATCGGCTTGGCTGCCCTATGTGCTGGGCGAGCTTGGCCGCCGCTTCAAGCGCCGGGGGAAGCGGTTCTCCGACGACCCCATGGGCGACAACAATTTCTATGTCGCCTGCCAGGTGAACGAGGATATCGATTACATCGCATCGGTCGCCGGGCGGGGTTGCCTGGTGGTCGGCACCGATTACGGCCATCACGATACCTCTACCGAGATCGAGGCGATGCGCCTAATGAAGGAGAAATCCAATATCGCGCCGGGCCTCATCGACGACATCCTCGACACCAATGCCTGCGCGCTTTACGGGCTGGAGCCCGAAACGGTCAACTGAGACCTGGGAGGGATATCCGCCATGCCGGTCATTGACGCCGATGCCCATGTGATCGAAACGCCGGAGACTTGGTCCTATATGCAGGACCACGAACAGGCCTTCCGGCCGCAAATCTTCGAACGCGCCGAAGACGACGGCGCGCCGCGGCGCGCCAATCAGCGCAGGGAATACTGGGTGATCGACGAACGCCTGCTGTCCAAGGGCAGCAATGTCGGCCAGGACGTACCTGCGGATTCCCGGAACATGACCAGCATCCAATCGCGGCTCGACCACATGGACGAGATCGGCGTCGACATCGCGGTCATCTTCCCCACCCTGTTCCTGCGGCCGCTGACCCGGGAGCACGATGTCGATTTTGCCCTGGCCCGGGCCTACAACCGCTGGATGGCGGGTATCTGGGCGGAGGAAAAGACCCGGCTGCGCTGGGTCTGCGTCCCGCCGCTGCTGTCGCTGGTGGATCGGGCCAAGGTGCGCGATGAACTGGCCTTCGCCAAGGAACACGGCGCCTGCGGCATCTTCATGCGGGGCGCCGAATGCGAGCGCCTGCCGTCGCACCGTTATTTCTACCCGTTCTACGAGATGGCCCAGGAACTCGACCTCGCCATCACCTTCCACGCCGGCATCAACAGCTTCGCCGTCCACGATGCTTATGCCGGCGACGTCGCCATGTTCCGGGCCAAGTTCCCGGTGCTGGGCGCGTTCTCAATGCTCGCCCAGGAAGAGATCCCCGCCCGCTATCCCGGATTGCGCTGGGCCTTTATCGAGGCGTCGGCCCAATGGCTGCCCTATATGCTGGGCGAGGCGCGCATCCGCCTGCAACGCAAAGGGCGCCCGGTTCCAGACGACATCCTGGCGGAGAACAATTTCTACATCACGACCCAGATGACCGACGACATCCCCGGGCTGATCGCGGAAGTGGGCGACGATCACCTGCTGATCGGCACCGACTACGGCCACAAGGACACTGCGACGGATATCCACGCCATGAAGCGCCTGGCGGAAGTCGGGGATATAAGCCCGACCTCGGTGGAAAAGATCCTCAAGACCAACCCTGCTGTCCTGTACGGCCTGCGATGAAGACCGGAGGGAGACGGAGGAAACAGAGATGCCGACCATTGACGCCGACGCCCATGTGATCGAGACCCCCCATACCTGGTCCTACATGACACAAGAGGAACAGGCCTTCCGGCCGATGATCTTCGTCCGCGATCCCAATGACGGCGCGCCCTACGGCTCCAATACCCGCAACGAATACTGGGTGGTGGGAGACCGCCTGATCAGCAAGACCAACGTCGGCGCCGACGTTCCCGAAGACTCGCGCGAGATGTCCAGCATCCAGGCGCGGCTCGATCACATGGACGAAATCGGCATCGACACCCAGGTGCTGTTCCCGACCTTCTTCCTGCGCCCCATCACCAAGGCGCCCGACATCGATTTCGCCCTCAACCGCAGCTACAACCGCTGGCTCGCCGATATCTGGTCCAAGTCCTCGGGCCGTCTGCCCTGGGTGCTGATGCCGCCGCTCCTCAGCTTGGCGAACCCCCAGAAGGTGCGGGACGAGTTGCAGTTCTGCAAGGACAACGGCGCCTGCGGGATCTTCATGCGCGGGCTGGAATGCGAGCTCAACCTGTCGGACCGTTATTTCTTCCCGCTCTATGAGATCGCCCAGGACCTCGACCTCGCGGTCTGCCTGCATGCCGGCAACAACTCGGTGGCGGTGCACGATTCCATGAACGGCGATGCCCTGATGACCTTCAAGTTTCCGGTGATGGCCTCCTTCAACGCCCTGTTGGAGCATGAAGTGCCGTCCCGTTTCCCCGGGTTGCGCTGGGGCTTCATCGAGACCAGCGCCCAATGGGTGCCTTACGTGCTGGGTGAGGTGGAAATCCGCCTCAATCGCAAGGGCCGGCCCATGCCGGCCGATCCGCTGGGCGACAACAACTTCTATATCACGACCCAGAAGACCGACGACCTGCCCTGGCTGTTGGGCGAAATCGGCGACGATAACCTGATCATCGGCACCGACTACGGCCACAAGGACACGGCGACCGAAGTCGTCGCGCTCAAACGCATGCAGGAAGACGGCAGCCTTCCCGCGGCCTCGACCAAGAAGATCCTGGAAACCAACCCGGCACGGCTCTACGCCATCTGAAACGAACGGCGCCGGACCGCCCGAGGCGGCCCGGCGCGCGATTCCTCAAATGACGGCTCAGCCTGCCAATGCGCGGCAGCGCTCAGCCGGGATTTCGACAAGGACCGACTGACCCTCGTCGATTTCCGTGGTCGGGTGCAGCCGGAGGCGAATCGCGGAATCCTTCAGCGCGATCTTGTACTCCTTGGCATCCCCCATGAACATGGCCGCCGCCACTTCACCCTGAAGCATGTTTTCACCGCCGGCCGCGGTGCTGGCCGGCATCAGGTTGACGTCTTCGGGCCGGATCACGATCACAACTTTGTCCCCGGTGGTCGAACCGGTCGGCAGTTCGCATTTGATCATGCCCGAGGCGGTTTCCACGTCACCCATGTTGCTGCCATTGGCGGTGACCGACGTGATGCGGCCCTCGATGAAGTTGGTCAGGCCGATGAAATCGGCGACGAACCGAACGGCGGGCGTGCGGTAGATTTCGACCGGCGAGCCTTCCTGGACGATCAGGCCCTGATCCATGACCGCGATCACGTCGGACATGGTCAGCGCCTCGAGCTGGTCATGGGTGACGTAAATCGTGGTGATGCCGAGGCGCTTGACCAGATCGCGGATTTCCGTCCGGGTTTCCTCGCGCAGCTTGGCATCCAGGTTCGAGAGCGGTTCATCGAGCAGGAGCACCGCCGGTTCGCGGACCAGCGCGCGGGCGAGCGCCAGGCGCTGTTGTTGCCCGCCGGAAAGGAACGGCGCCGGCCGGTCTTCGTAGCCGTCCAACTGCACCAGGTCCAGCGCCTTCATGACCTTTTCCCGGATCTCGGCCTTGGAGAACCGCCCCTTCATTTCCTGCAAAGGGAAAGCGACGTTGTTGAACACGTCCATATGCGGCCAGATGGCGTAGCTTTGGAACACCATGCCGATCTCGCGGCGATAGGGTGGCACCATGATGTGCTCGGCGGCGGAAAAGACCGGCTCGTCATTGATCCTGATGGTCCCGCCGGAAGGACGCTCCAGCCCCGCCACGGAGCGCAAGGTCGTGGTCTTGCCGCAACCCGACGGTCCCAGCATGGTGTAAAATTGCCCGCGTTCCACATTGATATTGATGCCCTTGACCGCATGCACGCGGCCCTCGGAGCTTTCGTAGTGAACGTGGAGGTTTTCAATGTCGATCATGGTCTCCCAATCCCCGCCAAATTCCCTGTGGCACATTCTTCGGAGCGATCACCGCCCCTTTCTTTAGCTGATGGTAGTCTGCCGTTTTCGCGACCGCCGTTCAATGACCGTCTTGGTATTACGTACCGACAAGAATTTCAACAGAATCGAGAACCTTGCCAGGTCAAGAGGTGCGAAAGACACCGTTACGTCGGCAGCCGTCCAAGGCGTGTACCGGCTTTCCCGGCCAGAATGGCGCCCGCATCGGCCAGCCGGCCGATTCCGGCGAAATTGCCGGTTTCCGAAACGAATTCGCAAGCCGCCTGCACCTTGGGCCCCATCGACCCGGGATCGAGCGCCAGCGCCGCAAGCTCGTCCGCCGTGGTTTCCCCAATGGGCCGGCGCGCCTCCGTCCCCCAGTCGCGATAGACCGCATCCACGTCGGTCAACAGCAACAGCCCGTCGGCACCCACGTCGCGGGCCAGCAGCGCCGCCGTGCGATCCTTGTCGATCACCGCTTCCACCCCGTGGACCGTGCCGTGAGGGCCGACGACCACCGGGATGCCGCCGCCGCCGGCGCAGATCACCACAATGCCTTCGGAGACCAGGTGCCGGATGGTGAGGATCTCGAGAATCCGGATCGGGGCCGGCGACGGCACCACCCGCCGCCAGCCCGCGCCGTCCGGCGCCATGGGCCAGCCTCGGCTGGCCTCGATCCGGGCGCGGGCCTCGGCGTCATAGACCGGGCCGATCGGCTTGGTGGGATTGGCGAAGGCGGGGTCGTCGGCAGCAACCTCGACCTGGGTCAGCAGGGTGGCGACGGGGCGCCCCGGCAGGCGCCCCATCAGCGCGCGCTCGATCACATAGCCGATCATCCCCTCGCTTTCGGCGCCGAGCAGATCCAGCGGCCAGGGGCGTTCGGCATCGAGGGCCGCCGCCTGCAGCGCCAGCAACCCGACCTGGGGCCCATTGCCGTGGGTGACGATGACGTCGTGATCTTCGGCCAGTTCGGCAATGGCACGCGCGGCGACGGCGACATTGGCGTCCTGGGCTTCGGCCGTGAGCGGCTCGCCGCGGCGCAACAGGGCGTTCCCTCCCAAGGCAACGACAAGACGCATCAGGTGCCGCGCCCCGGAGCCGCATTGCCGACACGCTCGGCGAAGGCGGCGACGATGCCGGCAAGACCGGGCCCCGCAGCCTCCGCGAAGGCGTAGTCCACTCGAACCACGGGCTGATTGATTTTGATCAGTTCTTCCAGGCGGGCCGGCGTCGCCAACACCACGACATCGGCAGGCACCCGGGCGATCGCCTGCTCAAGGGCGGCGAGTTGCGCAGGGTAATACCCCACCGCCGGAAGCACCGGCCCGATATGGGGATAGCGCGCATAGGTCTCGCCCAGTCCCTCGCCGACGAAGGGCCGGGGATCGATGATGGATGCGGCACCGGCCGCATTGGCGCCGACATACCCCGCCCCGGTTGGCCGTCCGCCATGGGTGATGGTGGGACCGTCCTCGACCACCAAGACGCATTTGCCCTTCACCGCCGCGGGATCGTCCAGGGTCACCGCGAGGTCGCCGTGGAGGATCCCCACCCGGGGATTGGCGGCACGGGCCGCCGCCTCGATCGCCTCGACGTCTGCGGCGGGGGCATCGCCCACCTTCATGATCAGGACATGGTGGGCCATCCCCAACAGGGTCTCGCCGGGATGGTAGCTGGTCTCGTGGCCCGGTCTCAGTGCGTCCGCCAGCACGATGTGCAGATCCGGCCGGATGAAGGGGAAGTCGTTGTTGCCCCCATCCCACAGGATGATGTCGGCTTCGGCCTCCGCTGCCGCCAGGACGCGGGCGTAATCGACGCCTGCGAAGATGACGTGGCCGGCATCGACATAGGGTTGGTATTCCTCGCGTTCCTCGATCGTGCAATCGGCCGCATCCAGATCCTGGGGCACGGCGAATCGCTGCACGTCCTGGCGGGCGAGGTCGCCATAGGGCATGGGATGGCGCAGCACGCCGACCCGCAACCCCGCCGCCTGAAAGAGTCCCGATACATAGCGGCTGACCGGCGACTTGCCGCAGCCGGTCCGGACCGCGGTCACGGCGACCACCGGCTTGCGCGCCGTCAGCATGGTGGCTCTCGGACCCAGGAAAGTGAAGGCGCAGCCGGCGGCCAGGAAACGCGAGGCGGTGTGCATCACATCCATGTGAGAGATGTCGGAATAAGCGAAGACCACCTGGTCCACCGGATTGGCCCGGCAAAATTCCAGCACGTCGGGTTCGCCGAGGATGGGGATGCCTTCGGGGTACCTGTCGCCGGCGAGAGAGGGAGGATAGCGGCGCCCGGCAATTCCCGGGATCTGAGCCGCACCGAAGGCCAGCACCTCCACCGCCGGATCATCGCGGTAGACCATATTGAAATTATGGAAGTCCCGTCCGCCTGCCCCCAGGATTACCACCCGGTTGCACTCAACGTCCGACCCTGCCGGCACTCTTCACCCCCACCTGTGGGCGGGCCCGTCCGCCACCGCACCGAAGGCCCGCGTCAATTAGTCTGAATATTGCGCCCGGACCCAAACCCGAATGTGCGGAAGGCCATGGTCACCAGCAAAAGGACGAGGATCAGGATCACACCGATGGCACCGACCATCTGCACGCCGCCGCCGCCTTCGTCCCACATGTTCCATATGAGGACGGCCAGCACCTGATTCTCCGGCCCTTCGGTCAGGATCAGCGGCAGCGACGCAGCGCGCACCGCATGCAGCATCACCCAAACCCAGACACCGACGAAGGTGGGCACCATCAGCGGATAGAACACCCGCCACATGGTCCGCCACTGCACCGCGCCGGAGACATAGGCCGCCTCCTCCAGGTCCTTGTGGATCTGCAGGATCGCCGCGTTCATGGCGCGGGTCCCGTAGGCGATGTAGCCGACGGTGAAGGCGATGGTCACCGACCAAATGGTGCCGTAAAGCGGAATGCCCACATATTCATCGAAGTTGATGAACACCCATAGGAAGGCGACGGCCATGACGATGCCGGGAATGGCGTGGGGCATGAAGGCCATCTGGTCGAGCATCTTGCGTCCCCAGAACTTCGACCGCACCACCACCAGGGAGATCAGGAACGACAGCACCACCACGGCGGTGGAGGTCACCACGGTCATCAGGAACGTGTTCCATACCGACAGGCCGATGAATTCGTCCTTAAAGGCCTCGACGTAGTACTCCGTCGTCATCATCGAGAACGCCTCGAAGGACGGCTGCTGCAGCCAGGGCAGGAAGGAGACGTAGAGGAAAACCAGGAACGGCAGAACCATGGTCGCGATCAGGAACGCCCAGACCACGGCGATGGACGGCCATTTCCAGCGGCCGAGCTCCATCAGCCGCGGGCGATAGCCCTTGCCGGTGACGATGGTAAACCGTTCCTGGCGCGCGATCACCCGGGAATAGAGATAGGTCGCCACCACCGCGACCAGCAGATAGATCATCGACAGCGCGTTGGCCTCGCCATAGGCGGGCTCGACACTGACCGAGCGGTGCAACGAATAGATCTTCGTCGAGAACACATAGATGTCCGCCGGCATGCCGAGGATGCCCGGCACCTCGAACACCTCGAAGGCGGTGATGAATTGGTAGATGACGACGGCGATCAGACCGGGAAGCATCAGCTTGAGCGTCACCTTGCGCATGGTGGTGCTCGGGTTTGCGCCCGACATCGCCGCTGCCTCTTCCAGCGCCGGGTCCATCGAACGCAACAACGGCACCATCATGAGAAACGCCGTCGGCACCAGGCGGAACCCTTCGACGAAGATCATGCCGCCCAAGGAATAGATGTTGAGGGGATCGATCGGCAGGCCGAGGGTCTCGATCAGAAACTGATTGATGAATCCGATGCGCGGGCTCAACAGCAACACCCACGCCATCGCCTGCAGCAGGCCCGGCAGCACCAGGGTCATGGGCACGCCGGCGTAGATCCAGATCTTGCCGGGGATATCGGTGCGTTCGACCAGCCATGCCAGGATCGCGGCCAGCGTGATGCCGAAGGCCGTGGACCCGATGACATAGACGAAGGTGTTGTAGAACAGGCCGTAGGTCGCCGGGTCGGTCCACACCTTGGTGTAGTTTTCGAAACTGAGCTCGGACAGGGAAATGTCGGTCGGAAGGGCCGCCGTGGAGAAACTGCCGAAAACCAGCAGCAGCATCGGCGTCAGCACCAGGGTCGACACGACGATCAGCAGCAGCCAATGCCACCAATTCAGTCTCTTGAGGCGTTGGCCTATGGAGATTTGTCGCCGGTCAAACGGCAGGCTCTCAACCGCCATGTCACCTCCCCATCGTTCTAATGCTCATCGGCGGCACGCCTATATTTGCAGCATCCCGGCGTTCGGCAAGCCCCTTGCCCGCCGAACACCGGGACTCAGCATGAACCGCTGCAGCGGTTTCCTCTGATTATTTGCAGTCGACGGTCTTGGCTTCGCCGCCACCCTTCGGGTAATTGATCTTGCAAGTCATGCCGGCCTTGAGATCGCCGCGCTTGGCCTGCTTGCCCCCGATGGTGACCTTGGAACGCGACCGCGACATCTTGGCCTTGTCGGCCTTGCCGTCGACCTTGAACTCGAGCACCCGGCCGCCACGAACCACCTTGTCAAGTTTGACGGTCACGATGCTGGGCTTCGGCGGCACATAGCCGCCGCCCTGGATCCAACGCGCATCCCAATATTTCAGGACCTCCTTACCCGCCTCGGGGTTGTCGTACTTGAACTGGGCCATCTCCTTGCCGGAGACGTTCTCGGGCCAGTAGACGAAGCGCTTGTCGCGCATGTCCTTGTGCGACGGCACCGATTCGTTGGCCCAGAACTGCGCCAGCTGGCCTTCCTTGGAGAGGTACCAGTTGACGTACAGCTTGGCCGCGTTCATGTGCGGGTTGCCGGCCATGATCCCGGTCTCGGAGATGGTGAACACCACCGGGATCGGGCAATGATGACCCACCGGGGTCTTGTCGTGCTTGATCCGGTATTCGGCGACCCGGTTCATGGCGGCCGGGATGCCCATTTCCATCTCACCGGCGACGACCAGGGCGAGGACGGCGCCCTGCCCTTCCTTGCGGAGCTGCGGCTTCAGGCCGAACAGCTTATCGGTGAATTGCCGACCCCAGTCACCGCCCTTGTACTTCCACAGCGGCAGCAGCCAGTTGTTGGGCCGGTTGGCAAGGCCGATCTTCTTTCCGGCGAAGCGCTGGGAATTGACCAGGTCGTCCCAGGTCTTGGGAAGATCCGATTCCTTCACCTTGTTGCGGTTGTAGGCGATGCAGTAATAGCGAATGCGGCCGACGGCGGTAAGGCCCTCCGGATGCTTGAGATGCGCGGGCAGATTGTCGTAGGACGGCATATCGCGGAGGTCGGTAAAGGCCTTGGCCTGTTGGAACAGGTGCGCCTCGCCGGACAGGCCGGTGATGACATCCACCAGGACGCGCCCCGTCTTGAAGGCCGTCAGCGGACGAATCACGCGCCGGGCGGTATTGTTCACGCGGTCGTGGTTCACCTTGATGAAGGGATAGCGCTCCATGAAGATGCGCTCCATCCGGCTCCAGGGCTGGCGGCGGTAGGTCGTCCAGATCTTGACCTGGCCTTCCTTCTTGGCGCCGTCGATCCAGGCCTGGGGCACCGCCAGTTCCTTGTCGAGACCGCTCAGGGCGGACGCATCCATCTTGAGGTCTTTCAGCATCTGCTGGGTCGTTTTCGGCAGGTCCGCCGCGGATGCGGCGGTTGCGATTCCGAAGCCCACCGCCAGGGTGGCGGCAGTAAAAGTCGTCAACCGGTTCATAGATCGGCCTCCCGTTCCCTTTTCAACATTGCGATCGCGCAACAATAAAAACGAATGGGGCTCGGCCTGTTCGCCTTCTTCCCCAACGAATCGGCCTAGATTGGCGGAATTCACGGACGAGGTCAACGCTGCCCCCTTTCACACCGGCACGGCGGGAGCTAAGCTAAGCCCGCACTAGGCAAGTAAGAACATCGGAAGGGAGTGCCATGAAGCTGGTCAGCTATCGCGCGGAGGGCGAACGCGCCAAGGCCCGGCGCATCGGCGTCATCCTGGATGGCGAGCGCGTGGCGGATCTGCGCGCGGGTTACGCGCGAAAGTTGAAGGCCGAGGGCGATCTCCAGGCCGAAGAAATCGCGGCCCTGCGGATCCCGGGCGATGCCTCAGCCCTTCTCGCCGCCGGCCCCGCGGCCATGGCCGCCGCCCGCGATGCCGCGGCCTGGCTGGCCGAGCGCCGCGAGCGCGAACCGGACGCACGGGGGCTCGATGACGAACCGCTTTTCCTGGCCTTCGCGGACGTCCACCTGTTCGCCCCCCTGGCGCCGTCCAAGGTGATTGCCGCGGGCCGGAACTACAAGGCCCATCACGAGGAGATGAGCTCTTCTCCCATGCCCTTCGTGCTTCCGACGACGTGGCTCAAGGGCCCGTCCGCCATCGCCGGGCCGCGCGACGACATCGTGCGTCCCCGGGCGTGCCAGAAAATGGATTACGAAACCGAAATGGCATTCGTGATCGCCAAGAAATGCAAGAACGTGCCCGAGGCACGCGCCATGGAGGTGGTCGCGGGGTATACCGCGGCCAGCGACATCACCGCCCGGGACGTGGGCCAGATGGAACGCAAGGAAGGCAACCGCCTGTTCGGCAAGAGCTTCGACGGCTTCTGCCCCATGGGGCCGTGCTTCGTCACTGCCGAGGACATCAAGGACCCGAACGACCTCGCCATTCGCACCCGGGTCAACGGCGATTTGCGCCAGGACGGCAACACCGGCGACATGATCTGGAAAATCCCCGAGATCATCGCCTATATCTCGCAAATGGAACTGCTGCCGGGCGACGTGGTGCTGACCGGCACGCCGTCGGGCGTCGCCAGCGGCTCCGGGGATAATTCAAAGCAGCTCAAACCGGGCGACGTCCTCGAATCCGAGGTCGAGGGGATCGGCTGCATGATCAACCGCATCGTCGAGGACCCCTTGCCGCCCAGTTGGGACTGGGAGCGGCCTGGAAAATTCGCGAACACCTGAATGCCGGGCGCGCCAGGGACCGCCGCGTCAGACCCATAACGAAAAAGGAGGAGCAACAATGGCCGAAGGCGACATCACCACCGACGACGACATCTGGCTCGCGAATTTCAAGGAATACTACCTGCCCGCCGAAGGCGAGCGGATCGGGCCAGGCGAGGCCCCGAAACCCAATGCCTTGGTCCATATCTCCATCGGCACCGACAAGAATTTCGAGAAGATGGTCGACTTCTACATGAAGTTCTTCAATTGCAAGGTGGTGAACTACCGCGACAAGCGCGAGGCCGGCGGCGGGCGGGCCGCCTTCATCAGCTGGGACGCCCGTGATCACCGCTTCGCCATCCTGGAACGCGAAGGCTGCGCCTTCGCCAAAGGCCGCGCCGGGTTCGCCCATGGCGCCTTCCAGTACGATTCGCTGGCCGATCTCGTGAAACTCTACCGCCAGTGCAAGGCCTGGGGCATCCCGCTGGTGCACTCCATCAACCACGGGCAGTCGACTTCGTTCTATTACGAAGACCCCGACGGCAACGAGATCGAAACCTATATCGACAATTTCGACACGCCCGAGGAATGCACCCACTTCAAGCACTGGATCCAGTACCGTCCGGGCCTCGAATACGACATGGGCGCCGGCGCCTTCGATCCCGACAAGATGGCGGCCTTGGTCGATGAAGGGATCGACGAAAAGATCCTGCGCAACCGGGACGAGGTGATCCGCCTCAAGGCCGAAGGCAAGCTCTAGCCGGGCCGCCCCGCCGGCCGCCGCCGTTCAGGAGCCCTTCAGGGTAACGGCGTAGCGCGCGTTGCCGGTGACGTTGAGGAAACTGGACGGGACCTCGCGCCGGCCGCGGGCGCTGGACCTGATCCGGATGCCCGACATGCGGCATGTCGCCGCGATGGTCGATTCCAGGACGGCGCATTCCCCTTCCGCCATGCGGTAAATCGCCGCCCGTCCTTGCGCTTCGGCGCGGGCCAGGGACTCGCCGCTTGCCTTGCCGAGCGGCACCAAGATATTGAACCGGACGCGAATGCGAACGGTGTCCACATCCTCTTGCATTGGCATCGGCACCGGCATCCGCATCTGCATGCGCATCCGTTGATCCATCGGCTCCTGCGCCCGCGCCTCGTCCGGCACCGGAGCGGCAGCCATCAGGGCCACCGCCCAGACTCCCAGAAGAGCCGCGTTCTTCATGGCTGTCATGATCGACCTTTCAGAAAATGAGAGGCTCGTTCGCAGGACTTAAGGCTTGGCCGCGGGCGCCGGCTTGTCGCCGCTGTCCTTCAACGTGATCATGTAGCGCGCGTTGCCGTTCAGGTAGATGAAGACCGGATTGTTGTTGTTCTGGTTCCGAACCTGGGTGGAAACGCTCAGATTGGCCAGCCGGCAAGTGGCGGCGATGGTCGCGAGCAGGGTTTCGCATTCCTGATTCGCCATGTTGTAGACGAAGATCCGGCCGCGCTTTTGGGTTTCGGCCATGGTCTTGTCCGACATGTCGGCAAGGGGCATCTGCGTGTTGAAGCTGACATTGACGTTGACGTTGCCCGCGTCGTGAACCGAAAACGACCGCGCTTCGGCGGCGGCATCGGCGCCGGCAAGGGCGAGCCCTGCGGCGGCAAACGCCGCCAACGGGATCAATCTGCGGTGGGACGTGCTTCTCATGTCTCTCCTCCTTGAGCCTCGTTTGCCCTGGGGCCCATCATGACCCAACAACTGAAACTAAAAGGTAAAGAGGGCAAGACCTTGGCGGGCCTGCGGCGATTGTGCGGCGAGAATCGCCCTGAAACCCTTGATTTATTTAACGCCCCGCCATCTGGCGTTCACCATAGAGGATGGAATGGGCCTCCTCGCTCATCGGAGTGTTGTGCGCCGCCCTGATGTCCTCGATCACCGCGTGCGCCCGCTTGACGGCGGGGCGATCCTCCATCCGCTGGAGCCAATCCTTGAGCCTCGGCGTCTCGTCGATCTGGACGCCCGCGTTCTTCCAGCCCCGCACCCGGCCATAGGCGGAGATATCGGCTATGGAGTATTCCGGCGTAGCGATCCAGTCCTTGTCCGCGAGCTGGCGCTCCAGCACCCGGAACACGCGGGCGGTCTCGTCACGGAAGCGGGCCGCGGCGTGCTCGTTGCCTTCGGGGAATTCGGTGACGAAATAATGCGCCTGGCCCAGCGCCGGGCTCAGGTTGGCGGCGACCAGATGCAGCCATTCGATGACCTTGTAGCGCGCGGCCCCGTCGCGGGGCAGGAGCTGGCCGGTCTTGTCGCCGAGATATTCCAATATGGCGCCGGATTCGAAAACCGAAAGCGGCGCCCCTCCGGGACCGTCGCGGTCAACGATGACCGGCACCTTGTTGTTGGGCGAGATCTTGAGGAATTCCGGGTCGAACTGCTCGCCGGTGCGGATGTTGACGACATGGACTTCGTAGTCCAATCCGGTCTCCTCGAACATGACCAGGATCTTGCGGGGATTGCCGGTGTACCAGAGATAGGCGTCGATCATGGGGATCCTCCCGAGGCGCGTGGGCGGGGCATGACGCCCCGTTGCGGCCAGAGGATAGCAGATCGCGGCGTGAACCGAATGTCTTGAGAATGGCCCGTCAGGCCATCGGAAGGTCGAGAATGGCGCCTTGAGAGCTAGGCCGCCGCGGCCGCCTTACGCCCTCTGCGGGTCACGAAACCGAATGCCGCCAGGGCCGACAGCAAGAGCGGCAGCGCCGCGGGGACAGGGACGACCGTACCGCCGCCCAAGAAGGCCCCACCGGGCGTGCCGGCCGCGAGCTTCACGGCGAAAAGCTCTCCGCCGCTACCCGGCTCGGTGGAAAACGTCGCGATGGTCTGCCCGGCGCCAAGGCTGCCGATGGTGAACATCAATTTGTCTACGACCGAACTGTTGAACAGCGCGATTTCGAAGTCGCCGTAGACCGAAAAATTCCGACCACTTGTATCGACCGACCATCCCGGCGCCGTGATGGCCCCGCCGAAGCCGCCGGCCTCGGTCGTGTTGAAGCCGAATTCCTCGATCGTTGCGCCGTTGAACGATCCCACCAAATCCAGGGTCACCGTGATGTCGCCTCCCGCCCCACCGGGTTGATCCATGGTTACGGTCGCGAAAGGCGCGACGGGACCTGCACTATTGTTGTTGCGCAGGTTGAGTTCCCACATGATCGCCGCCTGTGCCAACCCAGACGACAACGCCAAAAGAACCAGTCCAAAAATCCACCCAGAAACCCTCATGCGACGCGTCCTCGAACCAAGAAATCGGCTTTGCCCTAAATAATCTCTTAAGGCCGAAAATGAACGAAATGCCCCTAAAATTCAATTTTAATCTATCGTTTACCATACATTATTTGATGTATTCTTGAGTCCGGTGGTATTGCAGCGCACCTAATCGACGGCAAAAGGCGTCTTTATGCCTCTGATTCTTAATTATTATTATGGTTAACACCATGGCGATTACCGTGACAGGGCTTATGACGCATTGGGATGAGAGCCGATCTGGCCAGGGGCCATGCGTGGCTTGGACGATCCTGGATCGAGAAGCCGACACGACGGCCTATCCCCAACTGCGGACTCGGACGGGACCGGGCGCGCCGAGTGCAGCGGCGGGAGGCTCATCGGCAGGCGAATGCGGTTGCGGGCATGACGCTTCCTGCCTAAGGTCTAGAAAAACCGGCCGCGCCGCAGGCGGCGGCGCAATGGAACGAGGGGAGGAATGGCGGTTTTCGAGCTCTATCATGGGGAAATCTCGACCTGTTCGCAGAAGGTCCGGGTCACCTTGGCGGAAAAGGGGCAGGCCTGGACCAGCCATCACCTCGACCTGCGCAAGGCCGAGCAGCACCGCCCGGAATATCTCAAACTCAATCCCAACGGCGTTGTCCCCACCCTGGTGGTGGACGGTGTGCCGATCATCGAATCGTCTGTCATCATCCAGTATCTCGACGAACTGATACCGGCGCCGCCGCTCCGTCCCGGCGACCCGTTGGGCCGTGCCAACATGCGGCTGTGGATGAAGCGGCTGGATGAGGAGATCCACCCCCTGACCGGCGTGCTGTCGTCGTCCATCGCCTTCCGGTTCGAAGAGGGACATGAAGCGCAGATCAAGACCATGATCAATCCGGCCAAACGGGCGCGGAAAATGGAGAGCTTCAAGCTGGGCGTGGAGGCGCCGCTTTTCCGCAAGGCCCTTGCCGGTTACGACAAGCTTCTGGGCGACATGGAAAAGGTGATTGCCGCCGAAGGCTACCTGGCGGGCGGCGTCTATTCGCTCGCCGACATCTCCTATATCGGCTATGCCGTGCGCCTCCACCACCTGGGCTTGCAAGGGCTGTTCGAGGGCCGGCCCGGGCTCCAGCAATGGTACGCCACGATCACGGCGCGTCCCGCGGTCAAGCTCGCCATCGACGATTTCGCGCCGGACCATTCGCTTGACCTGATGTCGACCCATGGGGCCGAATCGTGGCCCCGGATCCGGGCCATCCTGGGCGAGGTGCGGGGCACCGCCAGTGCGGAGATGGCGTCATGATCGAAGCCATCGACCTCGATAAATGCACCGGTTGCGGCATCTGTGACGAGGTCTGTCCGGCCGACGTCATCTACATGGAACCGGTTGCGATGCCGGACGTGGTCGACGGGATGCACCGTGCCAAGTCGCTGCCGGTCATCAAGTACCAGCAGCACTGCGTGACCTGCTTCAATTGCGAACTGTTCTGTCCGGAGGGGATCGTCGATGTTCATCCCTCGGTCAAGAACCGTCCGCGGCCCTGGTAGTCCGGGCAGGAAAGAGGCAGGCATGGCAACCAACGGCGTTCACGGAACCCATATCGAAACCGACATCCTGGTGATCGGCGCCGGCGCCGGCGGCCTCGTCGCCGCCCTTTCGGCCAAGCGCGCGGCACCGCCCGCCACCCAGGTCACCATCGTCGATTCCTGGAAGGTGGGCCGTTCCGGCCACACCGCCTTTTCCAACGCCTGGACGGTGGTGGTGGCTCCCGACGACGACCTTGAATCGGTCACCAAGGAGATCATCGCCGGCAACGACTTCATCGCCGATCAGCCCCTGATCCACCGGGTGCTGGAAACCTCGTGGGACCGGCTCAAGGACCTTGAAGGGATCGGGCTGCAATGGCCCCGCAACGAGGACGGCAGCTATTACCGGCGGCCCACCCGCGGCCTCAAGGACACAAGGGTCATGTACCCGGTGGGCGGGGGCCTCGAATTTTCGTGGAAGCTCAAGCGCGGCATCGAGGATGAAGGGGTTCAGATCCTCGACCGCTTCTTCGTCACCGGCCTGATGAAGGGCGACGGCGAGCGGGTCACCGGCGCCGTCGGGGTCCAGTCGCGGACCGGCGAATTCTTCGCCATCACCGCGCGCGCCACCATCATCGCCACCAACGCCATCACCTTCCGCACCGGCTTCGTGCGCGACCTCACGGGCACCGGCACGCTGCTCGCCTACCGCGCCGGCGCGAAGTTGCGCAACGCCGAATTCAGCTACCTGCGGCCGGGCACCCCGCGTTTCTATTTCGAAGGCATCGCCTTCGCCATCCAGGACGGCGCCAGTTTCGTCAACAAGAACGACGAACAGTTCATGCTGTCCTACGAGCCCGAATGGGGCGACCGGGCCGACGTGCCGCGCATCGCCCGGGCCATGGCCATGGAAAAGCAAAAGGGCAACGACCCGCTCTATCTCGACATGTCGCGCATCGACCCGGCCAAGCGCGATTTCTATTTCTCCTCGACCGTGGCCTGGATGCAGAACTTCCTCGACAAGCTGGGCGACGAAGCGCGCACCGATATGTTCGGCAAGACGCCCTATTACCCGCAGAACCAGATGACCAAGATGGGCCTCGCCACCGATGCCGACTGCCGCTCCAACGTGCCGGGCCTCTATGCCGCCGGCCTGGCCCAGGCGGGTTGCTGCAACCATTTCGCCGGATTCCATATCGGCATGTGCATCGGCACCGGATGGTTCGCCGGCGAGGCCGCCGTCAAGGATCTGGAGACCCTGCCCCCGGCCAAGCTCGATGCCGCCGAGGCGGGCGCGCTATACCGCGAAACCATGGCTCCCCGCGATGACGGCGCCAACGCGGAATCGGATAACTGGCTGCTCGAATTCCAGCGCTTCACGGCGCGCTACGACATCGCGCTGTGGAAAAGCGCCGATCGCCTGGAAGCGGCCCTGCAGACCCTTGGCGGCCTCAGGGAACGGTTCGCCGAGCTTCGCGCACCGGACAATCACGAGCTGGTGCGAATCAAGGAATCGGAAGCCATGGTGCTGGCCGCGGAGATCATTTTCCGTGCCAGCCTCATGCGGCAAGAATCGCGGATGAGCCATTTCCGCGAGGACTTCGATTTCCGCGACGATGACAACTGGCTGGCCTGGATCGACGTCGAGGACTCTGGGAGCGGCCCGGTACTGACCAAGACACCGATCCCGACCCCGATTACTCATCCCGCCGACTTAACCTGAGCGGCCCCAAGACCGCGACCGAGCCATGCGTGATTTCCTCAAGATCTATCTTCCGATCAGCCTCCTGGTGATAGCGGGATTCCTGTTCACCTGGCAATTCGTCGACCCTGCGCCGCCGCGCGCCGTCACCATCGCGACCGGCATGAAGGAGGGGTCCTATGCCCAGTATGGGGAGCGCTACAAGGCGCTTCTGGCCCGCCACGGCATCACCCTGACGGTGCGCCACACCGCGGGCGCCAAGGAGAACATCGACCTTCTGACCGATCCCAAATCGGGGGTCGAGATCGCCTTTGTCCAGGGCGGCGTCGGCGATCCCTTCGGCGCGCCGCAGCTGCAATCACTTGCGAGTGTCTTCTTCGAACCGGTCTGGGTCCTGACCCGCGGCTTCCCGGAGGCGCCGGACAAACTCATCGCGCTCAAGGGCAAGCGAATCGCCATCGGCGCCGGGGGGTCGGGCACCCGGGTGCTGGCCAAGGCCTTGCTCACCGACAACGACATCGACGACGAGAACTCCACCTATCTCTCGATCGGCGGCAAGGAGGCGGCGGACGCCTTGGCGGCGGGCCGGATCGATGCGGCGTTCTTCGTCAGCGCCGAACTCTCGCCGCCGCTTCTGGAACTAGCCCTCAGGCCGCAATTCCACCTGTTGGATTTCGCCCAGGCCGATGCCTATGAGCGGCGCTACAAATATCTCTCGAAGATCGATCTGCCCGAGGGCGTCCTCGACCTCGCCCGGGATTTCCCGCCCAAGGACATGACCCTGATCGCCCCCACCGGCGCCCTGGTGGCGCGCGGGGACATTCACCCCGCCTTGATCGACCTGTTCTTGGAAGCCGCCATCGACGTGCACCGCAACGGCAACCTGACGACACCGTTCGAGCTGTTTCCCTCAGCCAAATTCGTCGACTTCCCCCTAAGCTCCGACGCCGAACGGTATCTCAAGCGCGGCCCAACCTTCCTGCGCCGGGTGCTGCCGTTCTGGGCGGCGGTCCTGGTCGAGCGCCTGATCATCATGCTGGTGCCGCTGATCACATTGCTGATCCCGCTGTTCAAGATCGCGCCGCCGGCCTACCGCTGGGGCATCCGCCGCAAGATCTACCGCTGGTACAGCGAACTGCAGCAGATCGAGGCAGACTGGAAAGCCGCGGGCCCCGCCGCCGACCGGGAAATCTTCACCGATCGCCTGGACGACATCCAGGACCAGGTGTCGCAGGTGAACATCCCGCTGTCCTACGCCGAAGACCTCTACCACCTGCGCCTGCATGTCGTGTTCGTGCGTCAATTGGTGTTGGGACAGCTGACCTCGCCGTCAAAACGTCCGCCGGTTCCGGAAGCGGCCGGGGAGGCTTAACGGGCCGCGCCGCCCGTCGGGAACCAGATAAAGTTCTTGCATCGCGCGGCAAGGAAGGCGGGAATGGCGGGCGACCCTGACCCATATGCCGGCCTGCCGCCATGCCCGTGTCCAGACTGCTCATCATCTTCGGCTTGGTGCTTGTCGCCCTAGGCCTGCTCTGGCCGGTGATCGCCAAGCTGGGGCTTGGCCGGCTTCCCGGCGACATCATTATCGAGCGGGATAATTTCCGGCTTTACTTCCCCCTCACCACCTCGATTCTGGTCAGCGCCGTTCTCAGCCTGGTCCTGTGGCTGATCAACCGCTAGCCCTCCGCATGACCGCCGGGCCTTTCGGCGCGCTGAAACTGGACCAGGGCCCATTCTCCGGCCGGTTCGTCATGGCGCAGCAGGTAGGTCGCTCCATCGGAGCCCAAGAGCTTGAAGTAGCGATGATCGGGCCCGTGCCAGGCATCAAGAACTCGAGCGACCTCCACCGTCCGCGAATCGAAATGGAGGCGGCGCGGTGTTTCCTCACCGCGGTGGCCAGCGTAGCACTCGACCCGGATCTCCATGCCTGTTTGGCCCCGCCGCCGCTCACTCGCCGATCAGGTGCAACACGATCCGGCGCCGGTGCGGCGCGGTGCGGTGTTCATAGAGGTAAATCCCCTGCCAGGTGCCGAGCACCGGCGCACCGGCTTTGAGCGGAATAGAAAGCTGCGTCTGGGTCAGGGCCGCGCGGATATGGGCCGGCATGTCGTCGGCCCCTTCGGTCGCGTGGCGGTAGAGCGCCGGATCATCGGGCACCAGGCGGGCGAAGAAATTCTCAAGATCCAGAAGCACGTCAGGATCGGCGTTTTCCTGGATCAGAAGCGAGGCCGAGGTATGGCGGAGGAACAATGTGAGGAGCCCGGTCCCCACCCCCTGTTCCGCGACCCAGCCCGCGACCTCACCGGTGACGTCGATGAGCCCGCGTCCCGTGGTCCGGACCTCGATCTCCGTCTGAGCGTGCACTTCTCCCTCGCTCAGAACGCGCCGATGGTCTTGATTTCTTCCGCGTAATCGGCAAGTGCCGCGTCGAGGGAATATTTCGGCACCCAGCCGAGCTTGGCTTTCGGCTCCGACAGGTCCAGCACGGTGTCCCGGTCATGACCGGCGCGGCCCTCCAGCACCTCGTATTCCAAGCCCGGGTAAATCTTGCGCACGGCGGCGAGCAATTCGTCGAACGTGGTCAGAATCCCGGTGCCGCCGTTGAAGAACAGGCGGTCGGGTTGGGGGACGGTCGCCGCCGCATCGAGGATGCCGCCGATGTCCTTGGAATAGATGTACTCGTTGGCCATGGTCTGGTTGGCCGGGATCTTGGCGACCCGGCCTTCCGCGCCCGCTGTCATCATCTCATGGACCTTCTGCCCGCCGCCGGAGCCCGACCAGAAATGGCCGTTGCCGAACACGTTGGCCGGACGCACCCCGATCAGTTCGAACCCATAACGCGCGCGGTAGGCTTCGAGGATCAGTTCCTTGCAGGCCTTGGAATTGCCGTAGGCGCGGCCGTGGCCACGGTGGAAGTCCTCACCCAGAACCTTGGGAATATCGGCCCGGCGCATGTCGTAGACGCCGAAGGTCGACACATGGACCAGCCGCCGCGCACCGGTCAGACGCACCGCCTCGGCCACGTTCATGGTGCCCTGAATATTGATCTGCAGGGCGGAATACATCATCTCGTCGACCTTGCCGCCGATGATTCCCGCGCTGTGCAGCACGGTTTCGCAACCATGATCCTGGATCGTCTCCACCAGCTTCGGCAGGTCGCGCACATCGCCGCGCACCAGCGGCGTGTCCCCGGTGCCCAGCTTCTTGGCGATAAAGTCCGCGCGCGGCTCGGGATCGAAAAACACGACCGGCTCGTTGCGGGCCAGCGCGCGCTGCGCAAAGGCGGTGCCGATCAACCCGGCGCCGGTGATCAAGGTGGTCATGGTCTGCCTCCTCAGAAGGGATTCGTTGTCGTGTCTATACTCAACTCACGGGCCGCACCCCCGCGGGCCCGGCATCCCTTGCCCTTTTGGTAGACCAGTCGGCCCGCCCGCGCAACCGGCGCGCCGAGCCCTCGGTTGGGTTTGATGCGGGCTTCGGTTTCTTCTAAGCTTCGGATCGAACAGCGGCCAACGCTAACGCGGCCGAGCCCTTCCCCGGGCCGCCGCCCCACCGGGAGGAACAGCCATGTGCGCATCGCACGTCACCCGACGCAACGACCCCGAAAACCTGATCACCAAGGCGGAGCATGAGACCCGCGTCAACCTCGCGGCGCTGTACCGGCTGATCGCCCATTACGAGATGGACGACAAGACCTCCACCCATATCTCGGTCCGGGTGCCGGGGACCGAGGACCAGTTCCTCCTGAACCCGCAAGGGCGTCTGTTCCACCAGATGCGGGCCTCGGACCTGATCAAGATCAACCTGGACGGCGAAATCCAGAGCGACACCAACGCCACCGTGATCGAAGCCGGCTACGTCATCCACTCGGCGGTGCTGGGCGCGCGGCCCGATGTGAATTGCGTGATCCACACCCATACCACGGCGGGCATGGCGGTATCGGCGATGAAGTGCGGCCTGCTGCCGGTCAACCAGAAGTCCATGAAGTTCGTCGCCGACATGGCCTATCACGACTACGAAGGCTACGCGACGGAGCTGGAAGAACGCGAAAGACTGGTGGCCGACCTCGGCACCTGCAACTGGCTGATCCTGCGCAATCACGGCCTGCTGGTGGCCGGGCCCGCCATGTGGACCTGCTTCAGCTGGATGTATTCGCTCGAGACCGCCTGCCGGGTGCAGGTCGCGGCGATGCAGTCGGGCGCCGAGTTGAACCTGCCCTCCAAGGACGTGATCGATCACGCCGCGGGCCAGGCCAACCGGCCGCGCGACTATTCGACCCCGCCGGCGGAATGGTATGCGCATCTGGAGATGCTGGACGCTCAGGATCCGAGCTTCCGCAATTGAGAGGACCCGAAGTCCCCGGAGAGGATGGGACGATGTCCGGCCTACCCCGGAGCCCCGAAATCGACCGGGCATTGGCGCTCGCGCAGTCGGTGCACGCGGGACAGACCCGCAAGGGTGCGCGGGGGGAGGCATATATCCACCACGTGACCGAAGTGGCCACGATCCTGAATGAGGCCACCAGCGGGAAGGACCAGGTTCTCATCATCGGCGGCCTGCTGCACGACGTGATCGAGGACAGCGACCTGACGCTCGCCGACCTCGACCGGGATTTCGGCGCCGAAGTCTCCCAATTGGTCGCGGAAGTCACCGACCCGGAAGGCGTGACCGAAGAGGCGCGGCGCCGGCACCAGGTGGAGGCCGCGCCGGGCTTGAGCGCCCGGGCGCGGATGCTGAAAATCGCCGATAAGACGTCCAACATCGAGGAAATGGCCGCCGACCCGCCGCCGGGATGGAGCCTCGCGGAAATCCAAGCCTATATCAGATGGGGCGTCGACGTCGTCGCCGGCTGCCGCGGCCTCAACGCGCAACTGGAAGACCGCTTCGATGCGGCGCTCGCCGCCGCCCATGCGCGTTTCGGCGATGGGGCGCCGGACTAGATTTGGGCCGCCGGCAGGGGCGTCCGGCCGCGGATCTGGTCGGAGGCCTTTTCCGCCATCATCACCACGCAGGCGTTGATGTTGCCCGACACCAGATCGGGCATTGCCGAAGCGTCGACCACCCGCAGGTTCTCCGCCCCGCGCAACCGGAACTCCCCATCCAGCGGCGCCCCCTCATCCGTCCCCATGGCGCAGGTGGCGCAAGGGTGATGGGCGGTGACGGCGGTGCGCCGGATCCAGGCATCGATGTCGGCGACGCTGGTGACGTCCGCCCCCGGGGCGGTTTCCTCGGCCCTGAACTCATCCATTTCGGACTGGGCGAGAATCGCGCGGCAGACATCGACCCCCCTGCGCAGGGTCGCCATGTCCTTCGGTTCGGCGAAGAAATTCTGATGGATACGAATCTTGTCGAAGGGGTCGGCAGAGACCAGGTTCAGCCAGCCCCGGCTCTCGGGATGGAGCAGAACGGGCCGCGCGCCGCAGAGGTCGCGCTGGGGCTTGCGGATGCCCGGGAACCACAGATGGGGCGCGGTGGACACGCCCCTGAACATCAACTGGATATCGGGCGCGCTCAGCCCCGCCTCGGTCCGGATGTAGCCATGCATCCCGCCCGGGAAAACCGTGGCGGGCCCGGTCCCGAAAAGATGGGCGCGGATGATGTTGAGGGTCATCCTGTCCGCACGAAGTTCCCCGACGAAGGGCCCTGGAACCGGGCGCTTGTTGTAAACGATCACGGCGATGTGGTCCTGCAGGTTGCGCCCCACACCCGGGGCATCGATCCGGCAGTCGATGCCATGCGCCTTCAGCTCCTCCGCCGGTCCGATCCCCGACAGCATCA
>JAOTVC010000135.1 GCA_029863585.1 Alphaproteobacteria bacterium | reverse complement strand
CGGGCGCATGAACTCGCCAACCCCAGACTTGGTCTTGAGGTCGGTCGGTTCCGTCCATTCCTTCTTCGGCGCGTCGTCGGCCATCTCTGCTCCCCGCTCTAAATGGGTCAACGGCCCGCGCCGCCGATCAACGGCACAGCACGGGCCCTAGAAAATTTCCCCCGTTTGTACCACCACACCAACGATCAGGGCAATGGGGGCGCTGGCCTATGCTTTCGGCGATCCCGGGGCGGTCCGCCCGGCCGCCTCACGCCGCCGCGGCGGTCGGGTCGAGCCAGGGTCCCTGGATCGTCACCCGGTGCATCGCCCGGCGGTGGCCCGGATAATCGTCCAGCGCATAATGGGCGACCGCCCGGTTGTCCCACATGGCGATGGAGCCTTCCTCCCAGCGGAATCGGCAGGTGTGTTCCGGGCGGGTGATGATGCCGGAAAGGTAGTCCAGCAGGGGAAGGCTTTCCGCCCGGGTCCAGCCCGCGAAGCGGTCGGAATAGACCGGGCCGACGAACAGCACCTTGCGGCCGGTCTCGGGATGCCGGGCGACCGCGGGATGGGTGGCTTCCATGCCGGCGAATTTTTCGAGCGCCGCTGCATAGCCTTCGGCGGTGACCCCGGGGGCCGGGGTGCCGCCGTCGCCGTAGGCGCGCGACTTGATCAGCACCGTCGAAAGCGTTTCCAGGGTCGCCTGAAGCCCCGGCGACAGCGCGTCAAAGGCGGCGCCCAGATGGGCGAACATGGTGTCCCCGCCATAGGGCGGCAACTCCTTGGCATACAGCAGGGAGGCCATGTCCGGGTCGGGCATGAAGCACTTGTCCATGTGCCAGAAGCCACCGACATTGCGCGCGTCGTCGGGGCTGCGCACGATCTCCTTAAGCTCTTCGTAGCCGTCCACCGGCGGCAGGTTGGACGCGTAGTCATCGGGCTTGACGGTTCCGAAGCGTCTGGCGAACTCGAGCTGCTGGGTGGGCGTGATGTCCTGGTCGCGGAAGAAGATGGCGCCCCACTGATTGAACGCTTCGCGGATCTCCAGATAGGTCTGATCGCTCAGCGGTCGCGCAAGATCGACGCCGGTGATCTCGGCCCCGGTATGGGCCGAAAGGGGGTGGACCGTGATGGTCTGGTTTTTCATTGTCGTACCTCCCGACATCTTGGCGCAGCTAAGCCCATTTTATCCCGTTTCGCCGAGACCGCCAGCGGATCGTTTGGCGGGGTGCGCCCCGGTTTGGAAAGGAAGGCAACCGCGACCCCGGCATTGGGATGGAACGCGCCGGGGCCGCGGTCAAGGAGACCTACGACCCGATCATGGTCGGGTCCGCGCTGCGTCGTTCCGAATGGACCGAGGCAACGGCGGGGCCGGGTTGGCCATCCGCGTCTCCAACTGTGCGCCTTTCGGCTTGAACAGGACCAGAATCCGTCTCTGGCCGGCATCTTTTTGCTTCAGGACCACCTCGCCCTCCAGTTCCCGGCCCTGATAGGTGCATGAGCCTCGGCAGACGAGCCAGGGGAGGTGTGCGCGGCCATGGGTCTTCACCCATTCGGCGATCTGCAATTGGGGGCCGATCCGCCGCCCGTAGTAGATCAAGGCGGCCGACTGGACATTCTGATAGGCAAGCGGTGCATCGGGCGGCACCGTGCGGGCCATTTGCCGTGCGAAGGCTTCGGCGGTGGCCCAGTAGCGCGAGACGTCGAGCCCGCCCTGCGATATCGCCAGGGACACCGCCAGGAGGGACGCACCCATTCCTCCCACCGCCCAGGCGGGGCGTGCCCGGCCGAAGCGGGTGGCGGCGAGGGCGGTCAGCGCTGCCAAGGCCAGCCACGGTGCCGCCGTCGGCCACATGGGGTGGCCGCTGACGGGGTCTTCCTGGAGCGAGAAGGCGGCAACGACCGCGAGCAGCAGGACGATCAGGGCGGCCTGGCAAGTGATCAGCTTATCCGCCAGCCAGCGGGCATGGTTATCGACGCGGGCGCGATCGAACAACTCCACCGTTGCCCAGGCGATCAGCACGGCGGCCGCCGGAACCAGCGGCAGGACGTAGTGCGGCCGAAGCTTGCCCACGAAGCTGAGGCAGGCGACGGCGATCAGGATCGGAAATGCCATCATCAGGGCGTAGGGGTCGCGCCGTTTCCAGCAATGCACGGCGCCGAACCCCAGCAGCGCGATCCAGGGCACCATGGCGAGGAGGAGCGAGAACGGATAGTAGAGCCTGAGCGGCCGCAGCCACAGCGGCACAGCCGTGTTCTGGACGACCTCGCGCGACCAAAGTGCAATGGCGCCGTCGATATTTGCAACGAGATAGGCGTAATAGGGGGCCACAAGGGCAACCGCAATGAGCCCGAGGGCGGGATGGAGAACCCGTCGCAGCCGGGTATGGCCCGCGCGCAGCGGCAACGCCAGCGCCGCCCCGGCCAGCAGGAAAATCGGGAATTGCGGCCCCTTGGCAAGCAGGGCCCCGGCCACTGCCACCCACGCGAGGATGGCGCCGGGTATGGCGGAGCGGCCCGCTGCGTCGCGTTTCGCGGCGATTACGAGGCCCAGCAATTGAACCGTGCAGAGCAGGGCATAGAGCATCTCCGGCCGGGCGTTGCGCGAAAAGGTGAAGAAGATCGAGCTGGTGGCCAAGAGGCCCGCGGCCAATAGCCCGATGCGGCGGTCGCCGAAGGCGGCCAGGCCAAGCAGGAAGGTGACCGCCAGCAGAGCCACGCCGCTGATGAGGGAGGGTAGGCGGGCCTCCAGCTCGCTCACCACGGGGCTGGCGCCATTGCCCAGGAGGCGATGAAAGCCGATGGAAAGCCAATAGGCCAGCGGCGGTTTCTGGAGCCGCGGCTCAGCGTTGTAGCGGGGCACCAGGTAATCGCGCCCGGCGATCATCTCGCTCGCGGTTTCGGCGACGAAGATCTCGTGTCCCTTGAGCGGGCGTGTCGACCCGTTGTTGAAGGCGATGGCGGCGCCGGCCAGTGCGATGAGCGCGACGACCAAGGCGGTCAAGGTGTAGGAATTCCTCATTGCCTTCCGTCGTCCCATAAGGAGGCGCGCACCAAGGCCCATGTAACTGTCCGGCTGTGCCGGGAGCGGCGGGCGCGCGAAGCCGCGCGAGCCGGCATAGGAGGCGAGAAAGTGGGCGCCGTAAATCCTACGTCCGTGACGGCGGCGATTCCGGGGACGCAACATCTGTAGAATCGCATGTCCCGGCGGTCGGTTATGGGGATCCTTATAAGGCGCGGGCGGGCGCGGAACGGCGCGTCAGAACCGGGGGTATGCCCGGGACGTGGAGATCCAGGGCGTTCGGTCGGAGGCGCGGGGACCCGGGCGCGATTGCCGATTGCCACGGCTTCGAAATTGCGCGAGAGTCTTGCCGCGACCGTTGAGCGGCGTCGTTCGCCGCCCGGTCGCCATCAAAGAAAAAATTCTTAAAGACGGGGGATCCCATGAAGAAGCTGGCATTTGCGTGCGCGTCCTGCCTGGCAGTCGCATTTGGTCTGCCGCAGCCGTCCCATGCCGCCGATGTGGCGGACTTCTACCGGGGCAAGACCATCAAGATGGTGGTCGGGTCCGGCGTCGGGGCCGGTTACGACCATTTCGCCCGGGCCACCATCCGCCACCTGGATATTCCGGGCAAGCCGACCCTGATCGTCCAGAACATGCCCGGTGCGCGGGGCATCATCGCCGCCAATTACATTTACGGCATCGCGCCCAAGGACGGGACGATCATCGGCATGGTCAACCGCTACACCGTGGTCCAGGCGATGACCGGCAACAAGCGGGCGAAATACGATCCCAGGAAGTTCATCTGGCTGGGCACGCCGGCGACCTACGATGAGGAGCCCTATGTCCTGGTGGTGCGCGCCGATCATGCGCTGAAGACCGTCAAGGACATCCGCAAGGCCAAGGAGCCCCTGATCGTCGGCAATACCGGCTCGGACCTGCCCTTGATCCTGTCGCCGGCGCTCGGCATGAACGTCAAGATCATCCAGTACAAGGCCAAGGGCATGGTCGACATCGCGCTGGAACGCGGCGAGGTCGACGCCATGGGGATCGCGCTCGCCAATCTGAAGAAGCGCCACCCCGACTGGCTCAAACGCAAGGTCGTCCGGCCCCTTGTCCAGTTCGTGAAAAAGCGCTCCTCGGAGCTGCCCGATGTCGTCGCCTCTTCCGAACTCGCGACCAAGGCGGATCAGCGGGCGCTGCTGAACTTCGTCGAGCTGCCCCTGGCCATGGCCTATCCCTTCGTCCTGGCTCCGGGACAGCCCAAGGACCGGGTCGCCGCCATCAAGGGAGCGTTCGACAAGGTTCTGGTCAACCCGGCCTACCGCCAGGAGATCCTCAAGCAGGGGCTGGCCTATTCGCCCAAGAGCGGCGATCAGGTCAAGGCCCTGGTGGAGGAGCTCTACGCCGCGCCCAAGGATTCGATCAAGGCCTATAAGAAGGTTGTCGGCACCCGCGGCGGAAAGTAGCCGTTTTCGAGCCTCAAGGGTCGGGCCGCCCGCTCCCTCGCGGCGCGGGCGGCGGCCGACTCGCGGCGCGGGCTGCGGCCGACACTGCAATAGGGGAGAGAGCCCAATATGGCTGATGCGACGCTACGAAGCGCGGCGGATTCCGGCGCGGCCCCGCAGCCCGGGGAAATCCTCGAAGGACTGACCCGCCGGCTTGCGGCGTTTGCCGTCACCTTCCGCCTGGACCAGGCGCCGAGGGAGGTGCTTGACAACGCCCGCGCCGCGATCCTCGACTGCATCGGCGTCTCGATACTGGCCGTGCCCCAGGAGATCGGCCAGGCGGTGCTCGCCTTCGCCCGCGACGAAGGCATGGCGGGGCCGTGCACGGTCTGGGGCACGCCGGTCTCGGCTGGGGCGCGGGATGCTGCGCTTTGCAACGGGACGCTGGCCCACGGGCTCGATTACGACGACCGCAACCATTCCTCCACCTACAGCCTGGCCGCCCCCCTGGCACTGGCCGAACAGCACGGCCTTTCGGGCGCCCGGGTTTTGGAAGGTTTCATCGTCGGGCGCGAGCTTCGCAATTGCCTCGATGCCATTTTCGTCAGCCGCGGCAGCGGCATCGGCCCCGGCGCCAAGGGGTGGCACAGCAACGGCATCCTGGGGCCGCTGGCCGCGGCCGGGGCGGCCTGCCGGGTGCTGGATCTGGATATCGACGAAACCCTGGCCGCCCTCGGGCTTGCCGCCGGCTCGTGCGGCGCGCTCACCCGGGACGGCGGCACCATGGCCAAGCCGTATCGCTGCGGCCATGCCGCGGCCACGGGGGTGACGGCCGCCCTGTTGGCCAGGCACGGTTTCTCTTCCGACGACACGGTGCTGGAAGGGCGCTTCGGCCTGCTGGAAGCGGTCGGGCCGCTGCCCGATTCCATCCTCAAGGATCTCGCCGCCGGGCTCGGGCGGAGTTTCAACCTGTCTTCGCCGCTCCGCGGCAAACGCTTCGCGTCCTGCACCGCGTCCCATTCGGGGATCGAGGCGATGCTTCGCCTGCGCGCGCGCGAGAAGCTAAGGCCCGGCGACGTGGTGGAGATCGCCTGCGACCTCAAGCCCTATCCCCTGGTCCGCCGCAATCCCAAGAGGGGGGTGGAGGGCCGCTTCAGCCTGCCCTTCTGCCTGGCGCTGGCCGTGATCAACGGCGATGTCACGCCGCACGACTTCACCGATGCCCATGTCGCGGATGCCGGAATCCAGCGCCTGATCGGCCTGACCCGCCACGATCCCGGCTCCGAGCGGCTGACCGTCACCCTGTCCGATGGGCGGCGGCTGGAGGAGCCTCTCGCGCCGCCCGCCAACATCCAGGGCTGGGACAGCTTTGCCGAAAAATTCCTCGGCAATGTCGAAGGCATCCTGGGCGAAGGCCGGGCGGCGGCGGCGGTCGAGCAGGTGGCGTCGCTTGAAAACCTGGGCTCGGTCGGCGATCTCACCGACAATTTACGCACCTAGAAGGACTGCTTGATTTGCAATAACAACGCGCCTGGCGTAACCGACCAAAAAATCCGGGCCATTGGAGGAGACCTCATGGAATACGCAAACTTCTTTTCCGCCGACTCCCACGTCAACGAGCCGGCGGCCGCGTGGGAGCGCATCCCCGCCGACCTGCGCGAGCGCGGCCCCCATTTCGTCCAGGACCCACCGGGCAAGAAGGGGCTCTACATGGTGTTCGAGGGCCACGAGCCCGATCCCGTGGGCATGACGTTCACCGCCGGCGTCTCGCGCGAACCGGGGAGCATCCAGAAGGTGATCGAGAACTTCACCTGGGAACAGTGGCCGGGCCCGTGGGACCCCAACGCCCGGCTCGGCGACATGGACAAGGACGGCGTCAAGATGGAGGTGCTCTATCCCTCCATGGCGCGCAACTTCTTCAGCCTGAAGGGAGAGGAGACGCCGCTGCAGCTCGCCGGCATCAAGTCCTATAACGACTGGCTGATCGAGTACTGCAACGTGGCGCCCGACCGGCTGATCGGCCTCGGCATCCTCTCGGTCCTCGACATCCCCTGGGCGGTCGAGGAAATGCAGCGCTGCATCAAGCTCGGCCACAAGGGCGTGATCTTGCCCGCCGGCCTCCCCGACGGCATGAGCTATGCCGATCCGGCGTTCGAGCCGATCTGGGCCGCGGCCGAGGACATGCACGTCCCCGTCCATTTCCACATCAACATCCGCCAAGGCGCCGATCGCATGGCGACGCGGCTCAAGAAGCTCTCCATGCACGAGACCGGCAAGAACGCGGTCAAGCGCGCCATCCTGGAGGCGATGACTCTGACCACCGACCTGGTCTTCGGCCTGGTGCTCGACCGCCATCCGCGCATGAAGGTGGTGCTGGCGGAATACGACATCGCCTGGGTCCTGCCGTTCATGACCAAGATGGACGGCAACGTGCGCCGGGCGCGGTCCGAGAATCCGGACACGCCGGTCATGAAGGCGCTGCCCAGCGAGGCCATCCGCAACCAGGTCTACATCACCTTCCAGAACGACCCCGTCGGCCTTGCCGGTGCCCGGGTGCTGGACCTGCTGGACAACTGCCTGTGGGCCAGCGACTACCCCCATGGCGGCTCCACCTGGCCGAAATCCAAGGACGTGGTCAGAACCCAGCTCGCCACCCTCGATGAGGAGACGGCGCGCAAGATCGTCTGGGGCAATTGCGCCAAGCTCTACGGCATCGCCTGATGCCGGGGACCCAGCCCGGCCACTTGGGGCCACCGGCCGATCCCTTGCACTTCGCCGGCAACCGCCCATAATCAGGGCGGAACGGGCCCCGGTGAACAGGACCTGGCGAGGGAGAGGCCATGAGTTTCGAGCTGCCCGAGGAGCTCCGCATCCTGAAAGGCGCGGTGCGCCGCTTCGTCGATGCGGAGATGATCTCGCTCGAGGGCAAATCGCTCGCGGGCGGCAAGCTCAAGCCGGACATCAAGGAGAGGCTGGACGAGAAGGCCAAGGCGCTCGGCCTGTGGCTGATCGATGTGCCGGAGGAGCACGGCGGCCAGGGCCTCGGCCTGCTCGCCCGCTCCGTGGTGTGGGAAGAGCTCGGCCGCACCGTCTGCCTGCCGACGCGCGGCGTCTCCATCACCGGCCCCGACGTGCGCCCCATCCTCTATGCGCTCAACGACGAGATGAAAGCGCGCTACCTCTACCCGGTGATCCGCGGCGAAAAGGAATGCTGCTTCGCCCAGACCGAGCCCGACGCCGGCTCGGACCCGGGCTCCATGCGCACCACCGCCGTGCGCGACGGCGATCATTACGTCATCAACGGGGTCAAGCGCTTCATCACCCGGGCGGCGGAGGCCGATTTTGCCCAGGTGATGGCGGCGACCGACCGGGATAAGGGCTCGCGCGGCGGCATCTCCTGTTTCATCGTCGACATGGACACTCCGGGCATCAGTCTCACCACCCAGTTCCACACCTTCACCGAGGAAGGACCGTGGGAGATCGTCTTCGATAACGTCCGCGTGCCCACGGCCAACCTGGTGGGGGAGGAAGGCGGCGGGTTCCGCCTGGCCCAGCAATGGCTCGGCGTCGGGCGCATCAAGCAGGCCTCGCGCGCCCTGGGCGTCACCGAACGCTGCCTGGAGCTCGGAACCTCCTACGCCAAGCAGCGTGTCACCTTCGGCCGGCCCTTGTCCGACCGCCAGGCGACCCAGTGGAAACTGGCGGACGCGGCGGTGGCGGTCCACGGTGCCCGCCTGATGGTCTACCACGCCGCCGCGCGCCTCGATTCCGGGGAGGACGCCCGGCTCGAGGCCTACATGGCCAAGCTCTACTGCACCGAAATGGCCTATCGGGCGGCGGACGATTGCCTGCAGATCCACGGCGGCATCGGGCTGACCACCGACCTGCCGGTGGAGCGCATGTGGCGTGACCAGCGCAGCCACATGATCACCGAGGGCACGCCGGAGATGATGCGCATGGTCATTGCCCGCACGGCACTGCGCGCGGCGCACTAGATTTGAGCGCCGGTTAGTCGGCGGGAGAGGAAGGCATCAAGCATGAAAGGCACATCCAAGGTTCGGCAGCAAGGCTATGGCGATCCCCTTCTGGTGGAGGTGATGAAGCGTCATGGGCTCGATGAGATCCCGCTCTATACCCACCGCCCGCCGGAGACCGAGGCGCGGCGCCAGCGCTGGTTCGACCTCGGCAAGGTCCGCGACGGAGAGGTGGCGGCGGAGCAGCGCGCAGTCGACGATCCCGCGGCCATGGCGGCGGAGATCAAGGCGATGGCCAAGGGGCTCGGCGCCAGCGCCGTCGGCATTGCCAAGCTGACCCCCATCATGATCGACGAGGCGGCGGAGCTGACCCATGACAGCGTCATCTGCGCCATCGTCGGCGAGGATTACGGCGAGGCCCTGAAAGGCCCCCGGGCGATCGAGACCGAATCGACGCGGACCTACGTGCGGTGCGCCGAAATCTCGACCGAGATGGCCAAGCGCATCCGGGCCTGGGGCTACCCGGCGGTGGCCCATCACAACGGCGGCTGCGACATCCAGGCGATCGCGGCGATGTATGCCGCGGGGCTGGGCGAGCTCGGCAAGCATGGCAGCCTGATCCACCCGGAGCTCGGCGCCAGCCACCGGCCCGGCATCGTCACCACCACCCTGCCGCTTAGCCCAGACGCGCCCAACATCTTCGGGGTCCAGGACACCTGCCTCAAGTGCAACCTGTGCACCAACAACTGCCCGGCCGACGCCATCCCGACCAAGGATTTCGTGATCACCGAGGGCGTGCGGCGTTGGCTGACCGATGTCGAGAAATGCTACACGATGTCGCGCTTGCGGCCCCAGTACTGCCACATCTGCGTCGATGCCTGCCCGTATATCCACAAGGCCAACGGCGATCAACGAAAGAAGGACCTGTTCAAGCGCTATATGGCGATGCGCAAGAAGGCGGGCTACAAGACGCCGGCCTGGTTCGCAGAAGAAGCCGAAGAGGTGCTGGGCGGCTGAGGCGCGTTTTTCATTTTTGTGATTGCACGCCACGTCGGTCATCGCCCGGGGCTTGGGAATGCACTCCTGCGCATGAGTCCGGGCGATCCCTGGATGCCCCGGACAAGCTGGGGCATGACAAGTCGGGAATTTCCAGCGGACGCGTGTCGGAAACTATCTATCTAAACCGGTGGCCTCGGCGATCGCGTCCGCGATTGGCATCTCGCCGCTGGTCAGTTCCCACTGGCGGCCGATGGCGCGGGGATCAAGGAGACAGGCGAGCAGAGCCGCCGCGACGTCGTCGCGCGGCACGTCGGCTCCTTTCAGGCGCGGGGCCAGATTGACGCGCCCGGTGCCGGGCTCATTGGTCAACCGCCCGGGGCGAAGGATGGTGTAAGCGAGGCCGCTTGCCCGCAGTGCCGCGTCGGCCTCGGCCTTGGCCCGCATATAGGCCTGGAAGACCTCGTCGCCGCGCGGCTCATCGGCGTGGAAGGTCGAAATCAGCAGGTAGCGGGAAATGCCGTTTGCCTTGGCCGCCGCGATCAGCTTGAGCGCCCCGTCGCGGTCCATGGTGCGTTTCCGCGCGATGCCGCTGCCCGCCCCGGCGCCGGCGGCAAAGACGATCGCGTCGGCGGTTCCCGTGGCGGCCGGAATGTCCGGCGCCTGCTCCAGGTCGCAAAGCACGGGCTCAGCCCCGGTGGCCACGAGGTCCGCGGCATGGTCCGGGTTGCGGATCAGGCCGCGCACGCGATCGCCCCGGGCGGCGAGCAAGCGCGTCAGCCGAAGCGCAATCTGTCCGTGGCCCCCGGCAATGACGATTTCCATGATGCACTCCCCTCGGCGGCGTTCCGCCAAGGGGTAGCGCGGTCTTGGCACAGGGGCAAGGCGGGTTGCGCTAGAAGCGGTAGCCCACCCCAAGCGAGACGATCCAGGGGTTGATCTCGACATCCTTGCCGGTGATGGCGCCGCCGTTCACCGACACGTCGGTCTCCAGCCACAGCTTCTTGATGTCGAGGTTGATGGACCAGCGGTTGTCAATCGCGTAATCGACCCCGATCTGGGCGGCCCAACCGAAGGCGTTGTCGTAATCGACCGACGTGACGGCGCCGCCGGCGGGCTCTTCGTCATAGAAGATGGTGTAGTTGATCCCGGCGCCGATATAGGGGCTCAGCTTTCCCCTCGGGTTGAAGTGGTATTGCAGGGTCAGGATCGGCGGGATCAGCGACACGTCGCCGAGCGGCGCGACGCCGTTCACGTCGACCGAATGGGTGGTGGTGGCGAGGATCAACTCGGCGGCGATGTTGTCGGTGAAGAAATAGGTGAAGTCCAGCTCCGGCACCGTGTCGGCGTCAATGCTGACCGAGCCGCCCGCCGAAGTCGTGCCGTCTTCGTCGGGATTGACGTTGATGGCCCGGACCCGCATGACGAAATCGCCCTTCTGCTTCATGGCGAAGGCGGGCGAGGGGAGGGATTGGCTGGTGCCCAGCATGAGGGTCACGAGGGCGGCAACGGTGAGCGCGCGTTTGAGCACGATTCGTCTCCTGCTTTCATGGGCGCGCCGGAAAACTGGCCGCGCCGAAGCCGTCTCCACCGGCTGATACGCATGAAAGCAGGCTAGGGCACAATTAATTAGATATCAAATATTATGAATTCGAATGATATTTGATCGCA
>JAOTVC010000335.1 GCA_029863585.1 Alphaproteobacteria bacterium | reverse complement strand
AGCTCGCCCTTCTTGGCCTTCCTGGGAACTCTGATGCGCCGACGCGGCTCTGCCATTGCCGTGCTCCCTGCGATTCAGATCAACTGTCGCCGCAACCGCCGACCGTAACTTTGATCGAGCGCTTGGCCACGAACACCGAACCGTCGCTCATCTCGGCGAGGGCGACGATGTTTTGTGTCTTGGCGAGGCGGATGCGGGTTGTGACGCGCGCCTCGCCGCTCAGCGGCGTGAAATGGAAGCTCGCCACGTTTGGCCGCGGATTGCCCTCGGCAAAGACGTGGACCGTTTTGACGAAATTCGTTTCCGTCATCGGGCTCTCGACGGCGATTGTCATCTGCACCGAGCTGCCGTCCTCGGCGATCTCAGGGAGATCGATCGTGACTTTGCCCGTGGCCGGTTTTCGCTCGCCGAGCACGGCCTTCATAGCCTTGGCCACCGCGGCCCGGTCGGCACGAGCGCTGAAGGGCAGGAACTGGGTTACTGCCAGTGCGGCGACGCCGCCGGAGAGACGCAGGAAGCCCCGCCGCTCGAACGTCTTGGTAAGGACAGGTTTGATCATTGGGAACACCTTAGCAATTTGGCTGCCGGCCGCTTAGTGGTCCACTGGACGTGGATAAGATCGACACCTTGATCACAGATATTTCCGAAGCGAACATCTTCAAGCACTCTCATCTTCAAGCACTCCCGCGGCCGGCATAGTGTTGCGCCCTTGCGTACATGTCAGGCGTCGCGCGGGCGAAAACAAACTCTTCTCGCCCGCGCGCGGCCGCTCGCGCTCTAGCCCGTCGGGCCGGCCGCTACGACCGACCCGTTGCCTTCCTAGCCCCAGATGTCCGAGGAGATGCTGGAATACCAGCCCTCGGCATATTGGGCCTCCTTGCGCCGGAACTCGGTGCTGGCGCCCTTGGGACTGACGCCGCCTGAGCCCTTGACCTTGGTGATCTTGCCGCCGGCAAAGCCGTAAACCATCGCGACCGAGATGCCGTAGTCTGGCGAGACCAGGCTATAACAGGTGTTGATCATCGAGGGCACACCCGGCGTCTTGCCGGAGAGAGCGGCGACGATCGCGCCCGCGCAGGCCTTGCCTTCGCTATTCGCGGCAAAGCCCGACTTGGGCAATGGGCTGGCAATCGAGGCGTCACCTATGACGTGGATGTCCTTCACCATCGTCGACTCGAAAGTCCGTGGGTTGATCGGACACCAGCCCGACTTGTTCGCCACACCGGCCACGCGGGCGATCTTCGCCGCCATCTGCGCCGGGATGAAATTGACGACGTCACCCTTGAACTTGTCGAACTCGGTATGGACCGTCATGCCCCCGACATCGACCCGGCTCGGGCCGCCCCCGTCCTTCTGCCCGACCCACTTGATCATGTCGCCGTAGAGCGCCTTCCAGCCCTCCAGGAAAAGCGGCATCTTGGAGAACTTGGGCTTGGGATCGAGGATGATGATCTTCGACTTCGGCTTCTTGGTCTTGAAGTAGTGGGCGATCAGGCTAACCCGCTCGTAGGGTCCGGGCGGGCAGCGGAACGGGTTCGGCGGCGATACGATGACAAACACGCCGCCATCCGACATGGCTTCGAGCTGCCTGCGCAACAGTATCGTCTGCGGACCGCCGTTCCAGGCATGCGGCATTTTCTGGCCCGCCGCCTGGCTGTAGCCGGGAACCGCATCCCACTTGAAGTCGATGCCGGGTGACAGCACCAGCTTGTCGTAGCCGATCGTGGAGCCACCCGCCGTCGTCACCGTCTTCTTGGCCGCGTCGACTTTGGTCACCATGTCGTGGACCACCTGAGCGCCCCACTTGTTTCTGAGGGCATCGTAGCCATGCGTGATAAAGCCGATATCGTTGAGCCCGGCGATGACGGTGTTACTGAAGGGGCAGGTCTGGAATTGTTTCTTCGGCTCGATCAGCGTGACCTGGATGCCAGGGTCCAACCTGCGGAGGTATTTGGCCGTGGTGGCGCCGCCGAAGCCGCCGCCAACCACGACGACGCGTCCGGAGGCGGCACGGGCGGGAATGACGTTGACCAGCCCCAGCGCGGTCGCGGCACCAGCCGCACCTGCTGCTTTGGTGAAGGTTCTGCGTGTAATCTTGGTCATGGCTGTGACCCCCTATTTCCCGTAGATCTTGGAAAGCGCATCGATCTGGGCGTCGGTGTAGCCCTTGGCGATGCGTTTCATCACGGTCGAAGGCTTCTTGCCGTCACGGAAATCCTTGAGCGCCTTGGCAATGAACCGGGGCGACTTGCCGTTAATCGTCGGCATGGCGCCCTTGCTCCTGCCATCGGTGCCGTGACAGCCCGCGCAGGGGTTGCCCAGGGCCACGGGATCCATGCTGTCGGCCGCCGCGGCGCCCGGCTGCGCCAGTATGACCGCCGCCCCGAGAACGGCGAGCAGACCTGCACGATGGCGCGTGGCAAGGCCAGCCCCGGACGGACCTGGCCGCCGCGGTGTCAAGATGTCTCTTTTGGACATTTCCCCATCTCCTCCTACGTATGATTTTGTTCT
>JAOTVC010000134.1 GCA_029863585.1 Alphaproteobacteria bacterium | reverse complement strand
GTGCGCCCAGGCGATTGCCTTCGCCCGAATCCGGCGGCTCTATTTCGGTGCCCCGGACCCCAAGGGCGGCGGGGTGGAGCACGGGCCGCGCATCTTCACCCAGTCCACCTGCCACCATGCCCCCGAGGTGGTGGGCGGTTTGCGCGAAACCGAATGCGGGGAATTGTTGCGGGAATTCTTCAAGGCGCGGCGGTGATCCAAATCTACACGGCCCGCCAGCCGATGTCGCGGCGGCAGAAGCCGCCGGGCCAGTCGATGGCGTCCACCGCTTCATAGGCGCGGGTCTGGGCCTCGGCGATGGTCGGGGCCAGGGCCGTGACGTTCAGCACCCGGCCGCCGGTGGCGACCAGCTTGCCGCCGTTCCGCGCGGTGCCGGCGTGGAACACCTTGACGCCGGGCAGCGCGTTGGCGGCCTCCACACCCTTGATCTCGCTGCCTTTCTCATAGGCGCCGGGATAGCCGTTGGCGGCCATCACCACGGTCAGCGCCGCATCCTTGTGCCAGCGCAGGTCCATATGCTTGAGCCCGCCGTCATGGACCGCCAGCAGGGCCGGCAGCAGGTCCGACATCAGGCGCATCATCAGCACCTGACATTCGGGATCGCCGAAGCGCACGTTGTATTCCAACAGCTTCGGGTTGCCGTCCTCGATCATCAGCCCGGCATAGAGCACGCCCTTGTAGGGGCAGCCCATCCCGGCCATGGCGCGAACGGTGGGCTCGATCACCTCGTCCATGATGCGTCCGGTGAGCGGCTCCGTCACGATGGGGGCGGGCGAATAGGCGCCCATGCCGCCGGTATTGGGGCCGCTGTCACCGTCGCCGACGCGCTTGTGGTCCTGGGCGGAGATCAGCGGCAGGGCGGTTTCCCCGTCGACCAGGGCGAAGAAGCTCGCTTCCTCGCCGCCGAGCCATTCCTCGATCACCACCTCGGCGCCGGCGTCTCCGAAGCGGTTGCCCTCCAGCATGTCGCGCACGGCAATCTCGGCATCCTTCACGGATTCCGCCATGATCACGCCCTTGCCGGCGGCGAGCCCGTCGGCCTTCACGACGATCGGCGCGCCGACCTTTTGCAGGTAGTCGAGCGCCGGGGCGACGTCCGTGAATCGGCCATAGGCGGCGGTGGGGATATTGGTGCGGTCGCAGACCTCCTTGGTGAAGGCCTTGGAACCTTCCAGCCTGGCGGCGGCGGCCGAGGGCCCGAAGACCTTGATCCCGTCATCCACCAGCCGGTCGGCGAGGCCCGCCACCAAGGGCGCCTCCGGGCCGATCACCACCAGGCCGACATCGTTGGACTTGGCGAAGGCGTGAAGACCGTCGAGGTCTTCGGCGCCGATATCGATGCAGGTCGCGTCTTCCGCCATGCCGGCATTGCCGGGCGCGGCGAACACCTCGTCGGCCAGCGACGAGGCCGAAAGCGCCCAGGTCAGTGCGTGTTCGCGGCCGCCGGAGCCGATCACCAAGACTTTCATGCAATCCCCCTGTCCATTCCCCTTGGCGGGTTTGGGGGGCTTATGTACCATGAATTGGGCCGTTCAAGAGGTTTTGATGACCGATCGCTATCCTCCCGACGCCGGGTCTTCCGGTGGAGAATCGGGGCCATTTGCCAATCTGCCGGTGTTTTCGGTCAGCGAAATCTCCGCCGCCATCAAGCGCACCATGGAAGACACTTTCCCGCGCATCCGCGTGCGCGGTGAGGTTTCGGGCCTGAGAAAGCCCGGCTCCGGCCATCTCTATATGGACCTGAAGGATCCCGACGGCGTCATCGCCGCGGTGTGCTGGCGCGGCGTGGCGGGGCGCCTCGGCGTCATGCCCGAGGACGGGCTCGAGATCATCGTCACCGGGCGCATCACTACCTATGGGCCGGCCTCGAAATATCAGCTGGTGATCGAGGATGTGGAGCTCGCCGGCGAAGGCGCGCTCCTCAAGCTGATCGAGGAACGGCGAAAGAAGCTCGCCGCCGAGGGCCTGTTCGCGGACGAGGCCAAGCAGCCTCTGCCTTTCCTGCCCGATGTCATCGGCGTCGTCACCTCGCCCACCGGTGCCGTCATCCGCGACATCCTGCACCGGCTCGCCGACCGTTTCCCGCGCCACGTGGTGATCTGGCCGGTCCTGGTCCAGGGCAAGGACGCCGCCCGCCAGGTCGCCGCCGGGATTGCCGGGTTCAACGCACTGGCCGAAGGCGGCCCCATCGCCCGGCCCGACGTCATCATCGTCGCCCGCGGCGGCGGCAGCCTCGAGGACCTCATGGCCTTCAACGAGGAGGTGGTGGTGCGCGCCGCGGCGGCCTCGGGCATCCCGCTGATCTCCGCCGTGGGGCATGAGACCGACGTCACCCTGATCGACTTCGCCGCCGATGTGCGCGCCCCGACGCCGACGGCCGCGGCCGAGATGGCGGTGCCGGTGCGCATGGAGCTCGCCGCCCAGGTCGCCGACGATTCCAGGCGGCTGGACGCGGCCATGATGCGCCTGATCGAGGATGCGCGCCGGCATCTCGGCCAGCTCTGGCGCATCGCGGGGTCGCCCGGGCGGCTGGTGGAGGAGGCGGCCCAGCGCCTGGACGACCGGGGCGAGCGCCTGCGCGGCGCGGCCCAGACCCTGATCGCCCACGCCCAGGCGCGTTACGCGGGGGCGGCGGCGGGGTTGCGCCCACGGGCGCTGCAACTGACCGTCGCGCGCAGCGCCGAGCGCATCAAGGGCCTTGCCCGCCAACTGCAACGCGAAGGCGCACGCGTGCTGTCGGACGGTGACAGGCGGCTTGAGCGCTTGGGCGCCCTGCTTGCGAGTTATTCCTACGAGAACGTCCTTGCCCGCGGCTTCGCCGTGATCCGGGGGGAGGACGGCCGGGCCCTGATGCGCGCCGCCGACACGCGCGCCGGCATGGGGATCGAGATCGGCTTCGCCGACGGCGCCGTGCCCGCCACCATCGGCGAGGGGGCGGGCGGCGGTGGGGCCGGCGGCGAGAGCCCGGGCGCGGCGGCGGAAGCTTCCGCAAAGCCGTCCGCGAGCGCGCCGCCGAGGCCGAGATCGAGGCCGAAAGCCAAGCCCAAGCCGCCCGATGACGGCGGCCAGGGGACGCTCTTGTGACGGCCCCCACGGCGATGCGCCGCCGGGTTTCGGCGGTCGTCCTGTGCCTGGCGCTGGCGGCCTGCGCGCCGTCGGCCCGGTCGGCGGAACCGCCGCTCAGCCTCGATGGGAAGTTCGTCCAGGGCGGCCTGGTGGTGGGCCGTGCGCCGGTGGGCAGCCGCATCACCCTTGACGGCAAACCCGTCAAACAGCTGGCCGATGGGCGGTTTCTTATCGGTTTCGGGCGCGACGCCAGGCCGGAGGCGGTGCTGCGTGTCCGTTTCAAGGGCGGCGAGACGACGCGGCGGCTCGCCATCAAGAAGCGGCGCTACCGAATCCAGCGGATCACCGGCCTGCCGCCCCGCATGGTGACGCCGCCCAAGGAGGTGCTGGCGCGCATCCGTGCCGATGCCAAGCTGATCCGCGGCGCCCGCCTTACGGATACGCCTGAGCCGTTCTTCGACTCGGGGTTCATCTGGCCGGTGGAAGGCCCGGTCTCCGGCGTGTATGGCAGCCAGCGCATCCTCAACGGAAAGCCGCGCCGCCCGCATTTCGGGGTCGATGTCGCGGTGCCCACCGGCACGCCGGTCCGCGCCGCCGCCGCCGGGGTCGTGCGCGTCGCCGTCCCGGACATGTACTTCACCGGCGGGACGGTGCTGATCGATCACGGCTTCGGGCTGAACTCGGTCTATTCCCACCTCTCCGGGCTCAGCGTGAAACCGGGCCAACGGGTCGCCAAGGGCGCGGTGATCGGCGCCGTCGGCTCCACCGGCCGGTCGACCGGCGCGCATCTCGATTGGCGGGTGAACCTGTTCCTCACGCGCCTCGATCCGGCGCTTCTGGTGCCGCCGATGCCGCCAGGGCCGCACTGAGCAGGGCGTCGAGCGCGTCCGCGTCCGCGAATGCCGCTTCCACCCCCACGACCGTGACTTTCGACCGCACCTCTTCGGGCAAGCGCACCCAGTCCTTGGCGGTGGTGACGGGCAGCGCATCGGCGGCGGCGGCGGCGCCCAGCAGGGTGAAGAGGTCGTCTGCCGAATAGGGATGATGATCGGAGAAGGCTTCGAATCCCTGCACCTCGGCGCCGATTTCTTCGAGCGTCGCGGCGAATTTCTCCGGCCGGCCGATGCCTGCGAAACCGTAGACCCTGCGCCCCGCGAGCGCCCGCGCCGCGTCATCGGGGACCAGGGAGGCCGCGATGACGGGCAGCTCCGGACGCGCCTCGGATATCCGCTCGCGCACATCGGCGCGGTCCGCGCCCATGATGATCACCGCGCCGGCCCGGGCGAGGCCGTCGGCCACGGTTTCGCGCAAGGGTCCGGCCGGGATCACACGACCGTTGCCGAAGCCGGTCTCGCCGTCCGTCACCACCAGGGCCAGATCCTTGCCGAGCGCCGGGTCCTGGTAGCCGTCGTCCAGGATCACGGCATCGATCCCCGCCTCGATCATCGGATCGAGTGCGGCGCGCCGCTGTCTTGCGACCCAGGTGGGGGCCCGGGCGGCCAAGAGGAGCGGCTCGTCCCCCACCTGTCCGGCGGTATGGCGGGCCGGATCGACGCGCAGCGGCCCCGGTGCCGTGCCGCCGTAGCCCCGGCTGAGAAACCCGGGATTGTGCCCCATCGCCTGGAGGCGCCGGGCCAGCGCCAGGGCGACCGGCGTCTTGCCGGTCCCGCCCGCGGTCAGGTTGCCGACGCAGAGAACCGGTATGGGGGCGCGCAGGGGCCGCACCAGGCCGCGCTCGATGCGGCCCACCGCGGCATAAAGGCAACCCAGCGGAGAAAGCAGCGCGGGCCACGGCCCGGCGCCGGTGGTCCAGAATTCAGGGGCGCGCATCGGCGCTGCCGCCGACCGTCGGGGCGCCCACCCTTTCCGGCGCCCTGGCGGCGAATCCGGCCAACACGGGCTCCAGCTGGGAAACCACCGTTTCCAGCACCTCCGCCCGCTGCCGCGCGACGGCTTCGGCGGTTGCCGCGACCTGGTGCCGCAACGTCTCGTCCGCCAGCAGGCGCGAGACCACCTTCACCAGTTCCTCGGCGTCGGCCACTTCGAAGGCGGCGCCCTTGGCCAACATTTCCTCAGCGATCACCCGGAAATTTTCCATATGGGGGCCATGGACGATGGCGCAGTCGAGCCGGGCGGGCTCCAGGACGTTCTGCCCGCCGTGGGGGATCAGCGAGCCGCCGACAAAGGCCACCGGGGCAAGGCGGTAGAACAGGCCGAGTTCGCCCAGCGTATCGGCGATGTAGATGTCGGTTCCGGCACCGGGCAGGGTGCCTTGGGAGCGCCGCGTGACGGTCAGGCCCAGGGCGCGCAATTTGGTGGCGATGTCCTCGCTTCGGGCCGGGTGGCGCGGCACGATCACGGTCATCAGGTCCGGCCAGGTGCTGGCCAACCGCTGATGGGCGTAGGCGGCGATCTCCTCTTCGCCCGGATGAGTCGATGCCGCCAGCCACACGGGGCGCGACCCGATGGCTTTGGTGAGGGCGTCCAGCGCCTCGCGGTCGGCGGGCAGGGGTCCGGCGGCGTATTTCAAATTGCCCGGCGCGGTGACCGGATCCGCGCCCAGCGCCCGCAGCTGGCTGGCCTCGCCCTCGTTCTGGGCCATCACCAGGCAGAAGCCCTTGAGCAGTCGCCCGATCGGCCCCGGCATCTTCTGCCACCGGGCGAAGGAGCGGGACGACATGCGCGCGTTGACCAGCACCATGGGGATGCCCCGGGCCTGGGTCTCGAACACCAGGTTGGGCCAAATTTCCGACTCCACCCAGAACGCCGCGTCGGGCCGCCAGTGATCGAGGAAACGGCGCACCCAGGCGGGCCGGTCGACGGGAACATATTGGTGGCAGGCGCGTTCGGGGAGTTGGTCCGCCAATATCTGCGCCGATGTCACGGTGCCAGTGGTCACCAGGATTTGCAGCGCCGGGTAGCGTTCCAGAAGGCTGTCGATCAGGCGCTTGACCGAAAGCGCCTCGCCGATGCTGGCGGCGTGGATCCACAACAGCGCGCCTTGGGGCCGGGCCTTGCCGGGCCGGCCTTTGCGTTCGCCGATGCGTTTTGGATCCTCCCGCCCCAGGGCCTTGCGCCGGGCCAGCGTCAGCTCGATCAAGGGTCGCGCGACGGTGGTGAGCGCGGCGTAGGTGGCGCCGAGCACTCCGCGATTGCGTCTTGTTCTTTCAGACTCCGACATCGCCCTTTATTCGCCCGCTTGGGCTTCGACCGCAAGCGGGGCGCCGTTTTCGTGCTGCATGTGATAAAGCCGCGCATATCCGCCGCCCCGGGCGATCAATTCGCCATGGGTGCCGGTTTCGACAATGCGGCCCTCTTCCATGTAGCAGATGGCATCCGCGCGGGTAACGGTGGAGAGCCGATGTGCGATCATCAGGGTGGTGCGCCCTTCCATGAGCCGCTCCAGCCCGGCTTGAACCTGGCGCTCGGATTCCGAATCGAGGGATGAGGTGGCCTCGTCGAACAGCAGGATCGGGGCGTTCTTGAGCATTGCCCGGGCGATGGCGACGCGCTGGCGCTGGCCGCCGGAAAGACTGAGCCCCCGTTCTCCCAATACCGTGTCGTAGCCTTCGGGCAGAGCCTCGATGAACTCCGCCGCGGCCGCCGCCTCGGCGGCGCGTCGGACGTCGTCGGGAGTCGCCTCGGGACTGCCATAGGCGATATTGGCCGCAATGGTGTCGTTGAACAGGCAGACCTCCTGCGAGACCAGGGCAATGTTGTGCCGCAACGATTTCAAGGTGACGTCGCGCACGTCTATGCCGTTGATCAGGACCGCGCCGCTATCGACATCGAAGAAGCGCGGGATGAGGTTCAGCAGGGTCGACTTGCCCGCCCCTGAAGGACCGACCAGGGCCACGGTCTTGCCGGCCGGGATGACCAGATCGACCCCGTTCACCGCCGGCTGGTCTTCCTTGTAGGAAAAGGTCACGTCGCGGAACACGATATCGCCGCGTCCGACCTCGAGATCCACTGCGCCTTCCCGGTCGACGATGTCCGGCGCGGCATCGAGGACGTCATAGAGGCGTTGGGTCGCGGCCAGGCCTTCCTGGAGGTTGGCATTCAGGGCCGCCAGCCGCTTGAGGGGCTCATAGGCAAGCATCAGCGCGGTGATGAAGGACATCAGGTCGCCTGCGGTACGGTTGCCTTCGGTCACCTGCCAGCCGCCGTAGAGAATCACGAACAACACCGCCATGCCGGTCAGGAAACCCATGATGGGATGGACGCTGGCCCGTACCATGCCCCACTTGACGTTGAGCCGGAAAATGCGGCGCACGCTTCCCGCGGCACGGCGGCTTTCGTAGTCCTCCGCGCCATAGGCCTTGACATGGCGGACCCCGGCGAAGGTCTCGTCCAGCAGGGTCGTCAGGTTGCCCCATTCGGCCTGGGTATCGGACGTGACCCGGCGCACCTTGCGGCCAATCCATGTGATCGGGAAGCTGGCCAGCGGAAACACGAGAGAGGCAAACAAGGCCAGCAACCAGTCGCGCTCGAACATGATGCCGATCAGGACGACCAGGGTCAGCGAATCCTTGCCGATGCCGATCAGGACGCTGGAGACGGTGCCGCGCAGACGGTTGACGTCGTTGGTCATGCGGGAGATCAACTGGCCGGTGTGATTGGCCTGGAAGAAGGCGAGATCCGCCCCCATCAGGTGGTCGAACAGGCGGCGTTGGATGTCCGCCACGACCCGCTGGCCCGCGTAGTTCATCAGGATGGACTGGGCGAAGGTCGCCAGACCCTTGGTCAGGAAGATCACGAATATGGCGGCTGAAATCGGGATCAGGGCCGCCTTGTTCCGGTCCACGAAGATATCATCGGTGACGAACTTCATCACATAGGCGATGGCACCCGTCGTGGCCGCGACGACCATCATGCAGACAATGGCGAGGAGGAGCCGGCCAAGGTACCTCCGGCCGTGATCCCGCCACAGCCGGCCGAGCAGTCTCAGGGAGTGCTCTTGCTCCTGGTCTTGGCGGGTGCCATCCGAGGCGCTGCCGCCGCTGCCCTTGGCAGTTGATTTGGTCACGCTCATGCTGGCGCCACCTTACAGGAGCCGGAATCCCCAGGAAAGAGCTAGGATATCCCTACTTTCCGGCGACCGTCATGCCGTCGATCCTGAGGCTCGGCGCGTCGGTTCCCAGGCGGAACACGAGGTCGTCTGCCGGCGTGAGATTGAGGAACATGTCCTTGAGGTTGCCCGCGACCGTCACTTCGCTGACCGGGTAGGCGATCTCACCGTCTTCGATCCAGAAACCGGCGGCGCCCCGGGAATAGTCGCCGGTGACGGCGTTGACGCCCATGCCCATCATTTCGGTGATCAGGAAGCCGCGGCCGATGCCGGCGATCATGTCCGCGCGCGGGGTCGTGCCGGGCGCCATGAAGAGATTGGTGGGGGCCGGCGACGGCGGGCCCGAAGTGCCCCGGGACGCGTTGGCGGTCGAGCGCAGCTTGAGCTGGCGGGCCGATGCGCAATCGAGGATCCAGCTTGCCAGGACGCCGTCATCCACCAGGGGCCTGCGGCTGGTGGCCAGCCCTTCGCCGTCGAACGGCTTGGTCCTGAGGCCGCGGGGGCGGAGCGGGTCGTCGATGACGTTGATTCCCGGGGCGAAGATCCTTTGCCCCATGGCGTTTTTCAGGAAGCTTGTGCCGCGGGCCACCGCGGGCCCCGAAACCGCACCGGCAAGCGCTCGCAGCAGGCCGCCGGAGACCCGATTGTCGAACACCACCGGCACCTGAATGGTCGCCACCTTGCGGGGATTGAGACGGGCCACGGCGCGTTCGCCAGCGCTCCGCCCCACGGCGGCGGGATCCTCGAGGTCGTCGTGAAACACGGCGGAGGAAAAATCGTAGTCCCGCTCCATGCCCCTGCCGTTGCCGGCCAGGACCGAAGCGGCCACGCCGTGACGGGTGACGACGTAGCTGCCGGAAAATCCGTTGCTGGCCACCATGGCGATGGAGGTGCGCGACCAGCTCGCCTCCGCGCCTTCGGAATTGGTGACGCCGTCGACGGCGCGGGCCGCATCCTCGGCGGCGGCGGCCGCTGCTTGCAGATCTGCCGGGCTCGGTTCAAAAGGGTCGGCGGTTTCCAGGCGCGGGTAATCGGCGCCGATTTCGGAGGCCTCGGCCAATCCGCACCAGGGGTCCTCGGGGGCGCTCGCCGCCATGTCGACGGCCTGGCCGGCCAGGCGGTCCAGGGCATCGGCCCCGAGATCGGTGGAAGAGGCGACGGCCTGGCGCTTGCCGATCAGGACGCGCAGGCCGAGATCCGCCGATTCCGCGCGTTCGATGCCTTCCGTCTTGCCGAGGCGTTGGCTATGGGTGAGCGCCGCCGATTCGAACAAGACCGCGTCCGCCGCATCGGCCCCGCGCTTCCGCGCCGCCGCGACCAGATCCGATAGCAGGTCCAGTTGTTGCTTCGTATCCATGGATTCCCCAAATGCCCCGCCGTTATACGGAACCCCCGGCTCGCGATAAAGGGGAATCCGTGCCCCGGGCAAAGTCCCGGTGCCCCCGCGCCGAGGCCATGGTATCAAGCGTGTCGCGGAGACGGACGGGAGGCGCTGCGGCGCGCGGGATCCACGGTGCGAGAGCAGGAAGCAAACGGCGAAACCCCGGAAACGCTCGCCCCGGTGGGCGGTGCGACCCTACGCCGGGCACTCGGGCTCTGGCTGCTGGTCCTCTATGGGCTCGGCACCATCATCGGGGCGGGAATCTACGTCCTCGTGGGCGCCGTTGCCGACGCCGCGGGTTACGGGGCGCCGCTCTCTTTCGTGCTGGCCGGCGTCCTGGCCGGGCTGACGGGCCTATCCTATGCCGAACTTTCGGCCCGGTTCCCCGAAGCGGCGGGCGCCGCGGTCTACGTCAAGGAAGCATTCGGGTCCGACGCCCTGTCGCGCCTGGTCGGCGGCCTGGTGGTGTTGGTGGGGGTGTTCCTGGCCGCCAGCCTGGCCCGGGGCGCGGTGGGCTATATTCAGCGCTTCGCCGACGTGCCGGAGCTGCCGACGGCCCTGGCCCTGGTCGCGGGGTTCACCCTGATCGCCTGCCTCGGCGTTGCGCACTCCATCCGCTTTGCCGCCCTGCTGACCCTGATCGAAGTCGCCGGGCTGGTTATCGTCATTGCCGCCGGCGCGCCCAGCCTTTCCCGCCTGGCCGATGTCTGGCCCGACATGGTGCCCGGTGTCGCCGCCTGGGCCGGGATCGGTTCCGGCGCGTTCCTCGCCTTTTTCGCGTTCCTCGGTTTCGAGGACATCGTCAACATGGCCGAAGAGACTCACGCCGCGGAACGCACCCTGCCCCGGGCGATCATCCTCACCATTTTTGTCAGCACTCTGATATACGGCGCCGTGGCCTTGGTGGCGGTCACCGCGGTGCCGATGGAGCGGCTCGCCGGATCACGCGCACCGTTGGAACTGATCGCGCAGGCCGCGTCCTGGGTACCGGCCGGCACCCTGTCCGTGATCGCCCTGATCGCGGTACCCAACGGCATTCTGATCACCCTGGTGATGCTCGCCCGGATCCTCTACGGCATGGCCCGCCGGGGCTGGTTACCCGGGGGGCTCGGCTTCGTCAATCCTGTGACGCGAACGCCGCTGCGCGCGACCTTTCTGGTCGGTGGCATCGTGCTGATTTTCACTGCCGCAATCGAGTTCATCGGCCTGGTGACCCTGACCAGCGCGGTCAACCTGTTCGTCTTCACGGTGGTGAATCTGGCGCTCCTGAAGCTGCATCGGGCAGGGACCGACGCCGCCGTCGGGGTTCGGGTGCCGCGCTGGTGTCCGCCGCTGGCGGCCGCATGCAGCTTGGCCCTTCTCGCTATTTACCTGTTCGGATAGGATTGTTGCATTGGGGCTGCCCGCAGGCGCGCCGGCCGGTCATGAACCATGAGGGGCGAGAGTCGATGAGCGTTGCCAATCCCGTCACGGCCGCCATGCCGACCATCGATGCCGCGCCCATCGAGCCCGGTGAGGATGTACGCAGTTCCCCCCTTCTTCAGACCGCCGTCAAGCTGTACCTGGAGAACGGGTGTCTGTTGATCAAGAACGCTTTCGACGCGGATTACGTCCGCGGCCTGCGCGATACCTTCACCGAAAATTACGCGGCCTATCTCGAC
>JAOTVC010000133.1 GCA_029863585.1 Alphaproteobacteria bacterium | reverse complement strand
CCCTGCCGCGTCGCCGGAAATGGCGATCGCGACGGCTTACCCAACGTGCTTCTGGAAGCCCAAAGCCAGGCGCTGGCGGTGGTTTCCACCACCGTTTCCGCGGTGCCCGAATTGATCATTCACGGCAAGACGGGCCAGCTTGTCCCGCCCGAGGATGCCGGCGCGTTGGCGGCGGCGATCACCGGCCTGATCCGGGATCCCGCGCTACGGGAACGCTACGGCACCGCCGGCGCCGCCCGGGTGCGCGAGGCGTTTTCGCAAGCCGGCCAAATCGGCGCCCTCGCCGCCTTGTTCGGGATCGCCCCTCCAGGCGTCGCGCCGGCGCGCGGCCAAGCGGCCGAATAGCCATGCGCATTGCCTTCTATGCTCCCTTGAAGGCGCCCGATTCACCGGTGCCGAGCGGCGACCGGCGGATCGCTCGGCTGCTGATCCGCGCCCTGGAATCATGCGGGCACGACGTCGCCCTGCTGAGCCGCTTTCGCGCCTTCGAGGGCGGCGGCGATGCGGCAAGGGCGAAGCGCCTGCGCGCCGCGGGTCTGCGCCTCGGTGCACGCGCGGCCCGGCGCCTGCGAGCGCGGCCCGCGGGCGAACGCCCGGAGGCGATGTTCACTTACCACGTCTACGACAAGGCGCCCGACTGGATCGGACCCCAGGTGGCGGCGGCGCTCGACATCCCCTACCTGGTCTGCGAAGCCACTCTCAACCGGGCGCGCGCCAAGGGCGCCCTCGAAATCGGCTACCACGGGACGCGGGAGGCGCTGGCCGCGGCGGATGCAGTCCTCGAGCTCAATCCCGCCGACCGGCCGGAGGTCGCGGCCGCCCTGAAGCCGGGGGCCACAATCTGGCAACTCGCGCCGTTCCTCGACGATTCGGAAATGCCCGCCGCCGCCGCAGTGCCACCGCGCGGCCCGGTACGGGCCAAGCTCGCCGCCGCCCATGGCCTGGCGGCGGAGCTGCCCTGGCTGCTCTCCGTAGCCATGATGCGGCCGGGGGACAAGCTCAAGAGCTATCGCATCATGGCCGAGGCGCTTTCCCGACTGACGGACCGCCCCTGGCAATTGTTGGTGGCGGGCGACGGCCCGGCCCGCGCCGAAGTCGAAGCCACGTTCCGCCCCTTGGGCCGCGATCGGGTCCGCTTCCTTGGGCTCCGTGAGGGCGATGAATTGGCGGAACTTTATGCGGCCTGCGACATCTTTGCCTGGCCCGCGGTCAACGAGGCACTGGGGATGGCGATCCTGGAAGCACAGGCCGCCGGCTTGCCCGCGGTGGCGGGCGCCCGCGCCGCCATCGCCACCATCATCGAGGACGGCGTGACCGGGATGCTCACTCCCGAAGGCGATGGGGCTGCCTTTGGCGCGGCCCTGGCGCTGCTTTTCGATGCGCCGGACCGGGCCGCCGAGATGGGCCGCGCGGCCCGCGCCAAAGCCCGGCGGCAACACGGGATCGCGGCGGCCTCGAAGACGCTGAACGCCGCGCTGTCCGCGGCGGTCCGCCACCGGCCGGACAGCATCCGGGAGACCGCCTGATGGCGCCGGGCCGGGTCCTGATTTTCGTCCAACATTTGCGCGGCATCGGCCATCTTCAGCGGGCCTGTGTCCTGGCCCGGGCCATGACGGACGATGGCCTTTCGGTCGAGGTGATATCCGGCGGCATGCCGGTGCCGGGGATCGACCTGGCCGGCATCCCCTTGCATCAACTGCCGCCGGTCCGCAGCCCGGACGACACCTATACACGCCTCGTCGATGCCGCGGGCCAGACGGCGGATGGGTCGCTCCGGCGCGCGCGGATCCGGGCGATGCTCGAGATCCTTCAGGCGGCAAAGTCCGATGCCTTGCTGGTCGAGATGTTTCCCTTCGGCCGCTCTCAGATCGCCGAAGAAATCATATCCCTGATCGAAGCCGCCCGATCGGCGCATCCGCGGCCGCTCATCGTCTCCTCGGTGCGCGACATCATTGCCACCAAACGCAGCGACGCGCGCTACGAGGAAATGGCGGATCACGTGGTCCGTTGGTTCGATGCCGTCCTGGTCCATGGCGACCGGGGTCTCCTTCCCTTGGAGGAAAGTTTCCCGCCGGCCGGGCGGATCGCGGACATTCTTCATTACACGGGCTATGTGCTGGCCCCGACTCCGGCCAAAGGGACATCGAACACCGGAACCCATGATGGCGAGGTGCTGGTTTCGGCCGGCGGCGGCGCCTTCGGTGCCGCGCTGATGTGGGCGGCGCTGGACGCCCGGGCGGACCCTGCCCTCGGCCGGGCGCTGGCAGACGCCCCCTGGCGCCTGCTGACCGGGCCCAATATTCCGGACGACGATGCCGCGCGCCTGATGGCCCGCGCCGGGCCGGGCGTCATCGTCGAACGGATGCGGCCCGATTTCCGGCACCTTCTGGCGCGGGCACGGGCGAGCGTCTCGCAGTGCGGCTACAACACGGCGATGGAAGTGATGGAGGCGGGAACGCCTGCGGTGCTGGTGCCGTTCGGCCAGGGCCGCCAGACGGAGCAACGCCGGCGCGCCGCGGCACTGGCGCGACTGGGCCGGGCCGAGATGCTGGCGGAAGCCGATCTTACCGGACCCGCCCTCGCCGCGGCATTGAACCGGGCCGCCGCCCGGACCCGGAGACCGCAGGAATCCGGCCCCGGCATCGACATGACGGGTGCGGCCACCACGGCCCGCCTGATGCGCCGCTGGCTCGCCCAACGGCATTCTGAAAAGACCGGCAGGCTCACCTCTTCCGCCTGAGCGGACGGATTGTGAAAGCGCTGGGGAGTGCATATATTTGCCCGGCCGACGGCAACGCCCTGCCATCGGCGCTAACCCACGTAACCGGGGGCTTTTATGGTCAAGACGCTCAATCCCGTCAGCAAGGCGGTCTATACCCTGATCAAGGACGGCTCCCTCAGGACCGGCATCTTCGACAAGAAGATGTTCAGCGTCTATCCGTTCCAGTTCTCGCCCCAGCAGTTGATCTTCCTCACCCAATGCGTGGAAAAGGTGGCGGAAATCAACGGCTGCTGCGCCGAAGTGGGCTGCAACCGCGGCTACACGACAGCGTTCCTCAACCGGTTCATGACGGAAAGCGGCATCAAGAAGCCCTATTACGCGATCGATACCTTTTCCGGCTTCATCGCCGATCACGTGGATCACGAGGTCGAACAGCGGGGCAAGAGCGAATCGATCCGCTTCAAGATGGCGGATAACAAAAAATCCTGGTTCGACCGCTCCATGGAGGTCACCGGCATCGAGGGCCTGACGGCCATTCAGGCCGACGCCGCGACCTTCGATTACGCCTCCATCGGCCCCATCGCCTTCTGCCTGCTGGATGTCGACCTTTACGTGCCGATCGCCAAGGCCCTGCCCGACATCTTCGAGAACGTGGCGCCGGGCGGCATCATCGTGGTCGACGATTGCGCGCCAAACCAGGCCTGGGACGGTGCGCTGCAGGCCTACGAGGAGTTCGTGGCGGCGCGCAACCTGCCCCACGACGTGCGCCACACGAAGCTCGGCGTGATCGAGAAGCCGGCCGGCGCTTAAATCTCCTCGCGCGGGATCGCGAGGCCGAAGGCAGTGAGGTTGGCCGCGGTCACGGGATCGAACTTCACGCCGTTGGCAAGCGCCGCGGCATGGGCGGCCCGGAGGATGTCGGAAAACCCATCGAGGCCGCTGTCCACCGTGATCCGTTGTCCGGCGCCGCGCAGCCGCAATTCCATCCAGCCGCCGCCCGGTTGATCCCGTCGCGTCGCGAAATGGCGCAACCGCAGGCCGGCGAGCTCCCGCCACGCAAGGGGGCGTCCGCCGGCGGATAAGGATTTGGCGCCCAGCACGAACACGGCGGCGTGCCGGCGCACCGTGCGCAGCAACAGAAAAGTAGCGAGCATGCCGATCGCCGCCAGGATGGCGCCGGCGATCCGCCCCGGCTCGGCCAGAACGAAGGGCAAGAGCCCAAGGGCGAGCCCGGCCGATGCCAGGAGATAATCCTTCACGAGGGCGGAGCGCATGTAGCGGTAACGCTTGGGTTCGGACATCGGGCCGCTATATCATGGATTAATTAGATTGGCCCGGGTCATTACGGCAATCGCCGGCGGCAAACCGCCGCTCCGGCCCGGGCAGAAGGGAGAGAACGACAACCAAACCCCGGGATCGGGGCCGGGAGGAACCATGTCATTCGAGGGAAAAACGGCACTGATCACCGGGGCGGCGGGGACGCTGGGCCGTGCGGTGGCCGCGGCATTCAAGGGAGCCGGTGCCAGGCGAATCCTGGTCGATATCGACGCCGGCGCGCTGGAGAAGGCGCACGGTGGCAACACGGTCGATCAGTTTCTGGCAACCGCCGACCTGGGCGACCGGGCGGCGGTGATCGCGGCCTGCCGGCAGGGGATCGACGCTTTCGGCGCCATCGACATCGCCTGCAACATCGCCGGCGGCTTCGCCATGGGCGATCCGGTGCACGAGACGCCGATCGAGGTGTGGCAGCGCATGATGGGCATGAACGCGGTGTCCGTCCTCAACGCCGCCGCCGCCGTGGTGCCCCACATGCTAGCGGCCGGCCACGGCAAGATCGTCAATGTCGGCGCCATGGGCGGGCTCAAGGGCGGCGGCGACATGGGGGCCTATGCCGCCTCGAAAAGTGCCGTGATCCGCCTGACCGAGAGCATGGCGGCGGAACTGCGGGAAAAGAACATCAACGTCAATTGCGTGTTGCCCTCGATCATCGACACCCAGCCCAACCGCGACGCCATGCCCGATGCCGACCCCGCCCGCTGGGTCGCGCCCGAAGCGCTCGCCGACGTCATCCTGTTTCTGGCATCCGATGCCGCCCGCGCCGTGCACGGCGCCGCCGTCCCGGTGGTGGGATTAAGCTGAAGACCAAGCCCATCGGTGACGCGTTCGGCTTGAGGGGGCCTATTTGCCGACAATCCAGGTCGCTTCGACGAATTCGTAAGCCGTCGAGCCCTTCCTGGTGACCCTGGGCACGATGTAGTTGATCGCCGGCTTATAGCCGAGCTCGGTGCGCCTGATCGTCCTCAACTTGCCCTGGGCGACGGAAATCCGGAAATTGCGGATGAGTTTCTTGTCCGTCCGCCGCGTGATTCGAAGTTCGTAATCGCCGTCCGCCAGCAGGTCCTTCATCGTGAAAAAGACGGCGTTTGCTTCCTTCTTGATCGGATGCGGGCGGAAGAGATTGAATTTGCGCCGCTTGAAATGGCCGCCGCTAAAAAATGCGGTCCGGCGCTTCGAATGGGCGACCACCTTGCCGCCGCGCACCAGTTCGGCGAAGAAGTATTCCTGGAACTTGGCGGGCGTCGCCATGTCGAGGCCGCCCAACCAGACCCAGATGTCGGGGATCGGCTTCGCCTTGGAACCGCCCGCGACGATGTACCCCAGCCGGCGCCACAGGCCGTCGAACGCATAAGCCTTGGCCGGGTTGAACGGGTCCTTGCCGGCGCCGGTCTGCATCAGGGAGAACGGCAGCCGGCTGATCGCCTTGTCGTTCATCACAAAGACCAAGGCGTAACGGCCGGGCTTGGTGAGCTTTACGTCGGCAGGGACCTTGACCTGGATGCGGCCGAACACGCCGTTGCGGACCTTGTAGTCCGGATAGAAGGGAAACTTGGCGATTACCTTCCCCTTGGCATCGACGACCCCGACCATGGCCTTTGCCTTGCCTTGGGGCGCAAATGCGACGTCGTAGGCGGAGAAACTGATCAGGCCGCTCTTGTCGTCGAAATAGGTATCCATCATGCTTTCAAAGATGATGGCGGGCGGGTTCTGTGCCTGCCCGGGATGGGCAAGCAATCCCGCGCCGATGACGACCAACGCCGCGACAAAGATACGCAAAAATCGAAGCATGTCGTCTTCCCCCTGATTCCGCCTGAAGCCTGACGGGCCACGGCGCCAACCGCGCGGCCCGGTTCCTGAAACGCCGCTCTCAGCAAGGCAATTATCGCATGGTGGGCTCGGAATCAAAACCGCGGCAAGCCGCGCACACCGCTGCACCGGCACCGGAACTGAAAAGGCCAACCGGACCGGACGCATCAAATGGCACTTGAACTCCTGCCGAAACTGACGAACCATCTAAGGGCAATCAAGAACACGACGGGAGGACGACAAAATGGACGCCAGCGGCTTTTTTTCAGCCGATTCCCATGTCAACGAGCCCGCGGCCGCGTGGGACGGAATTCCCCAGGCCCTTCGCGCCCATGGCCCCCACTTCATCCAGGATCCGCCCGGCAAGAAGGGCCTCTATTTCGGGTTCGACGGCCACAATCCGGACCCGGTCGGCCAGACCTTCCTCGCCGGCACCGGACGGGACCCGGCGGTCGTCAAGGACACCATCGAAAACTTCACCTGGGACAAATGGCGCGGGCCGTGGGACCCGGAGGCGCGGCTCGGCGACATGCAACGGGACGGCGTCGAGGCCGAGATCCTCTATCCCAGCATGGCCCGGAATTTCTACGCGCTGAGCGGCGAGGACACCGCCCTGCAGCTGGCCGGGATCAAGTCCTATAACGACTGGATTACCGGCTACTGCGCGGCGCTGCCCGGGCGCCTGTTCGCCATCGGCCTGTTGTCGGTGCTCGACATCGCATTTTCCGTGACCGAATTGGAGCGCATCGCGGCGCTGGGACACAAAGGCGCCATGCTGCCCGCCGAGCTGCCCGATGGGATGAGTTACGCCGATCCGCTGTTCGAGCCGATCTGGGCGGCGGCGGAACGGCTGGGCTTGGCCCTGCATTTCCACATCAATATCAACCAGGGCTCGGAACGGGAGGCTTATCAGATCCCCATCGACGCCATGGTCGACATGGGCCGGCGGTCGGTCAAAAGGGCGATCACCCAGCCCGATATCCTATTGACGGACCTCCTGTTCGGACTGGTGCTGGAACATCATCCCGGCCTGCGCGTCGTTTTCGCGGAATACGAGCTCGCCTGGATCCTGCCGTTCATGTACCGCTTCGAAGGCATCGCCAAGCGGTTTCCCCGCGAATACCCGAACCTGCCGGGCATGAGCAGCACGCCGAGCGAGACCATCCGGCGCCAGGTCTTCGTCACGTTCCAGAACGATCCCGCCGGCATCGCCGCCGCGGCGGCGCTCGGGCTTCTCGACAACTGCATGTGGGCCAACGACTATCCCCATGGCGGGGCGACCTGGCCCGATTCCCAAGCGATCGTCAAGGAGCAGCTTGCCGGCATGGACGCCGCCACGGTGAAAAAGCTGGTGTGGTCGAACACCGCGGAATTCTACGGCATCACCTGACCGGCGCGACGGCTCCCCGTGCCCGGCGCCGATAGATGTAAGTCATATTCACCTCTCTGGGCGCGAAGGATGGTCTCCAGGTCCACAGCTGATTGAAAATGGCGCATCAACCTCGATTTTCATTTCCGGACGGCAAGAGGCTCGCGGTCTCGATTCATTTCCCGGTCGAGTGGTGGCTGGAACCGCACGCCGATCCCCAAGCCCGCTACTATCAGGAATACGGGGCCAAGACCGGCGCTTGGCGGTTGCTCGACATGTTCGATCGGGTGGGCGTGAGGGCCACGTCCCACATGAACGGCGTCGTCGGTGAACTCTTCCCTGAACTGGCGCGGGAGATCGTCGATCGCGGCCATGACATTGCCGGGCACAGTTACGATCAATCCCACCCGCAATTTTCGATGCCCTGCGAGGAAGAACGGCTGGCGGTTCGGAAAACCCTGGACATGATCGAGACCGCGTCCGGCTTGCGCCCGCGTTGTTGGGTCTCCAGCGGCCGGCGGACGAGCGAGAACACGGTGCGGATCCTGGTCGAGGAAAAGGTCGATTGGCACAGCCATCACGACCTCGGCGATCTGCCGTCAATCGTCACGGCGGGGGACGGGACCATCGTCGATGTCCCCATTCAAAGGTATATGAATTACAACGAAAGAAAGTTGATGGGCCGGGCCGGTGACCAGTTCAGGAGCTGTAAGGAAATCGTTGAGTTTTTCAAGAGCCAGCTCGATGCGATGCGCGGCGCCGCACAATATGAACCGCTTTGCTTTCAGTTCGGTGCTCACGCCCACATGTCGGGGCTGCCGGCCTATGCCTGGGGCGTACAGGAGATGATCCACTACGCCTTGTCTTTCGAAGACGTTTGGTTCGTCACCACCGGGGACCTGGCCCGATACTGGCGGGACCACAATGCGGATTAATCCAGGCGCGTGATGTCCCGGCCGCCTGACCCAACCCCCTTAGGGCGACCACCCAACATCGGATTGGCGGCTGCGCAGGCTCGGCCCCCGTTACCCTCACCGATCGGGACGCGGATCTTCGTCCGGCTACGAGCCGAACTGATAGTGCTTCACGCCGTATTCCGAAAGCGGCTCGTCGGGCAGCTTCCAATCGGTGGTGGGCCGGCCATCCAAGAGCGCCGTGACTTCGTCGAGCCAAAGGCGGCGGAGCATCGCCAATTTCGTGTCCGTCGCGGCAAGGTTTTCCTTACTTCGCTCGGCAAGCGGACCCATGCCGACCTGGGTCACATAGTCTTCGATGGCGAAGCTGGTATAGGCGCCCATATAGTCGGGCAATTCGTCGAGGCTCATCTCGCCATCCAGGATCTTGGCCGCGAGGTCCCACCTGAATTCGGCTTCCGCCTCCTGTTGCGAGTAGCGCGCCTCGGCATAGGCTTCCGCCTCCTTGCCTTCGATCGGCGTGTGGGTGACATCGAAGGCCTCGAATTTCTGATCATGGACCGGCACCATCCAAACCACCTTGGTGTCCCACAATCCGCTGTCCTCGAACCCCTTGGCCCGGGTGCGGCCGAAGAACAGACGGATGTTCGGCATGATGAAATAGGACAGCTTGCCGGCCCCCAGGGCGCCCCCGACATCGCCCTTGGCCCCCTTCACGTGGCGCTTGCTGACCATGCCGAATTCGGTCTTCTGCATCACTTCCTGGCGCAGGACCAATATGTCGTCGCGGCCCGTCCTCAGCCCCGTCGCGCGGTGGACCCAGGGAATATGGCCGTGGTCGTTATCGAACTTGTTCCAATAATTGCACGGCAGCATTTCCACCGGATCGGCAACGATAACGCCCGGTTGGTCCAAGTCGGGAATCGTCCTGAACGGCGGGGCAGGGTCGTCGCCGAGATAGGCGAAAATCAGGCCCGCGTATTCCTTGGAAGGATAGGTGCGAACCTGAATGCGGTCGCAAAAAGGCCGGTCTTCGTTGGGCTGCTCCACGCACTGTCCGTCCCCTTCGAAACGCCAACCGTGGTAGCGGCACCTGAGACTATCGCCCTCCACCCATCCCAACGACAAGGGCGTCCCCCGATGGGGGCAGCGATAGGCCGTGACATAGGCGCTGCCGCCTTCACCGCGGTATATGGTGAATTTCTCCCCCAGCATTTCGACCGGCTTCGGGCGTCCCGGAGGCAGGTCACGGGCGCGCATGATGGGTTGCCAGAATTTCCGGAAATACCGGCCGGCGGGCGTCCCCGGGCCGACCTGTTCGAGGTCCGCCAGCTGAAGTTTTTCAGGTCCGTCCATCTCGAACTCCTTTGCGCGTTTCCAACGACCGGATCAGGCGCGCCGATCGCGGCGGCGGCGGCGGAACAAAATCGAGGGCCCATTGCACCCGCCAAGCGGGGCAGCGCCGATTCCCGCCGATCCGCCGCCCGCGGCTAATCGCGAACCGAGATCTCTACTTGGTCCGGCAATCCAGTTTCTTGGCTTCCTGTCCGGCCCCCGGATAGGTGAAGGTGCAGGACATGCCGACCTTGACCGCCTTCCGGCTCCCCTTCTTGCCGTCGAGGGTGACCGCTGTCCGGGACCCCGAGACCTTTGCCATGACCTCCTTGCCGTTCTTAAGCTTGATCGCAATCGTGCGGCCGCCCTTCCTGATTTTCGTCACCGGGCCGCTATGCTCGACCATCTGGACCTTGGCCTTCTTGATGAACATACCGCCGGTCTTTTCGGTCGCTTCCTTGGCGGCCTGCACGACGTCGGGCGGGGTCTGCATGATATCCGTCACGAGGCTCTGGACCTCAACACCGGAGATCGAGGCGAGCTCCAATTTCCGATCACGGACTTCCTTGAGGAAAGCCTCATCCTTCATCGTTGCATCGAAGGCGGCGCGCAGTGCCTTGACGCGGTTTTCGGGCACGCCGGGAGGGGCCACGATGGGACGCCCCATCGCCTGGGAGGCAAAGATCAGGGTCAGGATCTGGCGGGAACGCTTATCTTTCGCGAGGTCCATGATCCAGGGGACTTTCATCTCGGTCAGTTCCGGGTGCTTGGAGGTGGACATCTGGAGAAGGACGTTGATCTTGTTCTCTCTTAGCCACTGCGCGTTGCTCGTCTTGATCGACGTCCAGGACCAGCTGCACCGGCCCTGCACCTCGCCGCGCTCCATGGCGAGGTTGATGCTGGTGCCCGTCGGGTAGCCGAAAACCAGCTTCAGGTTGGCGCCGAGCACGTTGTTGATGACCTTGGGATAGGTGCTGGTTTCGGAACCGGAGCCGGTGCCGCCGACCAGCGTGCCGCCATGCAGGTATTTGTCCAAGGTCTTGATTCCGGTGGCGTGCCAGGCAACGCAGACACTGACCTCGTTGTTCGTACTGCCGAGCCAGTTGAACTTGGTCGGATCGAACTTCGCAAGCTTGTTTCCGAACAGAACCTCCGCCGGCGTCGAGCGCGAAATCATCCCAATGGCGCTGCCGTCCTGGGGAAGCACGTTGTAAAGCTCGTTGGCGAGACGCATGCTGCCCGCACCGGGCCGGTTCTGCGGCCTGATCTTGGGTTTGCCCGGCACATGCCGGCTCAGGTGATGGGCCAACGCACGGGCATAGGCGTCGTAGCCGCCGCCCACGCCGTAACCAATGTGGAACACGATCCCTTTCTTCTTGAAGAACTCGGCATCGGTTTCCGCCCGAACGGTTTGTATCAGAGCGCAGAAAATCGCCGCACCCATCAGGCATGTGCGGCTCATCGTCCTTAGGACCACCATGGCAACCTCCCGTATCTGTATTCGGTGACTTATTCCCACCTGCGATTCTTGCGACGCAAAGGCGGCATTGGCCTGCCGGTCTGGGATGAATAATAATAGCAGTTCAAGAAGGGCCTCGTTCTCGGATTCTTTCGACCGTTTTGGAAAAGGGCGTCGCCCCGCCCCGTCATGGGCGATCCCACGAAACCCGTTTCGCCGCGGAATCCGCCGATCAGGAA
>JAOTVC010000132.1 GCA_029863585.1 Alphaproteobacteria bacterium | reverse complement strand
GAGCTTCATGGGTCGCTCCCCTTGAGCCGCGCCAGGGTCCAGCGCGCCACCGCCAAGAGGCCCGCGTCCTCCCGCGGCCGGCCGACCAGCTGGATCCCCACCGGCAGGCCATCATCCGTCCGGTGGGTCGGCAGCGTGATGGTCGGCACGTGCAGCGCCGTCCAGAACCCCTGGAAGGCCGGATCGCCGGTGAACCCGAGGCCCCGGGGCGCCGCCCCCGGCACGCAGGGGACAAGCAGCGCGTCTTTTGCGCCGAACAGCCCCGGCAGCCGGGCGCGCGCCTCCCGGCAGGTCTCCAGGGCGGCGAGGTAGGCCTCATGGGGGGTGGCCAGGCCTTCCGTCAGGGTTTCGGCCAGGGTGTCGCTGATCGCGTCCCGGTGATGGTGCCATTCATGGGCCATGGTGCGCGCGCGCTCGACCGCGTTGACGATGTTGCGCTCCCGGTCGACGGCGAGGAAGTCGCCCGGCATGTCGATCTCATCGACCGCCGCGCCCGCGGCCCCGAGCTTTTCGCGCGCCTCCTCCAGCGCCCGAATGGTCTCCGGCTCCGCCCGCTCCCAAAGCACGGTGCGGCAGAAGGCGATGGCGGGCGGGGTGGCGCGTTCCGCGGGCGCTGCCGGCACCTGGCCGGTCAGCACGTCGTAGATCAGCGCCGCGTCCTCGACGTCCCTCGCCAGCACGCCGACGGTGTCGAGGGTCTCGGCGGCGAGCTTCAGCCCGGCCCGGCTGATCGCGGCGAACTGGGGCTTGAAGCCGACGACGCCGCAGAACGACGCCGGGCGCAGCACCGAGCCGCCGGTCTGGGTGCCGAGCGCCACCGGCACCATGAAATCAGCGACCGCGGCGGCGGACCCGCTGGACGATCCGCCCGGCGTGCGGGACGGGTCATGGGGATTGGCGGTCGGGCCCGGATGCATGCCGGCGAACTCCGCCGTCACCGTCTTGCCCAGAATCACCGCGCCGGCCGCGCGCAGGGCGGCGACGGCATAAGAATCGGCGAACGGCCGATTGCCCGCGTAGATGGGGGAGCCCATCTCCGTCGGCGCATCAAAGGTATCGAAGATATCCTTGATGCCCACCGGCACGCCGTGCAGCGGCCCCCGCGGCGGGCCTGAATCGAGGGCCCGGGCCCGGGAAAGGGCCGCCTGGGGATCGAGATGCGCCCAAGCCTTGATGGCGCCCTCGCGCGCTTCGATGCGCGCCAGGCAGGCCTCGGTCGCTTGCTCGGCGGTAAAGGCGCCCGCGGCGATGCCCTGGGCCAGCTCCCGCGCGGAGCGTTGGTTGAGCGGTTTATGGGATACGGTCATGGATGCACGCCCTTTTCGGGCCAAGCTAGCGTTTGGACGCGCGGAAGGAAACCGTGGAATCGCTTTTTCCGTTCCCCACGGCCGGGCCCGTTGTGGCATTCTGGGGCGCAGCCGAAAAGACAGAGCCATGAAACCACCGCCCTTTTCCTATCACGCGCCGGACACCATCGAAGACGCTGTCAGCCTTCTGGGGAGCCTGGAGAACGCCAAGCTGCTGGCCGGCGGCCAGAGCCTCATGCCCATGCTCAACATGCGCTACGCCCAGCCCGATCACCTGATCGACCTCAACCGGGTGGCGGCGCTCGCCTTCATCCGCGAGGAGGCGGGCGGCATCGAGATCGGCGCCATGACGCGCCAGCGCGAGGTCGAATATTCGAAGGACGTCGCCCGCCTTTGCCCGTTGCTGGCGGAAGCCCTGCCGCAGGTGGGCCACCGCCAGACCCGGAACCGGGGCACCGTCGGCGGCTCCCTCGCCCATTCCGACGGGGCGGCCGAGATCCCCACCGTCGCCGCCGCGCTGGATGCGCGGCTCACCATCACCGGGCCGGGGGGCGCCCGGGAGGTTGCCTATCGGGACTTCCCCGTGGGCTACCTGATGACGGCGCTCGGTTGGGACGAGCTTCTGGTCGCCGTCCACCTGGCGGCCTGGGCGCCGGGGCACGGTTGGGCGTTTCAGGAATTCGCCCGCCGCCACGGCGATTTCGCCATCGTCTCCGCCGCCGCCCTGATCGAACGGGACGCGGCCGGCATCGTCACCCGCGCCGCCCTGGCGCTCGGCGGCATGGGCGCCGCCCCGGTGCGGGCCGAGGCGGCGGAAGCCGCCCTCATCGGCCGGCCGGGCAGCGAAGAGACCATCCGTGCGGCGGCTGACACCTGCCGCTCGATCGAGGCCCAGGACGACGTCCATGCCCCCGCCGCCTACCGCCAGAAATTGGCCGGCGTGCTGGCGTGCCGCGCGCTGGCCCGGGCTGCCCAACGCGCCCAAGCATCAAGGGTTCGGTGACCATGGCGGAGACGCGCAAGATCACCTGCATGGTCAACGGCACGGAACGTTCGCTCGAGGTCGAGACCCGCCTGACCCTGGCCGACATGCTGCGCCGCGAGCTTGGCCTCACCGGCACCCATATGGGCTGCGAGCACGGCGTCTGCGGCGCCTGCACGGTCCTGGTCGACGGACGCAGCGCCCGCGCCTGCCTGATGCTGGCGGTCCAGGCCGATGGCGCCGCGGTGGACACCGTCGAAGGCCTGGCACCAAGGGAGGACGCGCTGCATCCCTTGCAGGAGGCCTTCCGCGACCATCACGGACTGCAATGCGGCTTTTGCACGCCGGGCATGCTGATGACCCTGAAGGAGCTGTTGGCCGACAACCCGGACCCCAGCGAAGACGAGGTCCGCATGGCCATTTCCGGCAACCTGTGCCGCTGCACCGGCTATCAGGGGATCGTCGATGCCGCGCTCGACGCGGCGGCCAGGCTGCGGGAGGACGCGGGCTGATGAGCGCCGAACATTACGCGCATGCGCCCAAGCGCCTGGAAGACGCCGCCCTGCTGCGCGGGCGGGGGCGGTTCATCGACGATATCGTCCTGCCCGGAATGTTGGAGGCCGCCTTCGTGCGCAGCCCCCATGCCCATGCCAAAATCACCGGCATCGATGCCGAGGCCGCCCGGGCGCTGCCCGGCGTGCACGCGGTGCTGACCCGAGACGACCTCCTGCCGTTCCTCGAAAGCGAGTTCCTGGTGGTCGGCCTGCCGAGCGCCGCCTACCGCCAGGAACGCAACCGCCCGGCCCTGGCGGGGGCCGAAACCGTCCATGTCGGCGAAGCCATCGCCGTGGTAATCGCGGACAATCGTTATATCGCCGAGGACGCGGCCCAATTGGTGATGGTCGATTACGACATCCTGCCGGCGGTCTCCGACTGCCGGGACGCGCTCGGCGCCGATGCGCCGCCGGTGCATGCCGGGGCGGCGGACAACCTCTTGGCCGAATTCAATACCGAATACGGCGATGTCGACGCGGCCTTCGCCGCCGCCCCCCATGTCTTTTCCGAGACCTTCGCGCTGCATCGCGGCGGCAGCCATTCCATCGAATGCCGGGGCGCCGTCGCCGCCCATGACGCCGCGACCGACCTCTTGACCCTGTGGGTCTCGTCCCAGATGCCCCATTCGACGCTCCGCGTGCTGATCGACATGCTGGGGCGGGACGAGAACCAGATCCGGGTGGCGACGCCGGACATCGGCGGCGGCTTCGGGCCCAAGCTGGTGGTCTATCCGGAAGACGTGGTGGTGTGCATCGCCGCCCTGAAGCTGGGCCGCCCGGTGAAATGGATCGAGGACCGGCGCGAACATTTCATCGCCACCACCCAGGAACGCGACCAGTTCTGGGACGTCGAGGTCGCGGTGGACGATGAGGCGCGCCTGTTGGGCATCCGCGGCTCCATCGTCCACGAGCACGGCGCCTATACCGCGCGGGGCATCAACCTGCCCCAGAATTCGGCCGAATCGGTGCCCGGCACGTACATCCTGCCCCACTACCGCATGGGGGCCAAACTGGCGCTGACCAACAAGGTGCCGGTCACGCCGGTGCGCGGCGCCGGTCACCCCCAGGCGAGTTTCGTGATCGAACGGCTGCTCGACCGGGTGGCGCGGGAGCTCGGCCTCGACCGGGCCGAAATCCGCCGGCGCAACCTGGTGCCGGCCGAGGCCATGCCCTATGAACGCCCGCTCAAGACCCGGGGCGGCCTGCCCGTGGTCCTCGATTCCGGCGATTACGCGAAAAGCCAGGCGGCTGCGCTGGAGGCCGCGGGCTGGGACGCTTTCGCCGCCCGCCAGGCGGCCGCCCGGGCCGAAGGCCGGCATATCGGCATCGGGCTCGCCAACTTCATGAAAGGCACCGGGCGCGGGCCGTTCGAGGCGGTCACCGTGCGCATCGGCACGTCGGGGCGCATCCACGTCTATACCGGGGCGACGGCGATCGGCCAGGGCACCAGGACCATGCTGGCCCAGATCGTGGCGCGCAGCCTCGGCGGCGATATCGCCAACGTCACCGTCACCACCGGCGACACGGCGGCGACGGCGCTCGGCATCGGCACGTCGAACAGCCGGGTCACGGTGACGGCGGGCACTTCGGCCCATGTGGCGGCGGGCAAGGTGCGGGACAAGGCGCTCGCCACCGCCGCGGCGATGCTGGAGACGCCGGTTGAACAGCTCGAGATCACCGGCGATGCCATCCATCCGCGCGCCACGGGGGGGCGGATCCCCAACGTGAAGGTGAGCTTTTCCGAGGTCGCCCATGCGCTGTCCGGCACGCCGGGCTATTCGCTGCCGGGCGGCATCGGCCCGGGCCTGGAGGCCAGCGAGAACGTCATCCTCGACAGCCCCGCTTACGCCAGCGGCACGGCGGTGGCATGCGTCGAGGTCGATATCGAGACCGGCGGGGTGGAGATCCTCGATTACATCCTGGCCTTCGACAGTGGGCGCATCATCAACCTGATGATGGCGGCGGGCCAGGCGATCGGCGGCACGGCCCACGGCATCGGCAACGCCCTGTTCGAGCGCATGGCCTACGACGAGAACGCCCAGCCGCTGACCACGAATTTCGCCGATTACCTGTTGATCACGGCAACCGAGATGCCGCGCGTCAAGGTGATCGCCCAGGAATCGCCCTCGCCGCTCAACCCGCTCGGCGTCAAGGGGGTGGGCGAATGCGGCGTGGTGCCGGCGGCGCCGGCCATCGCCTCCGCCATCGAGGACGCGCTCGGCCCCTTCGGCGTGCGCATCACCCAGGCCCCGATCTCGCCCCCCGAAATTCTCGCCCTCATCGAGGCGGCGCGCGGGCGGGGTTAAGATCGCCGCCGCCGGCCGCATTTTCCTTGGCCCCGGGCCGTCCGGCGGCGCTAAGATCACCGCCTGCGCCCGGGAAGGTAGGGGCGGCCAAGACACAACAGGTCAGAGAACCGGAACAGGGGAGGATCCCATGTCGCGACTGGATCGCTGCTACAACATCGCCGATATGCGCGAGATCGCGCGCCGCCGCCTGCCCAAGGGCGTCTTCGAATACCTCGACCGCGGCGCCGAGGACGAGGTGGCGCTGGCCGACAACCGCGAGGCCTTCAAGCGGCTCAAGCTGCGCACCCGCTTCCTGGTGGACCTGTCCGACCGGGACATGGGCACCGAGCTGCTGGGCAAACGGACCGAGCTGCCCATGGCCATCGCGCCCACCGGGATCGCCGGGCTGACCTGGTACCAGGGCGAGTTGGAGCTGGCCAAGGCCGCCGCCGCGCAAGGCATCCCCTTCACCCTGGCCACCGGGTCGATCACCTCCATGGAGAAGATCGCCGAGGTGGCGGGCGGACGCCTGTGGTTCCAGCTCTACATGTGGAAGGAGGAGGAGCTGTCCTACGAAATGGTGGGCCGCGCCCGGGATGCCGGGTTCGAGGCCCTGGTGGTCACCATCGACGGGGCGCTCGGCAACAACCGCGAATACAACAAGCGCAACGGCTTTACCATCCCCTTCACCATTTCGCCGCGTTCGGTCACCGACATGGCGCTGCATCCCGAATGGCTGCTCGGCGTGATGGCGCGCTATATCACCACCACCGGCATGCCGCGCCATGAGAACTATCCCGCCAAGTACAACCAGCGCGTCACCACCGGCACCGGCAAGGAGCGCCCGATGCGCCACACCGCCATGACCTGGGCCGATATCGACCGCATGCGCGAGTTCTGGCCCGGCAAGCTGATCATCAAGGGCATCCTGCGCGAGGAGGACGCGTTGCTGGCGGTGGAGCATGGCGCCGACGCGGTTGTGGTGTCCAACCACGGCGGGCGGGCGCTGGATGCCGCGGCGCCGACCATCGACGTGCTGCCGGAGGTCGTCCGCGCCGTCGGCAACAAGACCACGGTGATCCTGGATTCCGGCATCCGCCGGGGGTCCGACATGGTCAAGGCCCTGGCGCTCGGCGCCGATGCGGTGCTGACCGGGCGGGCGACGCTCTACGGCACCTCGGTCGCCGGCCAGGCGGGGGCGGAGAAGGCGATTTCCATCCTCAAGACCGAATTCGAGAAGACCATGGCCTATGTCGGCTGCCGCCGGGTCAGCGAGGTGACGTCGGACATCTTCGCCAAGCCGGTGACGCTGGGCTACGCGCCACGGGCGGAGGCCGCGGAGTAAGCACCGTGATCATCGATTCCCAGGTGCATATCTGGGCGGCACCAACGCCGGACCGGCCCTGGTTTTCGCCGGCCGCTCACCTGCCCGATCCATTCGGTTACGAGGACCTGCGGGCGCAGATGGCGAAGGCCGGGGTGGATGCCGCCGTCCTCGTGCCCCCGGGATGGGAGGGCGGGCGCAACGACCTGGCGCTGGCCGGTGCCGCCAAGTATCCCGGCCTGTTCACGGTGATGGGGCGGATCGACCTCGCCCGGCCGGAAAACGCCGCCCTGCTGCCCCAATGGACCGCCGCCCCCGGCATGACAGGCATCCGCCTTGCCTTCCAGAAGGATGCCGAGTCCCCCTGGCTGCATGACGGCACCGCCGACTGGTTCTGGCCCGAGGCGGAAAAGTACGACATCCCGTTGATGCTGTTCGCCCCGGGGCAGAACGCGGTCTTCGCCGAGATCGCCCGCGCCCACCCGAAGCTCAGGATGATCATCGATCACATGAACCTGAACCGGGAAAAGGACGATGACGCCGTCGCGGCGATCGAGAGCCTGATCCCCATGGCGGACTTCTCCAACGTTTCGGTCAAGGTGAGCTCCATACCGCTCTATTCCTCCGAGCCCTATCCCTACCGCAACCTGCACGCGGTCCTGGAGCGCCTGATCCGCGCCTTCGGGCCGGAGCGCGCCTTCTGGGGCACCGATCTCACCCGCATCTGGTCGATCATCGAAAGCTACCGCCAGTGCGTCACCGTCTTCACCGAGGAGCTCGGCTTCCTCTCCACCGACGATCTTGAATGGGTGATGGGAAAAGGGCTCGCCCGCTTCCTCCGATGGACGCCCGGCGGCGCCTGAGGGGGCAGCTTCCAGCGCAGAATTGACACATTCCTTGGCTAGGCAGGGGCGAAACCTGGTTGCACCGGCCGAAGGAGAATCTCCGATGACACCGATTGGACCCATGACCCACCGCCTTGCCCGCCGCGCCGCGTGCACGACCCTGACCGCGGCCGTTCTGGTGACGCTGGGCTGCGCCGCCGCGCCTGTCCAGGACGCCGCACCCGCCGAGGACAAGGTTTACCGCTCGCAACAAGCCGCTTTCCGCCTGAAGGCCATCGCCTCCGGCCTGGAGAATCCCTGGGCGCTGGCCTTCCTTCCGGGCGGCGACATGCTGGTGACCGAGCGCCCGGGACGGCTGCGGCTGATCCGGGACGGCAAACTGGTGAAGGCCCCCATCGCCGGCGTTCCCCCGGTGGTCGAGCGCGGCCAGGGCGGCCTGCTGGACGTCGTGACCCACCCGAAATTTGCCGAGAACCGGCTGATCTACCTGACCTATGCCGGCCGCCGCATGGACGGGATCGGCACCCATGTGGCCCGCGCCCGGTTCACCGGCGACAGGCTCGAGGACCTCAAGGTGATCTTCGCCGCCCGGCCGGGCGGGAGCGGCGGGGTCCATTTCGGCTCCCGCATCGTGTTCGGTGCCGACGGCCTGATGTACATCACCACCGGCGAGCGCGGCGAGCCCGAAAATGCCCAGAAGCTCACCACCCTGATCGGCAAGGTCATCCGCCTGACCGACGACGGCAAGGTGCCACCGGGCAATCCCTTCGTGAACCGCGCCGGCACCCAGCCGGAGATTTTCACCTATGGCCACCGCAATGCCCAAGGCATCGCCCGGCATCCCGGGACCGGAGCGATCTGGGCGGTTGAGCATGGGGCCCGCGGCGGTGATGAGATCAACATCCTGAAGCGGGGCGCCAATTACGGCTGGCCGGTGATAACCTACGGCATGAGCTACGCCGGCTTTCCCATCGGCGAGGGCACCCACAAGCCCGGCATGGAGCAACCCATCAAGTATTGGGTGCCGTCCATCGCGCCCTCGGGCATGGCCTTTTACACCGGCGACAAGTTCCCGGGCTGGAAAGGGAACCTTTTCGTCGGCGCCCTGGCGCTGCAGCATCTCAATCGCCTGACATTGGACGGCGAACATGTGGTCGGCGAGGAACGGCTGCTGGAAGACTGGCACCAGCGCATCCGCGACGTCCGCAACGGGCCCGACGGCTATCTCTATATCCTGACCGACGAGGACCCGGGCGCGGTCGTCCGGCTGGAACCGGTGCCCTAGATCCCGCCAACGCCAACAGACAGGAGGCCGCCCCCGTGGCAACCACCCAGGATCCCATCCCGTTCAGGGTCGGCATGACCTCGCCGGCCAACACCTTTCTCGCCATCTGGATGGCTGAGGCCGAAGGTCTCTATGACGCCCAGGGCCTGGCGGTCGAAATCGTCGACATGGTGGGCGGCAGCGAGACCGGGCCCGCCTTGACCGAGGGGCGCGTGCACCTGATGCATATCGGCCTGTCTTCGGTGGTGCGCGCCAACGCCCTAGGTGCCGATGTGCGGGCCATCGGCTCGCTCAGCAATGTCGTCCGTTCCGCCCTGTTCACGGCGCCCGGAATCGACAAACCCGAAGACCTCAAGGGCGGCACGGTGGGCATCTCCAGCGTCGGCTCGGAAAGCGACGCGACGACGACCCTGGCGCTCGGCAAGCTGGGGCTCAGCCGCGACGACGTCACCTTCAAGGAGATCGGCGTCCAGCGGCTCGCACCGGTGCGCACCGGCGCCGTCACCGCCACCATGCTGGGCGAACCCTACCGCTCGGCCGCCTTGGCCGAAGGACTCACGCCCATCGTCGACCTTCTGGCCGAGCGCATCCCCTGGCTCTATTCCGGGCTGGTGATGGACAAGCGGTATTTGGACGCCAACCTGGAGAGCGCGACACGCTTCTTCCGTGCCACCGTCGAAGCCAATTACCGGGCGATCGCCGATGCCGGGCGGGCCAAGCAGGTGCTGGGCGACGCGCTGGCCATCACCGATGCCGGCATCCTGGATCTCGCTTACGCCAATTTTCGCGCCTCCAGCCCGCCCAATGCCAAACCCAGCCACGAAGCGGCTGCGAACGTCATCGCCACGGTGGCGGCGCCCGGGGCCAGCCACGTGCTTGGCGACTATGTCGACGACCGGGTCTACGACGGGCTCGCGGCGGCGGGCTTTTTCAAGCAGATGGCGGAGACATACCGCGTGGCATAATCGGCGCCGTGGTGGCATCGGCACCGACCAAGCCGAGGAACCCGCGGCGGGAAATGTCGCGTTTTCGCGCCGGCGCCGCCGGCAGACCAGCGAGGACGAAAAACACGTCGCCGTCCCTTCGAATCCGATTGACACGAGCGAATTTGAGACTAAATTTCGCGCCTCATTTGGGCGGACGGACGGCCGCGTGTGCGGTCCGGGTTGGGCCCAATTGCGAGGATGTCGCCCCAATAGATGCCATTCGGAACCGGGTCCGGCCCAAGCGGCCGGAGGCGATCCCCGTGCGCGGCGTATAACCCTGAAAATGCACATTTTTTCCGGCACCTGCCTGAGCTGGGCGGCTTAACCGCAAGGGCTGGCCAACGGGGTCCCCTGTGGACCCTTGAAAGAGGATCACAATCATGACAACCAAAACCAAGACCATCGCCCTGGCCCTGGCCGCGGCGTTCAGCCTTGGAACGGGCGCGGCCGACGCCGCGACCGACCCGGTCGCCCAGTTCTATAAGGGCAAGCGGATGCAGATGCTGGTCGGTTCCGGCCCAGGCGGCGGCTACGACATTTACGCCCGGCTGGTCACCCGCCACATCAGCCGCTACATCCCCGGCAATCCCCGATTCATCACCAAGAACATGGACGGCGCGGGGTCCATCGTGGTGATGAACTTCGTCGCCAACGTCGCGCCCAAGGACGGCACGGTGATCGCCGCATTGCAGCGCAGCTTGGCCCTGGTCCAGATCATGGGACAGCAGGGTCCGCGCTTCAAGGCGCAGGAGCTCAACTGGCTGGGCAGCCTTGCCAACGAGGCGGGCGTCTGCGCCATCGCCAAGCGCACCGGGATAAAATCCTTCGAAGACGCCTTCACGCGCGAATTCGTGATGGGCGGCACCGGCCCCACCGACACGGAAATCCAGCCCGCCCTTCTCAACAACACGCTGGGCACCAAATTCAAGCTGATCAAGGGCTATCCCTCGACCCCGCCGGCCCATCTCGGCATCCAGCGCGGCGAACTGGACGGCATCTGCCAATCCTGGTCGTCCTTCAAGGAACAGGCCGGAAAGTACCTCACCGACGGCCACATGGTGCCGGTTCTGCAGATGTCCCTGAAGCCCCACCCGGAACTCGCCAAGATGGGCGTTCCCATGGTGTTCGACTACGTCAAGGCCGACCGCGTCGTGCCCGGCATGAAGGTGGAGGACGTCGAAAGCCATTTCCGTCTGGTCATGGCCTCCAAGGCCATGGGCCGGCCCTTCGCCTTGGCTCCCGGGGTGCCCGCCGACCGCGTCAAGGCGGTGCGGGTCGCCTTCTCCAAGATGACCGAGGACCCGAAGTTCATCGATGATGCCAAGCGCCTGCGCCGCGAGGTCGATCTGGTGACCGGCGACGAGATCCAGGCCATCGTTGAAAAGATGGCGGCCACGCCCAAGAACGTCCTGGCCAACCTCGACGACCTGATGAAATTTAAAGGGACCACCGGCCAGGCCAAGGTCAGCCTGGCGCGCCACACCGGCAAGGTGGTCGCCATCAACGACGGCGGGCGCGCCATCGTCATCGACTATCAGGGCAAGAAGGTCGAGGCCAAGGTGTCGGGATCGCGCACAAAACTCAGCGTCGGCGGTAAGAAGGCCAAGCGGGACGCGGTCAAGGCCGGCATGACCTGCACCTTCGTCT
>JAOTVC010000334.1 GCA_029863585.1 Alphaproteobacteria bacterium | reverse complement strand
TTCTGGGATCAGGACTGGGACGCCGCGGTGGTGTTCTGCCGCCAGGCCGGCAAGCCCGGCGAGGCGCATCAGCGGCGCACGGCCGAGGGGCTCAACGCCCGCTGGCACGAGCTGGATACCGGCCATTACCCGATGCTGAGCATGCCAGACGAGCTGACCCGGATCATCCTGGAGGGATGATCCCCCGGATCAGGTGAGGTACCGCGCGCCGATGCGATACCCGGGGGTTCGGCCGTCCTTGTGCCAGGTGGCATGCAGCACCGTGCGGTTATCGAGTACGGCGATCTCGCCGGTCCCGGCGGGCGCGGCCCACGGCTGTTCCAGGATGATGTCGCCGAACAGTGCGGTTACATCCTGGCCCGTGAACAGGTCGTAGCTCGGCTTGACGCCGGGCGACGCGCCCGAGGCGGCGTCGCCGTTCCTGAGCGATTCCAGCCAGGCCACGATATTGGCGATGAACAGGGTGGAGGAGGCGCGGGGGCCGCGCTGCTCGGCATCGAAGGGGTCGCGGGTGAAACAGGAATACTGGTTGGGCATGGTCGGCCCCCGATCCACATGAAAGCGCAGCGGCGGAAAGATGTTGCGGTGGAACATCCCGCGCAACGTGTGATCGACCATTGCGTTCCGCATGATGACCGGACCGAACCGGCCGACCAACGCCCGAATTCCGTCATCGAGGCGCATCGCCGGGTCGTGAACCGCGATCTCGACGGGGCTTTCGAACGCGATCACGAGACCGAATTGGGCCAGATCGAACGGGATCTGCGAGCGGGCTGAGGCCGCCGGCAATCCGCCGCCCGTTTGCTGGGCGTAATGGCGGGCGACGGACCGGCCATAATCGGGAATGGCGATCGCTGCGCGATAAGCCACCCCTGCCAGCCTGCCCCGAAGTTCGCCCCGGGGATTGCCGGCAAGCGCCTCGAACGACTTTGGATCGAGGGCATGGGCGGCCCCGACCCGCGCGACGGCGACGCTCACGGCGTGGCCCGCGCGCCTGCCTTCAGCCCCCGCGCCTCCTGTTTCATCAGGCCTTGCAGCGCCCGGGCAATCGTCGCGAAGTCGGCCCTGAGTTCTTCGAGGCCGATGCCCGCATCGATCGGCTGCTTGGGTTCCAGCGAAAAGGCCGTCGCAATATTGTCGGGATCGGAAAAGGTGATCACCACCTGCCATTTCGCCTTGAGCGTCCCATCGGTGGACAGACGGGCGAGCCCCGCGCCCAGCAGCCTGACATGGACCAGCGAATCGCAATAGAAACATACGGCGGGCAATTTCCACAGCGCGCCCTGGGGATCGAGATGGCCTTCACACGACCAGCAGGGCCGGAACATGCCGAGCCGGGACATTTCAAAGACCACCGGCACCGCCCCGGTTTCGATCGGATACGCCTCGGGTTCCGAGGACAGGGTCGCCGGCGCATCCGGGCACCCGGGCGTGCAGCGGCACTGGCAGGCGGTCGAGCCGCATTGCGGGCAGACGATGGTGCAATGCGCGCCGCAGACGCGGCCTTCGATGCCTCGGCCATCGGCCGCCTCGGCCAGTTGGTCGCCGAATCGTCTCATTTGATCAGGCGTCGGTTTTGGGCGCTCGATCCGCATATTCGGGTCCTCACTTCAGCCTTCCATCTTCGCCATGGAGCGTGAAGATTTCCTTTCTGCGCCCTGGGCCGCGGCCTTCGGCCCTTCTCATGGCGATCATTTGCCCTTAAACCTGGGGCCGGATATTTCAGGGAGGCGGAAGGAAAGAGCATGGCAAAGACCTACAAGATCGCGGCGATTCCCGGCGACGGCATCGGCAAAGAGGTCGTGCCCGAAGGCATGCGGGCCCTGGAAGCCGCGGCGTCCAGGTTTGGCTTCGCCCTGGACTGGTCGGAATTCCCCTGGAGCTGTGAGACCTACGCCCAGACCGGCGCCATGATGCCCGACGACGGGCTCGACCGGCTGTCGGCGTTCGATGCCATCTTTCTCGGCGCCGTGGGCTTTCCCGGCGTGCCCGATCATGTCTCGCTCTGGGGCCTCTTGATCCCGATCCGCCGCACCATGGAGCAATACATCAACCTGCGTCCGGTCCGGCTTCTCAAGGGGATCACCTCGCCACTGGCGGGCCGCGGCCGCGAGGATATCGACTTCGTGGTGGTGCGCGAAAACAACGAAGGCGAATATTCAGAGATCGGCGGCAGGCTTTATGCCGGAACCGAACGCGAGATGGTGATCCAGGAATCGGTGTTCACCCGGGCCGGCGTCGACCGGGTGCTGCGCTACGCCTTCGAACTCGCCCGCACCAGGCCCGCCAAGCACCTGACCTCCGCCACCAAGTCCAACGGCATCATCCACACCATGCCCTATTGGGACGAACGCTTCCGGGCGATGGCCGAAAGCTATCCCGACATCGCCACCGATCAGTATCATATCGACATTCTGACCGCCCATTTCGTCACCCATCCCGATTGGTTCGACGTGGTGGTGGGATCCAACCTGTTCGGCGACATCCTTTCCGACCTGGGTCCGGCGGTGGCGGGTTCCATCGGTATCGCGCCGTCGGCC
>JAOTVC010000333.1 GCA_029863585.1 Alphaproteobacteria bacterium | reverse complement strand
ACACGCGGATCGATATTGCCCGACCGGCAATCGTCGATGATGTCGGTCTGGGTCTTGGGGTCCCAGCGGGTCGCCAGCGCCCACATCACCTCCGCGGTGCTGGTGATGTCGATATCGTCATCGACGATGATGGTCATGCGCCCGGCGAAGGCGGCGGCGCTGCAACCCACCGCCACCAGGCCCGCCATCTTGGCGTGCCCGGCGTGCAGCTGCCGGATGGCGACGACGTCGATGAAGCGCGAACCGCCGCCCGGCATCTTCCACACCCCGGTGATGCCGGGAACGCCGGCGGCCTCCAGCTCGTCCCACAGGCTGGCGGCGCGGATCAGGGAGGTGCCCGCCGTGCCGTAATAGGTTCCGGGATAGGTCGGCTTGGCGGGCGGCATGGCGGTGACGATGGGGTCGTTCCGGTGGTAACAGGCGGCAACACGGAGCACCGGCTCGGGCCGCCCGGCCGATGCGTAATAGCCCGGCCATTCGCCGAACGGGCCTTCGGTACGGGCTTCCTCTTCCGGCGGCGGCATGACGCCCTCGAAGGCGATCTCGGAATCGGCCGGGAACGGCAGACCGGTGACCGGACCTTCCACCACCTGGATCGGCCGCCCGATGCGCCCGCCGGCAACCGCCAGCTCGCTCAACCCCGGCGACACCGTGGTCGCCCCAAGCGTGCCCAGCACCGGCGCCTGGCCGACGGTGACGGCGACCGGGCAGGCCTCGCCCCGCGCCCAATACTTGCGGCGGATGATATCGCCATGCTTGCCGGGCTCGATCATGATGCTGAGCGTCTTTGCGTCATGGACCTGGACACGGTAGGTGCCGGCGTTGACCCAGCCGGTATCGGGATCGCGCATGATCACCAGATGCTCGGTGCCGATATAGCGTCCGCCGTCATCGGCATGCCACTGGGGGGCGGGGAAGATCTCGGCGTCGACCGCGTCATCGGTCATGCGGTTCTCGAACACCGGGCCGTCGGCGACGATCTCGGGTTCGATCGGCGCCGCACTGTCCTTGCGGCCGGCGCGGTAGGCCCTGACCTCATCCAGCTCCTTCCCGTGATGGGGATTGAGCAGCGCGAAGTCCCGCACGTTGGTGGCGATGCGGTGGCCCGGCCGGCAGCCCTTGATGTCCTCGAACAGCAGGACCGGCGGGACCTCGTGGCCGAGGCTGAGCTCGTACAGCGCCCCGATCTCGAGATGCGGGTCGGCACCCTTGACGCGTTCCAGCCCGCCCATCTCCTCGGCCAGTTCCAGGCAATAGCGCAGGTCGCCCATGGCGGCGAGGCGCATCGCTTCGGTGTTGTCGCCGGTCATGAGTCCCTCCCCTTTGGGCTATTTTCCGCCGGTTTCGGTGCCGGGGAAACCGCAAAACGCGGTTTTCGGTTTTTCTTCCGCGCGGCGATGGCGCAAAATGGCGAATGATTGGGGATACCGGTCCCCCGGGAGGAAAACATGGCCGATACCGATACCGTCACCGACAAGGCCCGCGAGGATTTCGACCGCAAGGTGCGCGTTCGCGACCTGCTGGGATACTGGATGATCCCAAGCCGGTCCGACGGCTACCGCGAACCCAACCCATCCTACGCCCCCCATCTCTGGCATTGGGACGCGCTTAACGAAGTCCTGCAAGAGGCCATCGGCGTCATCCCCCAGGAGGAGGCCTGGCGCCGCTTCATCGGCTTTCAGCATCCCGACATCAAGATGGGCACCACGCCCAACATGATGATGGGGGCGCAGCTTCTGGACCAGGGCGAATACGCACCCTGCCACCGCCATACCATGGACGCGGTGCGCTTCGTCGCCATCGGCGATGGCTCCACCGCCACGGTGGTGGAGGGTGAGGAATTCCCCATGGCCCGGGGCGACCTGGTGACCACGCCCAACTGGAGCTGGCACGACCATGTCAGCGGCGGCAAGGAACAGACGCTGTGGATCGACGTCGCCATGGCGCCCCTGATCGTCCATTTCGGCATCGGCTTCGCCGAACCCCACCAGGCCGACGCGCAAGCGATCCATCGCCCCAAGGGCTGGTCCGCCGCCCAGTTCGGCCCGCTGCAGCCCAAGACTCCGGACTTTTCCACGTCGTCTCGGCGCCCGCCCTACCGCTACGCCTGGGAGGACACCCGCGCCATGCTCGACACGCTGGCCGAAGGTGCCGGCGATCCGTTCGATGCGGTGTCGCTCCGCTATGCCGATCCCATCACCGGCGGACCGACCCTGCCGACGGTGGATTGCGAGATGATGCTGCTGCGCCCGGGCGAGAGCACCCGCGCCCACCGCCATACCTACGCCGTGATCTATCACGTCTTCGAAGGCGAAGGGGTCAGCCATGTGGGGGACGTGCGCTTCGAATGGAAGACCGGCGATACCTTCGTGGTCCCCACCTGGGCCTGGCACCGCCACGAGAACAAGACGCCGAATGAGGCGCTCCTATTCTCGATCAACGACAGCCCGATCCTGAACGCGCTCTGCTTCGACCGCGAAGAAGCGGCGGATTAGGCCGTCCCCCGGCGGCCAATTGGATGGCCCTCATTCCCTCGCGAAAATGCGGTACGCACG
>JAOTVC010000131.1 GCA_029863585.1 Alphaproteobacteria bacterium | reverse complement strand
GGTGGTGCTCGGTGCTGAGGGCATTTTGCCTTGGTATCCGGCGCCGGCGGCGAAGGGCAGCAAACCCGTGCTTCCCGTGCCGGGCCGCCATCGGCTAGATTATAGGCTCCCCTTGCGCCCTGTCCCGGCATTAGGGGGCGGATCGGCGCTTCAAGTCCTGGCCGGCGAGAGAACCAGGCACCGAATCATGAGGAGGAAACATGCCCCACGACGAACCGAACTACAGCCATTGGCACGAGATCACCGACACCTCCAAGAAGGCCGGGCTCGGCACCTTCAAGCGCCCGCCCATGCCCTACGACAACTTCATGGACGAGGAGGGCATCCCCATCTACCGCGATTTCGGGGTGCACAAGGTCCAAAACCTGGCGCTCCAGCCGTGGCAGCGGATGGGCGGCAAGGGCGCCTTCATCCAGCTCTACGGCACCGAGGGGCTGTGGGGTTCCTACGTCGTGGAAGTGCCGGGCGCGGGCGCGCTGAACGTCGAGCGCCACATGTACGAGGAACAGTACCTGGTGGTCGAGGGCCGGGGCACCACCGAGGTCTGGCAGGAAGGCGGCGAGAAGCAGATCTTCGAATGGCAGAAGGGCTCCCTCTTCGCGATCCCCTTGAATGCCTATCACCGTATCGTCAACGCCGCGTCCAGCCCGGCGCTGCTGCTGGCGGGCACCTCGGCGCCCAACGTCATGAACCTGTTCGACAGCCGGCGCATGATCTTCGATTGCAACCACACCTTCACCGAACGCTATGACGGCGATCCCGACTTCTTCCGGCCCAACGACGATCTTGCCCCGGACCCCGTGCGGGGGCTCGCCATGAAGGAGACCAACCTGCTGCCCGACATCATGAACTGCGAATTGCCCCTCGATAACCGGCGCTCGCCGGGCTACCGGCGGATCGAACCGCACATGGTGTCCAACCGCTTCTACCTGTGGATCGGCCAGCACGAGACCGGGCGCTATTCCAAGGGTCACAAGCACGGCTCGGCGGCGGTGCTGATCTGCGTCAAGGGCAAGGGCTATACCTATACCTGGCCGTCCGAATTGGGCCCCAAGCCCTGGGAAACCGGGGTTTCGGACCGGGTGGTGCGGGTCGATTACGAACCCGTGGGCATGGTCTCGGCGGCACCCATGAGCGGCGATTGGTTCCACCAGCATTTCGGCATTTCCAAGGAGCCGCTGCGCCTGACCGCCTGGTTCGGGCCCAACAACGCGCGCGGCCGCAAGCCGGGCCTGCCCGGCGGCGAGGAAAAGGACCTCGGCGCCATCGACCTGCGCGACGGCGGCAACGCCATCCCCTATGACGAGGAAGACCCCTATATCCGCAAGGAATACGAGGAAACCTTGACCAAGGAGGGGGCGGAGACCCGCATGGAGGAGCACCTCTACCGCCCGCCCACCGGCGACGACCCCTGGGCCACGGCCAGCTTCGCGGGCCAGGAGTCCTGACGCGCATTTTTTTCGCCGACCCCCCGGGGGCGCAGGCGGCGCGCCGTCCGCCGGCGCCCCCGCGCCCTAACGGAAGCCTCTCGTCGTGAGCACCGAACTGGAGCATGTCTCCTGGCGCGTTCAGGGACCGATCTATGGCGCGGCTTTCTTTTACGGGCCGCTGCAGACCATGGCCAGCATGTGCGCGGCCCTGTTCGTGGCCGGGCTGATCAGCGTCGAATTGCCGTTCCTGATCGCCTTCATCCTCGCCTCCCGCCAAATTCTCACCGTTCTCCTTTCGGTTCATTCCGGCGCATTGATGGACCGGTTTGGCGGCCGCAAGGCCAGTATCGGATTCGGCGCGATAGCTATCGTGACGGCGATGATCTACCCGTTCATCCCCGGTCTCTTCGGTCTGCAATGGGGCACGGCTGCCGCAGGCACGCCGGTGGCGTTGTTCATCACGGCGCTGTTGCTCGTGCAGATGGCCGCGGGCTATGCCGAGGGCAACACTTGGGTCGGCAGCCAGGCTCTCGTGAGCCAAGCGCTCAAGGGGCACCCAAGCTATGCCGGCCGCATGATTTTCACCGCACGGCTCGGCGGTGTCCTCGGGCCCCTCCTCCTCGGGCCCGCGTGGGACCTTTGGGGATCGTTCGGCGGGTTCGCGGTGTTGGCATTTTGGATCGCGGCGGGCACCGGCGCCACGGTCTTCATTCCCCGCCGGTTGGAGGCCGCCGGCCCGGCCGATCCGATCGCCGGCGAGGCGGAGGCGACGCAAAAGGGGCATCCGCCGATCGAGACGGCGCGGCGGGACAAAGGCCCAGGACTCGCGGATTCGCTCAAGCTGCTGTTGTTGCCCGCGGTGGCGTTGGTGATGATGCTGACGGTGCTGCGCCAGGCCGGCTCGGGCATCCATACATCGTTCTACGTGGTTTGGCTCGACAAGGAGATCGGACTGTCCGGGACGCTGATCGGCGGCCTGATGAGCACCGCCAATGTCGCTTCGGCCCTCGCCGCCATACTGACCGGGGCATTGGCTCGCCGTTTCCCCCACCATTGGCTCCTGATCGCCACCATCGGCATGACCATCCTGGGGACCGCCATCGTTCCGTTGCTGGGCGACGTCTATGTGCTGCTGATGATGGCAATTTCGATCCGCGGCGTCGGCCAGGGGCTCAACCTGCCGATGATGATCACCATGCTGGCCCAGAACGTGCCGGTCGGCCTGCAGGGCCGCGTGACGGCGCTCCGCGTCGCCTTCAACCGCGGCGGCGGGGCCCTGGTGCCGCTGGCCGCCGGCGCCATGGCGGAGGTCGTGGGAATTGCGGGCAGCTTCTACATCGTCGGGGCGGTCGGCGGTATCCTGCTGGTGATCCTGAGCATCTGGGTCGCGCGATCGGACGAGTTCGGCCGCAATCGCTAAGCGGGCCTCGACCCGCCGGCGCGGCGCGTCGGGTGCCCGATGCGAGAAGAAGGGAGGGTTTCATGAGCGCAAAAACCATTGCCGTCATGGCGCCGGGCCATATGGGCCACGCCATCGGCGGGCACCTGGTCGGCCAGGGCCTGCGGGTCATCACCAACCTGACGGACCGCAGCGCCGATACCCATGCCCGGGCGGCGCGGGCCGGGCTGGAGGATGTGAAGAGCGATGCGGCCCTGATCGAGCAGGCGGATATGCTGCTGTCGGTGCTGCCGCCGGGAAGCGCGCTGGATTTTGCCCGGCGCATCGCCGAGACCGTCAAGGCCCATGGGGGCGAGTTCCTCTATGTCGATTGCAACGCGGTCTCGCCGGCGACGGCGGCGGAAATCGCGGGCGTCCTGGAAGGGGTCGGCATCCGCTGCGTCGATGCGGCGATCCGGGGCGGCGCCGCGGTCGACGGCAAGCCGCAGCCGCGCATTTACGTTTCCGGTCCCGGGGCCGAGGAATTCGAGGCGCTCAACGCCTACGGGCTCGACATCCGCGTGATCGGCAGCCGGGCGGGCCAGGCGTCGGGCCTCAAGATCGCCGGTGCCGCCGTTTCCAAGGGGGTCGTGCTCCTGGTGCTGCAAGCCTTCGCCACCGCCAAGGCGCTGGGCGTCGAAAAAGAGCTGAGCGAGGACCTCGGTGCCGATGATGCGCAGGTCAAGGCGGCCCGGCGCCGGGCGCCCAATTTCGGCCCCGATGCCTACCGCTGGGCGACCGAAATGGACGAGATCGCGGCGACCGTGGGCGCCGTCGGCCTGTCGCCCGCGACCTTCGAGGGCTTCGCCGATCTCTGCCGCCTGGCCGAGGGCACGGTGCTGGGCAGCCAGACCAAGGAGGATGCGGCCAACCGCTCGGGTTTCGATGACATCGTCGCCATATTGGCGGAAGCCGCCGGCAACCGCGGCGGCGGCGCATAAGCGCGCGGCGGGCGCCGGGTGGTGCTAGGATTGCACGAAAATACCTTCAGACACGCAGTTCGGGAGGACAACATGAGCGTTACTCAAGTCGATGACAGGCCGCACAATTCGCTCCGCGGTCAGGTAAGCGAGGCGGAATGGGAGACCCGGGTGGCTTTGGCGGCGGGTTGCCGCATCACCCAGCATTTCGGATGGAACGACACCATCCGCAACCATTTGACGGCGCGGGTGCCCGACGAGCCCGACAAGTTCCTGATGAACCCGGTGGGCTTGCGCTGGGACGAGATCACCGCGTCGGATTTCCTCAAGGTCGATTTCGAGGGCAAGTGCCACACCGATTCGCCCTATAAGCCCGGTCCCGCGGGGCTCAACTTTCATGGCGCCCTGTTGAAGGCCCATCCCGACCGCCAGGCCTCATTCCATCTGCATCCCAGGGTCGGCGTCGTGGTCTCGGCCATGAAGCAGGGGCTGATCTATGTGTCCCAGGACATTCTCAATCTCTACGGCCTGATCGGCTATCACGAGTTCGAGGGACCGGCGGACGAGCCCGACGAGGGCGAGCGTATCGCCAATCTGCTGGGCGAGAACCTCTGCATCATCATGAAGAACCACGGGTTGCTCAGCATCGGCCGCACCCTGCCCGAGACCTTCGTCAACATGGAACGCCTGATCGACGCCTGCCAGATCCAGGTCGACCTGATGTCGACCGGCGCCGACATCCAGGAGGTGCCCGAAGAGATTTGCCGGGACAGTTACGAGAAATTCCAGGGCCGCACCGTGGGCCGGCCGATGGGGGAACTCGATTGGAAGGCCTATGTGCGGCTCGCCGACCGGCTGGACCCGTCCTACAAGCTGTGATCCTATCCCGGCCCCACCGGGCTTGACCCCCCGGGCGCCGCGCGGCGCCCGGAAAGGGTTAATCTTTATAAAGCCGCTAGGGTTTTAATTAAACATGTATTTAATTAAATGATTCTTTAATAAAAGCGTCCGATAGAGCCGCACCCTCGACGCCGTTCCCTCACGCTTCGCCATGCTGAGCATGAGGGCTCTTTCCACCGACCCCAGCACGAGGGGCCCTGCGACGGACGCCGTCCCGGGGAATCCCCCGACCGGCCTCTTCCCGAGCTTGTCGAAGGATCGGCGTTGCAAGGATCAGCCTGTGGCAGCGCGCCTTGCGAGGCCGGGCCGCCGCCGTCTCAGCCGGAAAAATAGCCGTTCTTGAAGGCCCAGAGCCAGAGATAGGCGATCTTCTCGTTGTGGAGCTCGGCATAACCGACATGGCCGTAGCGCGGGATTAGCACCAGCTGCGCCCGCTTCGCGCCGCTCTCGCGGTATTTGCGGATCATGAAGGGCTCGCGCTTGTCCTCGATGCGTTTGCCCTCCTTCCAGTGACCCTTGTCGTTCTCGCCCACCGTCAACAGGACCTGGATCTTCTTGATCCAGGCGGGATCGGGATCCTCGATATGGTCGAAATACTCCTGCCGGGGAAGGCCGGTGCGCTTGGGGTATTCCTCCAGCTTTGCCATGTTGACCAGGTGCTGGTTGTCGCACAGCGAGGTCTTCATCTGGGAGCGCACCTTGCCCGCCCAGGCGAGGTAGTTCTCCGCCCCGCCCCAGGGGCAGAGGTCCTCGGGGTCCTCGTAGCCGGCGGACTTGAAGAAGGTCGGGTTGCGCCGCGAGATCGCGTCGATGTCGAATTCCTTGACCGATTCCGAGCCGGTCTGCTCGCGCCATTGGAGCCGCCAGCCATCCGGCCCGCCGGTGCCGAAGCCGCAGAGCCCGCCGATCTCCGCTTGTTCGACGAACCTGTGCAGCATGGCGACCATGGGCCCGGACGTCGAATGGCCCCAGGCCAGGATGTTGCGGCCCGCCAGGTGCCGGTCGATCAGCGTGGCGAAGCCCTGGCAATCGACGTTGAAGGTGCATTTGAGGTTGCGGTCGAGGATCTCTTCCTCGGGCAGTTCCCGGTCGAGCAGATAGACCGGCATGCGGTCCTCGACCGAGACCTGCCAGGTGCCGCCCGGCGGGTAGTGCCCGGGATAGGTCATGGCCAGCACCTTGAAGCCCTGGGCGGCGATGGAGGGCGAGACCCCGGGCCGCCCGTCCGGCGTTTCGTCCATGATGCGTTCCGATCCCGCGCCGCCGTGACAGACTACGAAAGCCCGGGTCGGATCGACCTCCTTGGCGGGCGTATAAAGCCGCCCGTGGATGTCCCAGTCGTAGCCGTTGCGGCTGAACCGCGCGGTGACCTCCTGGACCGTGAAATCGACCTTGGGATAGGGTGCCCCGATGCCGAGCCACTGCTCCCAATCGAGCTGCACCAGGGGCTCGCCGGTGCCGAGGTCCTCCAGGTAGCGGGTCACGGCCGCATTGGACGGCGCGTCGGTGTCGATGGTCATGGTTCTCTCCCTCTTGCCGCGCCTGGGCGCGTCGTTCATCGGGGGCCTCGGCCCGCCTCTATCAATGCAACGTGGTGCCGCCGGAGACGTCGATGCAGGCCCCGGTCACGTGGGATGCCTCGGGCGACAGCAGCCAGCGAACCGCGCCGCCGACGTCGTCTTCGGAGGTCGGGCGGCCGAGCGGCGCCACCGTGGCGCCGTCGTCGGGCCCTTTCCAGCGCGCATCGGCATTGCCCGGCGCGATGGTGTTGATCCGCACCCCATAGCCCGCGCATTCCAGCACCATGGTCTGGGTGAACAGGATGATGCCCGCCTTGGCCGCCGAATAATGCGCCGCCCCTGCCGCGCCGCGCAGTCCCCGGCTCGCGGCGATGGAGACGATGGCGCCCGATCCCTGATCCTTCATCACCGGAAGGGTGCAATGGACGGCGTTCAGCACGCCCTTGAGGTTGGTGTCGATGATCCGGCGCCAGTCCTCGGGCGGCATCTCCGCCACCGGCTTGCGCGTGAGGCCAAGGCCGCGCAGGCCGCCGGCGCAATTGACCAGGGCGTCGACGGCGCCGAAGGCGCGCGCGGTCTCGCCCACCACCTGTTTCACCCGGCCATGGTCGGTCACGTCCAACTCCCGGACCTCGACGCGGGAATTGGCGGCAAGACGCTTTGCCACCTCTTCGGCGCCCTGGCTGTTGATGTCGGTGAGCGCGAGGTCCCAGCCGTCCCGGGCGAGCGCCCGGGCGATGCCTTCGCCGATCAGGCTGGCGGCGCCGGTGATCAATGCGGTTGCCATGCCTCGCGCCCCCTCAGTGCAGCCGGATGCCGCCGGTGACGTCGAGGCAGGCGCCGGTGATGTAGCCGGCGCGGTCCGACATCAGGAAGGCCGCGGCATCGCCCATGTCCCGCCCGCGCCCGAACCGGCCGAGGGGCGAGGCGCGGCCGCTGCCCGGCTTGAGCGCTTCCTCCTCGCGCTGCATGCGCTCCATTTCCTCGATCGGCTTGGCCCGGGTCTCGGTCCGTCCCGGGGCGATGCAGTTGGCGCGCACCCCCTTGGGCCCGGCTTCCTGGGAAATCGCCTGGGTCAGGGCGATGACGCCGGCCTTGCAGGCGGAATAGACCGAGGCATGGCGCTGGCGCAGGTGCGGCGGTCCGCCGCGCAGCCCGGCGCCCGAGGCGGTGTTGACGATGGCACCCTTGCCGGCCTCGAACAGGAGCGGCAGCACGGCATGGCAGCTGTTGTAGACAGCGTTGAGATGCACTTCGATATTGCGGTCCCATTCATCGGGGGTGGTTTCGATGAAGGGCCCGTTGGTGAGGGCGATGTTGCGCCCGCCCCCCGCCGCGGTCACCAGGCCGGTGATCGGGCCGTGGCGGGCCTGTGCCCGGGCGGCGATGTCGTGCACCGCGGCGAAATCGGTGACGTCCAGGCCATAGGCGGCGACTACGCCCGCGCCGATGTCGCTGGCGACCTTTTCCGCCTCCGCGCCGTCGATATCGGCCAGCACGACCCGCCAGCCGTCCTCGACCAGGGCCGCGGCACAGGCGCGGCCGATGGCGCCCGCGCCGCCGGTGACGATCGCCGTTGCCATGGCCGCTCAGTAATCCCCCATGGGCCGGTATTCTGGCGGGTCGTTGGTCCGCGCCATGCAGTAATCGGCGATATCGCGCCGGTGGGTGAACCAGATCATGTCCTCGAACTGCTTGAGATACCGGATCATCTTTTCCCAGGCATGGGCCATGTAGGGCCGGCCGCCGAGCTCGGCATGGACCAGGGCGTCGATGCGCCCGGGACGGCCCGCCAGCGCCTCCTCGCGCACGAAGTCGAAGGCGTCGGTGAAGGCTTCGACCGCCGTCCGCCCGCTCGACGCGCCGCCGTTCCAGGCGCGCCAGTCGTTGAAATACCAATGCTTGGGGATGATCGTCATCGGCTTGCCGTTGACCCGCACCACGTAGGGGAGGTCGTCGTCGCTCTGGTCGCCGCACCAGGTGTAGCCCTCGTCCGCCAGGATCCCAAGGGTCTCTTCCGTGTGGCCGCCGCCCGGCCCGACCCAGCCGACCGGCCGCGCGCCGGTCACCTCTTCGATGATGCGGTTGCAGGCGCGGACCTCATCGCGCTGTTGGTCCGGCGTCAGCTCGGTGATCTTGACGTCGTTGGTGGTGCCGTGTCCGGCGATCTCGTGCCCGGCCTCATGCAGGGCGCGGACGGCGTCGGGCCAGCGTTCGCAGGCGAGGCCGTTGACGTCGATGGTGGCGCGGACGTCGTTGCGCTCGCAAATCTCCATGATCCGCCAGATGCCGACATTGCCGCCGTAATTGGCATGGGAGATCGAGGCGAGGTTGACCGAAAGGTCGGAAGCCTTCTTGAAGTGACCGCCGCGGTTGAAGGCCTCGAACGCGACCGTCAGGGTCGCGCAGATCATCTTGCCGTCGGGCCATTCGATGGTGCGTCGCATGGCGTTCCCCCAATGGGCGGCCGGTCCCGAGGGGCCGCCGTTCTTTTGATTTCGCCGCCGCGCGTGCCGCGGCGGCTTTGTCGAAAAGCCTAGTCCCGGTTGGGCCGTGCCGCAAGTCCGGGGGTGCGCCCTGCGGCGCGGCACTTGACTCCACAATGGGCGGGGGCAAGAGTCCTCCCAACGACGCGGAATTATCAATCGCCCGCGCGGCGCGTGCGTAGCCTCTCGCCGGCACGCACCGCAAAGGCCCGAGGGAGGACCCAACATGGTACGCCGTTCATTGTTCACCGCGGCCGGCCTGGCCGCAGCCGCGGTGCTGGCCGTCGGCCTTTTTGCCCCGGCCCTGGCCCAGGACCTGTCGGCCAATGAGAAGCTCTATGCCGAGCTCGCCAAATTGCCGGCCAAGGAGCGCGAGGCACGCCTCGTCGCCGGGGCCAAGAAGGAAGGCCGGCTCGACATGATCCATTCGCTCCGGCGCAAGCTGGGGCGCGACCACATCGCCGGTTTCACCAAGAAATACCCTTTCATCGAGGTCAAGAACTCCGACATGGGGTCCCAAGATGCGGCCGAGCGCCTGGTCGCCGAGGAAACCGCCGGCCGGCATCTGACCGACCTCGTGTCCATCGGCGTGCCCGATGCCACGGTCTTGATCGAACAGAACCGCATCGCCCGCTATCCCACGCCTGCGGTCAAGAACGTGCTCGCCAAGTACAAGGGTTTCGTCGATCCCAAGAACCGCTGGGTGCCCTATTACTGGAGCGAATACGGCATTTCCCACAACACCAAGCTGGTCGGCGCCGCCGACGCGCCCAAGACCTGGTTCGACCTGTGCAAGCCCCAGTACAAGGGCAAGTTCTCCTTCGACCCGCCCACCACGCGGTTCCTGGTCGGCCTCTATGAGATGATGGGCGAAAGCAAGATGAAGGAATGGGTCGAGTGCATCGGCAAGAACGATCCGATCATTCAGCGCGGCCACACCGCGCGCCTCAAGCTGATGCTGCGCGGCGACCATGCGATCCAGGGCGGCAATTATTTCTACCGCGGCTCACAGATGGCCAAGAAGAATCCCAAGGTCCCGTTCCGGGCGGTCTATTCCGCCGGCGTCCTGGGGTTTGCCGGGTCCATCGTGATCAACCGGAACGCGCCGCATCCCCATGCGGCGGCGTTGTTCGCCGATTACGCCCTGACCGAGGCCTCCCAGAAGGTGCTGCGCAAGGCATGGCGGGGCACGGTGGCGATGAAGCACGCCTATTTCCCCGAGGATGCCAAGCTCGTGACCTACAACTACATCGATTCCAAGATCGTCAACAAGCTTCACGACCTGTGGGGCAAGAACATCGGCCGCAAGGCAAAGAAATAAAAACCCTCGATCTCTCCTCGGCTGACGGGGAGGGCCGGCGGCGGTCTCATTCCGGGGCGTCCGCCGGCCCCCTCGACGGGCCGCCAGCACCAAGGCCGCGCCGGTGACCGCCACCACTCCGAAAGACCTGCGTGTGGCGTCGGCGACCGATCGGCTCGTCGCCCTGCGCCACAGGCTCGCCAACTGGCGGACGGTGGCGCTCGGCCTGCTGATCCTGCTCCTCATCTACCAGGTGATCATCCCCTTCCTGATGATCACCTGGGCCAGCCTCAAGACGGCGCGGCCCGGCGATCCGGCGTTCATGGAATGGGGCTTCACCCTGGCCAATTATTTCCGTGCCTGGGCCGATGCCGCCTTCGTCACGGCCACCATCAACACGCTTTGGTTCTCGCTGACCTCCACCGTCATGGCCTTCGCCGGCGGGCTGTTCCTGGCCTGGGTGGTGGACCGTACCAACACGCCGTTCGCGCGCTTCATCGGCATGATGACGCTGGCCCGCATCATCGTTCCGGGCGTGTTGATCACGGTGTCCTGGATCCTCCTGATCAGCCCCAATATCGGCATGATCAACGCGCTGATCGAAGGCGTCACGGGCATCAAGGCGGTGTTCGACATCTACACCTTCTGGGGCATGGTCTGGGTGCATGGGATCGAGATGATCCCGCTCGCCTATCTGCTGATTTCCTCGGCCTTCCAAGCCATGGACCCCAGGCTCGAGGAAGCCTCCACCATGACCGGCGCGGGAACGCTCCGGACGCTGCGCCGCATTTCCCTGCCCCTGATCGCGCCGGCCATCGGGGCGGCGCTGCTTCTTCTGTTCATCACCACGGTCGAAACCTTCGAGGTGCCGCTGCTGATCGGCGGCAGGGCCGACATCCGGGTCTATACCACCGAGGTCTTTTTCAATACCTCCCGGGTGCCGACCGACTGGGGGCTGGCCAGCACCTATTCCATGGCGTTGCTGCTGCTCTCCGTGGTGCTGCTCTATTTCTATTTCCGCCTGCTGCGCCATGGCGAGCGCTACCAGACCGTGACCGGCAAGGACTACAAGCCCCGGCGCATCGACCTTGGCCGTTGGAAATACCTCACCTGCGCGGTTTCGCTGCTGCTGGTGTTCATGATCACGGGGCTGCCGTTCCTCATCATGCTCTACGCCTCGCTGCTGCCCGAGGATTCGGTTTCCATGATCGAACCGCTGGAGATGCTGACCCTGGAGAATTTCGCGGCCCTGTTCAACGAGCAGGACGCCTTCGTTCCGCTTTGGAATTCGACGCTTCTCGGCCTCG
>JAOTVC010000332.1 GCA_029863585.1 Alphaproteobacteria bacterium | reverse complement strand
TATCGATACAAAGAGTTATGAAGGTGTCTTATTCCTAGTTGAAATTCTCCGTGGCTCGGTAATTTTATCATCAAGCTGCTTCTTTCTGGATGATGGGTTCAATACGCAGGGCTTTTAGCAACGCCAGTCTCAGCTTGGGTAAGTGACGATAGCCCTGTACGCGTCTCAATCGTGGTTGAATATCCGTCAACGCCGCCGCCAACCAGCGATGTTTCTGATTGGAATTCTTCCAGTGATCAACATGACCACAGCGCTCCTCGATCATGGCATTGAGGGATTCCAAACAGTTGGTGGTTTTGAAGCTGGGACCCAGTAGCGAGAAGACCCCCAGGTCATGCAAGGTCAGGGTTTCTTCCAGGCCTTCACGCAGACTTGCCGCAGCCGATTCATTGAGAAGACTCAGCTCCTGGTGGAGTTGGGTTAATTGTGTCTGGGCCTCCTGATAGGTGGGGCGATCATACGCCTGCTGTAAGCGCACCCGCCATATCGGTTGTTGGGACTTGGACAGGTAGGCCAATACATTCTCCCGCTTATGCCATTGACAGCGTTGCACCACGGCATATTTGCCGAACGCCTGACGCACCGCCGAGCGTAAACCCTTCGATCCGTCCATGATCACGAGCAGCCCCTGGGAAACATCAAAACCCCGATCGATGAGACTGCGTAAGAAAGGCGTCAACACCCGGGCGTTCTCGGTGTCGGTCTGTATAAAACCCAGCGGCACCTTCTCGCCGTCCATCGTGACCCCTAAGGCAATGACCATCGTATCCTCGGCGAAGTGTGTATTCCACGTGATGCCGGTCACCCATTCCACGGGATCGCGGTCGGCGATTCCATGCGATCCCGGTCACTGATTCCACGGCAATCCGGTCAGCGATTCCACGCGATCGCGGTCACTTTTTGAGGGCCAGGCAGCCAGCAACGCAGGACAACCCGTTACCGTCGTCCCTTTTGCATGATCAGGAGGGGCGAAGTGCCAACAGCGAGGTTGTCGATGAGGAAAATACGCGAGGTTCTGAGGCTGCGTGCCGCCGGGCGCAGCCAGCGTGTCATCGCCCAGAGTGTGCGCATTGGGCAAAGCACCGTAGGCGATTATCTGACCCGGGCGCGGCTGGCCGGCATCAGCTGGCCGACCGAGCTTGACGATGGTGCGCTGGAGCACGCCTTGTTTCCGCCACGCCCGGCGGTGCCGACCTGCTGTCGGGGTGTGCCCGACTGGGCGGTGGTGCACCAGGAGCTCAAACGCAAGGGCGTTACCCTGTTCCTGTTGTGGGAGGAGTACAAGGCCCAGCACCCCGACGGCTTTCAATACAGCTGGTTCTGCCAGCAATACCGGGCGTTTGCCGGCAAGGTGGATCTGGTCATGCGCCAGCATCACCGCGCCGGGGAGGCGACGTTCGTCGATTACGCCGGGCAGACGGTGCCGATCGTGGATCGTCACACCGGTGAGGCGCGCGCGGCGCAGGTCTTTGTCGCCGTGCTCGGCGCCTCGAGCTATACCTACGCCGAGGCGACCTGGACGCAGGGCCTGGCGGACTGGCTCGGTGCGCATCAGCGCGCCTTTGGCTTCTTCGGCGGCGTCACCGAGACTGTGGTCCCCGACAATCTCAAGACCGGTGTCACGCACCCGCATCGCTACGAGCCCGATGTCAACCGCAGCTATGCCGAGATGGCGGCGCATTACGGCGTCGCCGTCGTCCCGGCCCGGGTGGCGAAACCGAAGGACAAGGCGAAGGTCGAGGCCGCGGTGCTGGTCGTCGAACGCTGGATACTGGCGCGGCTTCGCCATCAGACGTTCTTTACGCTGCAGGCACTCAATCGGGCCATTGCCGAGCTCCTGTGGCAACTCAATGAACGGCCATTCAAAAAGCTCCCCGGCTCCCGGCGCAGCCTCTACGAAACCCTGGAGCGCCCGGTCTTGGCGCCGCTGCCCGCCACCCCCTACGTGTTCGCCACCTGGAAAAAGGCCCGTGTCAGTATCGATTACCACGTCGAGATCGAGCGCCGCTATTACTCGGTGCCCTATCAACTGGTCAAAGCCGAGGTCGAGGCGCGGATCACTGAGCGCACCGTGGAGATCTTCCATCGCGGCCAGCGCGTCGCCAGCCACCGTCACGCGGCCAAAACCGGCCACTACACCACGGTCACCGAACACATGCCCCGGCCGCATCGCGAGTACGCTCAATGGACACCGCAACGCCTGGTCGGCTGGGCCAAAAAAACCGGGCCGGCGACGGCCGAACTCATCGGCCGGATTCTCGCCAGCCGCCGTCACCCGCAGCAGGGCTTCCGATCCTGCCTGGGTATCTTGCGGCTGGGTAAAACCCACGGTGTTGAACGACTCGAAGCCGCCTGCCGGCGCGCGCTCCATATCGGCGCGGCCAGCTACAAATCCATCGCCTCCATCCTCAAGCACAAACTCGATCAGAAACCCCTGCCAGACAAAAAACCCGATCAACTCAGCATCCTCCACGACAACCTGCGTGGATCGGACTATTACCACTGAACTCAGGAGATCTCACTATGCTCACCGAACCCATCCTCGAACAACTCGCCCAGCTGCGCTTGGCC
>JAOTVC010000006.1 GCA_029863585.1 Alphaproteobacteria bacterium | reverse complement strand
GTTCGTCGTCTACCTGATGTCCTGCAACATCGCCGAGATTATGGTGATCGGCATCGCGACCTTGAGCGGCCTGCCCTTACCCTTGCTGCCGCTTCAAATCCTCTATCTCAATTTGGTGACCGACGTCTTTCCCGCTTTCGCGCTTGGCATCGGGGAAGGGGACCCCGGCGTCATGCGGCGCCCGCCGCGCGATCCCGCTGAGCCCGTGCTGGCGTCCGCCCACTGGTCGGCCATCGTGATCCATGGCGCTGCAATCACGGGCGCGACGCTGGCTGCGTTTCTATTGGCCCTTTATTGGTTGAGGATGGGTCGGGCCGATGCCGTCACAATTTCTTTCCTGACGCTCTCCCTCGCGCAGATCTGGCATGTGTTCAATATGGCCGACCGGCATTCGCCGCTTTTTGCCAACGAGGTCACCCGCAACCCATGGGTCTGGGCCGCCTTGGCCCTCACCATCACCCTGGTGGTGATGGCGACCTATCTGCCCCCCCTGGCGTCGGTGCTGGCCCTGTCGCCGCCATCGCCGGAAGGCTGGACCTTGGTTCTTTGCACCAGTGCCGCGCCGGTGATCGCGGCCCACGCAGTCAAGGCTGTGCGAGGGAAGGCAGACACCGCCACGAATGACACCGAGGCAAGCCGCAGGTGCTGACCTAAACTGGCAGGCGGCAACACCATCGCGCCAAGTGGCATGACGCGGCGGCAGCGCTCAATCGACCATCAGAGGGTAGGGGACCTGATCCGGGCCGGTACCGGTGAAGTATTGGTTTCCCGGCCGGTAGCGGCCCTGCTCGACCTTGCCCACCAGCCGCTCCGAGCGCACGATCACGGCGACCGAGCGGTCCTTGCCGCCGTTCTCAGAATGGATGGCGAAGGGCGGCACCAGATCGACCGTGCCGCGCCGCCCCCGGGTGGTGCTTTCCAATTCGATCTCGGCATAGCCGTCCCGGGTGCCGTCATCGAGGCGCCGGTAGCGGTCTAGCTCCTCCACCCCGTCGACCAGTCCATAGGCGGTCCAGGCATGGGCGTGATCATGGATGCCGCGGCGCTTGTCCTCGGTCCGCACCACCGCATTGATGACAAAGCCATAATCGGGATCCTCGTAGAGCAACAGGTTCTTGTGCCCTTCGGTCGACGGCCAGCCCCTGGAATGGGCCAGCACACTGTCGTCCAGGACAAAGCCTTCCAGCAGGCTCCGCGCTTGACCCATGGCCCGGGCGCTATCGCCTTCGGCATCGGCGAAGGCGGCACGCAGATCGTCGATGAATTTCTGAAAGGCGGGCAGGCGTTGGGTCATGGTATGGGGCCTCGTTGACTGGCCGTGCGAGGTGTCTCGCTCAAGGCAGGATCGGATCGCCTTCGATGGTGCAGCGGCGCAGGATGCGTTCCTCATGATGCGGGAAATCAGTGCGGCCATGGGTCACGCACCGGTTGTCCCACATCACCACGTCGCCCGGCCGCCACTTGTGGGCATAGATCATCTCCGGCCGCTCCGCATGGTCGAACAACCGGGCGAGGACGTCCGCGCTTTCCTGCGCCTCCAGGCCTTCGATGCGCGCCGTCATCAGGCGATCGACGAACAGCGTCTTGCGACCGGTTTCGGGATGGGTCGCCACCACCGGATGGAAATAGTGCGGCGAATTGGTGAAATCCTTTGTGAGGTCCACCTTGGCCGTACGCTTGTATTCGTGAATGTGCAGCGCCTTGCGCCCCGCAATCTTGGCCTTCAGGTCTTCGGGCAGGGTTTCATAGGCCTTGTACATATTGGCGAACAAGGTATCGCCTCCGGTAGAGGGCAACTTGATGGCGTGCAGAATGGTGTAGCGGTAGGGCCGTTCGGAATAACCGGAATCGATATGGAACCACATGTCGCCATCGGCCACCGCGCCGATCGGCTTGCCGTCCACCCGCACGTTGCTGACCAGCATGAGGTTGGGATCCTCGCGGATCGCGGGATCGCCGTCGTAGAGGCCGTACTTGTCCTTGGCGAAGCTGGTCCCGCCGCGCCGGCGTTCATAGAGCGTTCCGAAATTGGCGGCGAAGCGGCGCTGTTCCTCGGTGCTGAGCGACTGGCCGCGGAACACCAGGACGAGATAAGCTCGCCAGGCCCCGAGAATTTCTTCCACCCGTTCCGGTGAAAGCGGTTGGCTGAGATCGATCCCCGAAATCTCGGCGCCGAGTGCCGAGCCCAGGGGCGTGACGCGCAAACCGGTTTCCGTGCCCAGGACCGTCATCGGGAATCGCCTCGCCGCAACATTCTATTTCTTCACCACGATGCAGCCCTGATTGCGGGACGAAAGCTCGCGGCACAACGACCTCGCGCTGCTCGCATCGGAAATCGGGCCTGCCCGCAGCCGGTAGAAGACGCCCCGATCACCGAGATCGGCGCGCACGGGCTCGATCTCAAGCGGACCGAGCAGCGATTCGTGGGCCTGTTTCAGGCGGGAGGCCTCCTTCATGGCCCGCAGCTTGGTCTTGACCGAGCTGAGCTGGACGCGGAAGTCGCCGCCGGGGGCGGGGGGTTGGGTCTCGGAACCCGCTGGCGTTGCGACCTCGGCAGGCGCCGGCGCCGCCGGCGTCTTCACGACCGGCCGGACACCGGAGGGTTTCGCGGGCTCGACGACCGCGGCAACGTCCCGGGCCGTCTCGCGGGACAACGCCGCGGCGGCCTCCGCGGCTAGCTCGGCCTCCACCCTTCCGGATGTGGATTCAGCCGCCGGTGCCGCACCCATCGCGGTTTGTTCCCCTGATTCCCGAGACTTGGCGGCGATGGTGGCGGGAGCTTGGGCGGTCTTGCCCGTGACCGTCACAGCCGGGGCGCGCTGGGCCTGCGCTTGTCCACTGCCGCCGGGCTTTGGGGTGACGTGGCCCATCAGGTAGAGCACGTCGAGATTGACCTTGGCTTCGCGATGGCCCTGGCGGGCCGCCTTGCGGTACCAGGTCATAGCCGCGTAGTAGTCCTGGCCGACCGCCAGCCCATTGGCATACATCAGACCGAGATTATATTGGGCATCCGCATGACCCTGGCGGGCCGCCTTGCGGTACCAAACCAGTGCTCGGTCATGATCCTGGGTGACACCTTGGCCATTATCGTACAGCAATCCGACGCCGTTCTGGGCCGCGGCGTGGCCGCGCTCCGCCAATGGCCGCCACATCCTAAGCGCGGCAGCGTAATCGCCGCGCTTTTGCGCGGCCAACCCCTGTTCGAAATCTTGTGCCGCCGCCGGCAGGGCGAAAGCCAGCGTCAACGTGATGACCGTTATGATCCTTTTGACCATGGCCGCCGTCCCTATCATTGACAACCATTTTGACATTAGACACTCAAAAATCGTTCATGTGTAGGCGTTTGTAATAATTGTCTCGTGCGCCACCGCAACCGCCAAGACCGGTTTGAGGAATGCGACCCAAACCGCCGCCGACAATGTCCCGAGACCGGCCGCGACCACCACGCCGACGGCCGCAGCGAACAGGCGAGGCTGCGCCGCGCGCTCGATCACGTCGAAACCGATCCTGATCCGTCCCTGATGGACGCCGTCGGCCGCCATCGAGAGGGCGAAGCACCCAAGGGAGCCCGCGCTCAAGCCACCCCACAGGTTGCGGGTTGCCGTTTCGTCGCTGACGCCCAACAGGAGGCCGAAGAAGACGAAAAGGCCCGCGAAAATCCACATCAGGCGTTCGAGACTCATCGCCTGCCATTCTAGGGAGGCCAAAGCGGCGCGGCAAACCGGCGCTGTGAGAGTTTTTTTGGTGACAGACGGTCGAAAGCCGGTAAGTCTGGATACCTCTTCGGCAATTCCGCCAGCCATCCGCCAGCCTGCCGCCCCGCCCATGAGCCCCGAATCCGAGAAAAAAGATACTGTTCGCGCCCTGTTTCGCGACGGAACCTTCCGCCTGCTGTTCACCATGCGGCTCACCTCCAACACGGCGAGCCAAATGATCGGTGTGATCGTTTCCTGGCAGATCTACGAACTGACCAACAGCGCCCTGCAGCTCGGGCTGATCGGCCTGATCCAGTTCTTGCCGCCGCTGGCGCTCACCCTGTCCGCGGGCCAGGTGGCGGACCGTTTCGACCGTCGCTGGATCCTGCGGATCAGCTTCACCTGCCAGCTGGTGGTGCCGGTGGGCTTTATATTCCTCAGCAACATTGCGGAACCGCCGATCTGGGCGTTCTACGTTCTGTTGCTGATCCTGGCCATCGCCCGAACCTTCGAGAGCCCGGCCCAGCAGGCGCTGCTGCCCAGCATGGTGCCCCGCGAACTGGTGGCTCAGGCGATCAGCTTGGCAACCTCGGCGCAAAAGATATCGGCCCTGATGGGTCCGGCGCTGGGCGGCCTGCTCTACGTCGTCAGCGCTTCGATCGATTACGGTGTCTGCCTCGCCTTCACCATCATCGCGGCGGTGGCAAGCTATATCCTGCCGGAACCGGAATACGGCGACCCCAATCCCCGGGGCCGCACCTGGAACACGGTTTTCTCCGGGCTCCAGTTCATCTTCAAGACACCGGTAATCCTAGGTCTCATGTCGCTCGACCTGCTGGCCACCTTCTTCGGCGGGGTGGCCGCCCTGTTGCCCATTTTCTGCAAGGACATCCTGAACGTCGGCCCGATCGGCCTCGGCATCCTGCGGGCGGCACCCGCGGTCGGCGCCCTGGTGATGGGTGTGGCTCTCGCCCGTTTCCCCGTCAAGACCCGGGCCGGGCGCTGGCTGTTCGGGGGGGTCGCGATTTACGGGATCGCCACCATCATCTTCGGCTTTTCCGAGAACATGATCCTGTCGGTCGCCTGCATGCTGGCCGTGGGCGCCGGGGACATGATGGGCCAGGTCTTGCGCCAGACCATCATCCAACTCCGCACGCCGGATGCCATGCGCGGTCGCGTGGCCGCCGTCAGCAACCTGACGGTCACGGTCGGCAGCCAGTTGGGGCAATTCGAATCCGGCGTCACGGCCGCGTGGTTCGGGGCCGTGGGCTCCGTGTTCCTGGGAGGTGCCGCGGCGATCCTGATCGTCGTCGTCTGGATGCGCAAGTTCCCGCAAATCACCAATATCGAACACCCAGAGGAAGGGGCTGTGCCCTAGAGAACCGTCTGGACCACCACCATGACCACCGCCATGACGAGGACGAAACCGGTCTCCGTGGCGATGGCATAGGCGCTTTTCTTGGCGAATAGGCCACCCGCGGCCATCAGCACGACGATCGTCACGACGATGAGCGCAAGGGTCACATAGGCCCCGGCAATCGCCATGATCCCCACCAGCCACGCCAGAAGGAAGGTGCCCGCAAGCTGGCCCACCATGGCCGCGACGGGCATTTCTGCGCAATCTTCCAGGGACAGGCCCACCCCTTCGGCCCATTTCGTGCCGAACAACTTCGGCGAATACCAGAGCCAGCCAAGCAGGAAGGACAACACCGTGCCGATGATGATGGCCCACCAGTCGAGACCGTTGATCAATTCGCTTCCCATGAGGCCCCCCGGTCGGTTCGCGCCCCATGGTAGCGCAGCCGTCCCAGAAGGGAAGAGGGATGACGCCGCTTGGCGGCCGGGGCCGGGGACGCACCGCGCCGGCAGTCGACGTTGCGCTTTGACGGCGGCTTTTGGGCATCGTAAGCTCATGACCTGAACAGCGTGATTCGGCACGGGAGGCGGACATGGCCAAGAGCTACCACCTGATCGGGTCCTATACCTGCCCATGGGTGCAGCGTGCGGTCATTGCGATGCGGGCCAAGGAAGTTCCGTTCGAGGTGACTTACGTGGACCTCCGGGACAAGCCCGACTGGCTGCTGGAGATTTCGCCGCACGGCAAGGTCCCGGTCCTCAAGGTGGACGACGAGGTGTTGTTCGAATCCAACGCGATCGCCGAATACCTGGACGAAACGGTGCCGCCGCGTTTGCATCCCGAAGACCCCATCAAGCGGGCGCGCAATCGCGCCTGGACCGATTTCGTCCCTGGGTTTTCGAGCGCCCTCGGCAAGGTGATCTACGCCAAGAGCAAGGAAGAAGCGGAAGAAGGACGCGCGGCGGCATCGCGGGCGTTGAGCCTGCTCGAGGAAGCGCTCGCCAAGGAGCGCGGCAACGACGGGCCCTATTTCAACGGCGATACGCTCAGCCTGGTGGACGCGGGCTACGCCCCGTTCCTGCAACGTTTCGGGATCGCCGAGGCGGTCTTGCGGACGGGACTGCTGGACGGCTTTCCGCTGGTTCGAGCCTGGTCGGACGCGCTGATGCAGAACGGCTATGTCATCAATTCGACGGCACCAAACTTCGCACAGGAATACGAAAGCAATCTCCAGCGGCGTGAAACCTATCTCTGGTCGTTGATCGAGGCCAATCGGGCCGCAGCGCAATGAAGGAATGACGGCTGCCGCCGGCGGCGGCGGCTGACGAGATCGAAGCGTGAGTAAGGCTGATGATTATCAGAGGTGCCCAAGCAGACGACGCAGAAGAAATTGCCAGGATTTATGTGGATTGCTGGCGCGATACTTATGCCGGACTGATTCCGGATGATGTGCTGGTCCGCATGTCCGAGCGGCGACAGGCCGTCGAATGGCGCCGAACCATCTCCCGGCCCCGGCTTGCGGAGCGCGTCCTGGTTGTCGAAAGTGCGCGGGAGATCCTCGGATTCGGAAGCTGCGGCCCGGCTCGGGATTCCGACCTTCCCTTCGGGGGCGAAATTTATACCCTCTACGTAGATCTCGACCGCCGCAACGAAGGCGTCGGCGGCACTCTGCTTCAGGCGCTGTTCACCACCTTGGTCCACGACCGTTGGGACTCCGCCCTGGTATGGGTGCTCAGCGAAAACCCGGCGCGGTTCTTTTACGAAGCCCACGGTGGCCGGCTCGTTGCCCACCGCCGGGAACGCCTGTGGGGCTCCAAGGTACGGCAACTGGCGTACGGCTGGCAGGATCTGGCGCCGGCGGCGGAGGGCCGAGCCGAGCACCCTGCCTCGGATTCGGACTGACACGGGACCGGGTTCATTCTTCCGGTTCGGTCGTGAACATGAGCGGATAGCCCTTGGTCCGCCCCAGTTCGGTCGCTTCCGTGGCCTTGCTTTCCGCAACGTCCTTCGTATAAACCGCCACCACACAGGCACCCCGCCGATGCGCCGTCATCATCACCCGGAGCGCCTGATCCTCGCTCATGCGGAACACCGCTTTCAGGACCAAAACGACGAATTCCCGGGGGGTGTAATCGTCGTTGAGCAGGATTACCTTGTGCAGGCGCGGACGCTCGGTCTTCACCTTCACTTTGGTGCGTGTGCCTGTATCGACGTCACTCATGGCGCCCTGCCAACGGGTGAGATGCCCTTTGCCCTTACGATCGAAGCAGCCCGGGAGCCCTTGGCTACGGGCCCGCGCCGCGACGCCAGCTCGCGCCTAGCGGGTATCGGTTGGGGGGGCGCGCAACCCGGAAAACGGAAGTGGGCCGGAGATACTTCCGCTACCGTCGAACGGCCGGGCCGTGTCCCCGCCAAATCTGGGAAGCGCCGTCTTGCCGACCTTCGAAGGTTTGGGCTCGGCGATGTAGGCGCCATCCCATTTCGGTTTGAACCGCTTGCTGCGAAACTCGCCCATTTGCCCCGAATCGAGCGTGGGTAAACCCTCTAAAGACTCGCGCCCGTCACTTGCCAGAAGGATGGTAGACAGTGCCGCCGGAAACCCAAAGCCTAGAGCCAAGCAACCCGCCGTTAAGATCGACCTGTACGTCATCGGACAAGCCTTTCGTCGATGGAGAATTGGTCTAAATCGTACCACGAGCCGGCCCCGGGAACAAAACCTCGGGTCCACCCTGGATCCCCCGCCGGGGTGGGCTGCTCAGCCTTGGGTTACGTAGTTCCGGAGCGCCTCGGCCTCGGATTCGATTTCCTGGACCCGGCAACGGACCACATCGCCGATGGAGATGATCCCGGACAAGGTGCCCTCGCAAACCACGGGCAGATGGCGGATCCGTTTTTCGGTCATGATCCCCATCAGGTCGGCAACGTGATCAGCCGGCCCGCAAGTCACGACATCCCGTGTCATCAAGTCCGAAGCGGCCAGCGCAAGGGCGCCATCGCCTTGCTCAGCGATGGCCCGGACGATGTCGCGTTCGGAAAGTATCCCCTGGACCCGGGCATTGTCCGCGCTGATCACCACCGCGCCGATGCCGGCGTCGGCCAGGAGTTTAGCGATCTCTGCAACCGGCATATTGGGCCGTGCGGTGACGACGCTGCTGCCCTTGGCATTGAGAACGGATTCGACGTTCATAGTCGCCTCCTTCAACCGATCGAAGTCGAGGAAGCTTAACAGATATCCCTTGGCAAACCAGTAGAAGTGTCGCGCGGCAATAGACCGCTGGCCTATCGCGACGCATGGATCAGAGAGGAATCGCTCTCTTCTTCCTCCGCCGGCAGCAACAAATCCTCAAGAAAGAAGGCGCAAAAGGCATGACGTGAGGTCACATCTGCCTTGGCGTAGACCACGCGGGCTTGCTGGCGCACCGTCTGTTCCCCGGCGTTGCGCAGGCGGGCAATTTCCTTGTGGGAATAGCCCTTCAGCATCAGCATCGCGACTTCGCTTTCCGCGGGAGACAGCCCCCATTGTTCGAACTGTTCCTGGATCGCAGCGCTCAAACCGGCAATGTGCTTCTGCGCCTTTTCCCGCCAAGCCTGACCTTGGGAGCGCGCCCGCTCCAACTCATCCACCAAAGCGGCCTGCTCCTCGCGGTGGGCCCGGAATTGGGAGAACAGCAGCGCCGTCACTGCGGCGGTACCGACGATCAGCAACAATTCAAACGCCTCGAGCGTGACCTTGGCAATGGTCAGCGGTCCGTCTTCGACCGCCAGCTCCAGCGCCAGAAACCCTACGAAGCCGAGACCTCCGACGACACATAAGATCCATCCCGCTCTGGTGTTGATCTGCATTCGGAGATCCCTGACTGCGACACGGGGGCGAGTGAGTTGGCTTCGCCATGCCCCGGGTCCCGACACGTAGCGGCACTAGCAGGGCCGACGCCGGAGACGCACCTGTTTGCATACCACGCGGGCGCGACACGCTTCAATATGACGGATCAAAAGGGGGGAAAAATCTGAATCAGGCAGGCAAGCTCGGGCGGCGCAGGATGTAACCGCCGATCGGCACGAGCACCAGGGCCAGCGCGCAGGGCACCAGCCACCCGTCCGCGACGAACAGCACGACGCCCATCCAACTCAGGCTCATCATCCCGATGGCGGCGCGCTTCGCCGACAGCGGGATCGCTCGGTGAACATGCCAGGCCCTCAGCGGGCCGCCGAGGCGCGGGTGATCGTAAAGCCAGCGGTGGAACCGGACCGAGCTTTTGGAGAACAGCCAAAGGGCAATCAACAAGAACACCGTAGTCGGCATGAGAGGCACAAACAGGCCCAGGATGCCCAGCGCCACATTGAACCAGCCGAGGCCGATTAGGACATAGCGGGCCGGTGCGCAGACGTTGCCCCCCGGCGGGGCGTCCGCGGCCTCTTGATCGCTCAACTGGATGCTGTCCTGTTCCATCCGCGGCACACTAGGCCCAAGCCTTAAAGGAGCGGTTAATGGGAGGCACGAGTGGCCCGGGCCGTTCTACGAACGCCGCGCTTTCGCCGCCAGCGCGCGGTGTCGGACCTGGCCGAGAAACTGATCGTCGGACTCCGGCACCAATGTTAGGACAAACTCTTCCCAGGGAGCGGCCCTGAGGGCCACCGCTTCGGCGCTTTCACGGTCCTTGGCGCGGATCTTCCGAACCGCTAAACGGCCTTCGCCGCCGGGTCCGGGATAAAGATACTGGGCAACCCATATTCGAGGCGATTTTGGCGCCTCCCCGGGCTCCGGGGATGGCGCTTCAACGGGTTGCCCTGCCGTCCGCAGCTGCGCAATGGGCGCCGTCGCCATGGGCAGCGGGCGGGCGGCCCTCGGCCTGACGCGGCTACCGGGCCGGTGGCGTGGCCGCAGGATCGGCACAGTCGCCGCCGCCCGGCTCACTGGCCGGTCTCCACCGGGACTCGGCCAGGGATCGGCTTGTCATAGCAATCGATCTTGCCGATCGAACGGTAGCAGAAGGTCTGGGTAATTTTCTCGGTATGGCAGCGGGTGCGCGAGGCCATGGACAGCGGCAGGCGCTTCTGCTCGCAGACCCGGTAAACGGTGACTTTGCGACCCTGCTCATCGACCTGCTCGGTCTTGCCCACCTGGGTCGGCGTCTCCCTGACCAGCAAGCAGCCACCAAGTGCCAGAAGCGGCAGGATCGCAACGGCGCAGAGGCGCCCCAAGGCAATCATCGGCATCCCACATCCCTCCGAATAGGAACGTAGGAGGGGCTGGGTAAACGATCCGTTAACGCCGCCACACCGGCGAGGGCCGGTTTCGATTAACCAACCGACGCCAAAACATTTTACCTGGGTGCGCTTGGATGGTAGCTTGCGCCACGTGAAATTTAGGTAGTTTTGTCCCGTTGTTCCGTAGTTGGTAGAAGGTGCTGAGTTGCCTAGCTGGTCCCGCCGGAGTGTCCTCACATGAAGAAGTCATATGCCCGTTTTCATGTCGGCCAGCCGATCCACCACAAACTGTTCGACTATCGCGGCGTCATCGTCGATGTCGATCCCGACTACCAGGGGTCGCCGGAATGGTACCGGGAGATGGCCAGAAGCCGCCCGCCCAAGGACGCGCCCTGGTATCACATTCTGGTCCACGGCGCCGACCATTGGACTTACGTGGCGGAACGCAACCTCGAGCGTGACAATTCGGGCGAACCGATCGATCACCCCGATATCGGGATCTTCGAGGAGTTCTCCAACGGCGAGTACTTCCGCCGGTACGACCTCAACTAGGGGTCAAGCGTGATGCAGCGGCCCGAACCCGGGCCCAAGGCCTGACTCCCGGACGCATGCGGAAGAACGCGCGCGTCTAAAGCAAGCGGCAAAAGACCTGACATGAAGCGACGCGGCCCACGGTCATGAACGATTCCCCGACGAATAAGCCAAAGGGCGAGGCCCCCGCCGGGCGCGGTCTCCGCTCCGCGCTGAGCGCGCTCATTCTCCATCGCATTCGCAATTACCTGATCGCAGGCATCCTCGTCACCGCGCCGATCGGCCTGACGATCTGGTTGTCCTGGGCCTTCGTGACCTGGATCGACGATCGGGTGATGCCGCTGGTGCCCGATATCTATCATCCCGAAACCTATCTGCCCTTCACCATTCCCGGCCTCGGGCTTGTCATTGTGCTGCTCGGCTTGGTGTTGATCGGCGCGTTGACCACCAATCTGCTGGGCCGCAGCTTCCTGCGCATGTCCGAACGCATGTTGGACCGCATGCCGATCGTCCGCGGCATCCACGCGACCATCAAACAGGTGTTCGAAACCGTCTTGAGCCACCAGTCCGACGCTTTCCGCCAAGTGGTGTTGGTTGAATATCCCCGCCGCGGAATTTGGGCCTTGGGCTTCCTGACGGGCGAAACCCTAGGTGAAGTCCAGAACCTGACTCAGGAAAAAGTCCTAAACATCTTCCTGCCGACGACGCCGAACCCGACCTCGGGCTTCCTGCTCTTCGTGCCCCATGAGGATGTCGTCGTGCTCGACATGACGGTGGAGGAGGGCATCAAGATGGTGATGTCGGGCGGCATCGTCACGCCCACCGACCGGCGGCCCGAGACGCTGCGCAGCAGCCCCGTCGTTTCCGCCAAGACCTTCGAGGACCTCGATGTCCTGCGCGAACGCTACAAGGGCCGGCCGGCGGTAGCGGCCGACACCGGCGACGATCAGCCCGACCGGGCGTAGGCGACTGCCGCGTCGCGTTCGAACAGGTAGAGCAGCACCCTGAGTGCCTCGCCGCGCGCCGAGGCGAGGCCGCCGTCCTTTTCCATGATCAGTGCGGCATCGTCACGCGCCATCTCCATGAGATCGCCATGGGCCGCGATATCGGCGATGCGAAACGCCGGCAAACCCGACTGCCGCGTGCCCAAAATCTCGCCCGCGCCTCTCAGGCGGAGGTCTTCCTCGGCGATCCGGAAACCATCCTCGGTCTCGCGCAGGATCTTGAGACGCTCGCGCGCCGTCGCGGTCAGTCCGCCGCCGTAGAGCAGCAGGCAGGTCGAAGCCTCGGCGCCGCGCCCGATCCGCCCGCGCAACTGATGAAGCTGAGCCAGGCCGAAACGCTCGGCATGCTCGATCACCATGACCGTCGCTTCGGGAATGTCGACCCCCACCTCGATCACCGTGGTCGCGACCAGGATGGCGGTATGACCAGCGGCGAAAGCGGCCATGGCCGCATCCTTCTCCGGCCCTTTCAAGCGGCCATGCACCAGCCCGACCCTGCCTGGAAAACGGCGTTCCAGCGCGGCAAAGCGTTCCTCGGCCGCGGCAAGATCGAGCGCTTCCGATTCCGCCACCAGGGGACACACCCAGAAGACCCGGCGCCCCCCATCGGAACCGCGCCCGATGGCCCGGCCGATGCCGTCGAGCACTTCCTCCAGCCGGCTCAGGGGCAGGGTCCGCGTGTCGATCGGCTTGCGCCCGGCGGGCTTTTCCGTCAGCCGCGAGATATCGAGGTCGCCATAGGCCATCAGGGTCAGCGTCCGAGGAATCGGCGTTGCCGTCATCACCAGCACATCGGTGCCTCTGCCCTTGGCCGCAAGCTGCAAGCGCTGCGCGACACCGAAGCGGTGCTGTTCGTCCACCACCACCAGGGCAAGGTCGGCGAAAACCACGTCGTCCTGGATCAGGGCATGGGTGCCGACCACGGCTTCGATCCGCCCCGCGGCGAGGTCTTCCAGCAAGCGCCGGCGCGGCGCGCCTTTATTGCGGCCCGTCAGCAGGGCGACTTTGGCACCCGCCGCCTCGAACACCGGCGTCATCGCGGCGAGGTGCTGCCGGGCAAGAATCTCCGTCGGCGCCATCAGGGCGGCCTGGCGGCCGGCACCGATCGCCTCCAACATGGCGAGCGCCGCCACGACCGTCTTACCGCTGCCGACATCGCCTTGCAGGAGCCGCAACATGCGCCGATCCGAGGACATGTCCCCGAGGATTTCCGCAAGCGCCTGCCGCTGGCCGCCGGTGAGGGAGAAGGGCAGGGCGGATTCGGCCCGGCCCCGCAATGCCCCGTCCGATGCCGTCGCGCGGCCGCCCTGGCGGCGCATATGCGCCCGCACCAGGGCCATCGCCAATTGGTTGGCCAGTAACTCGTCATAGGCAAGGCGGCGGCGGGGCGCGGCCAGCGGGTCGAGATCACGTTGCGAATTCGGCCGATGGACAGCGCGCAACGCCGGTCGCCAGGCGGACCAGCCCTCCCGGGTGGCGAGCGCGGTATCCAGCCATTCCGCGAGATCGGGAAGCGTGTCGAGCGCCGCGGCCATGGCGCGGTTCAGGGTTTTGGGGGAAAGACCCTGGGTCAGGGGGTAGACCGGTTCGATGCCGGCCAGCGTGAGGCGGTCTTCGGGCGGGCCGATGTGGTCGGGATGGGTGATCTGGACCACGCCCCGGTAGTGTTCCACCTTGCCGGAGACCACCCGTTCTTCGCCTACCGGCAGGGCCTTTTCCAACCAATCGGGCCGGGCATGGAAAAACACAAGCTCCGCCGTGCCGGTATCGTCGGAACAGACAACCTTGTAAGGAAGCCGCCGGTTGGCACCGGGAACGTGGCGGTCCACCTTGATACTCAGGGTGGCGATGCGGCCCGCCGGCGCGTCCTTGACCTTGGGCTGGAAGCTGCGGTCGATCAGGCCGCTCGGAAGGTGCCAAAGCAGATCCACGACATGTTCACCGCCGGTGATCCGCTCGACCAACTTGGCGTTGCGGCTACCGATGCCGGGCAGCGTCGTCAATGGTTTGAACAGGGGGTAGAGAATTTCCGGGCGCATGGACCGCCGTTTCCGACAAGGATGGCTGACAGGAGCGGTTGGAGGGCTTATATCCTACGCACACCATCGCCCCCTGTCACCGACCGGGAGCGGGGTTTGTCGTGCGCGTACGGGACGGAAGTTCATGGATGATCCGGCGATCCGGCGGAAACGCCTTCTCTATCAGGCCCGCCACCGGGGGACCCAGGAGGGTGACTTGGTGTTGGGCGGATTCGCCGCCCTGCACCTCGGCGCCATGAGCCCTGAGGAGCTCGACCAGTTCGAAGCCCTGATCGGGCAGACCGATGCCGATCTGATGGACTGGATCAGCGGTCGCATGGACGTCCCGGGGGTCCTGGACAGCCCCATTTTTCACCTTCTTAAGAACTTTAAGAATAACTTATAAATGACTGATTTTAAAATAAAAAAATTCGACGCCAATACGGAAACGGTGATCGCTGCCGCGCCCGGCGCCCTCGATGCCTTGTGGCTGGGCGAACGCTTTCGTGCGGGCCGGCTGAACCAACTGATCCACATCGCCGTCGACGACCGGGCACTGGCCGGCATGGCCGCGGCGCTGCGCTTCTTGGTCCCTGGGATCGAGCTCCTGCTATACCCCGCTTGGGATTGCCTGCCCTACGACCGGGTGGGTCCCAACGGCATGATCTCGGCCCGGCGGATCGACACCCTCTGGCGCCTCGCCCGCCGCCTGCGGGACCCCGAGGCGGGGCCCGCCGCGCCGTTCGCCGTTCTGACCACGGTCAATGCCGCGCTGCAGAAGGTCGCAGCACCCGATAGTTTCGCCCGAGCGGCCTTCGGGATCACCCGCGGGGGGCCGCTCGACCTCGATTCGTTCCGGGCCGCGGCGGACCGCTTCGGCTACAGCCGAAGCGAGACCGTGATGGAACCGGGCGAGTTTGCCGTTCGCGGCGGCATCGTCGATGTTTTTCCCGCCGGTGCGGATGCCCCGGTGCGCCTGGATCTTTTTGGCGATACGGTCGAACGCATCGACGCCTTCGACCCGATCAATCAGATGACTCTGGCGGGGCAGGAGATCGACGAGGTTACACTCAAGCCGGTCAGCGAGGTCTTGCTGACCAAGCCATGCATCGACCGCTTCAGAACCGGCTACCGGGCGCTGTTCGGCGCCGCGCAAGACGGTGACCTGCTCTACGAATCGGTTTCCGAAGGCCGGCGCATGGCGGGAATGGAGCATTGGCTGCCCCTGTTCCAGGAGGAAATGGCCACACTGTTCGATTACCTGCCGGCGACGCCCGTGAGTTTCGCGGCCGGCACGTCGGAAGCTGTGGTTTCCCGCCAGGAGCAGATAGCGGACTACTACGCCGCGCGAAAGGAACTCGAGGGCAGCGCCGGCACGGCCGGTGGCGATGTCTATAACCCGCTGCCGCCTGATGCCCTCTACCTGATGGCCGGCGCATGGGAGGAGGCGATCGGCGGACGTGGAGCGCTGCGCTTCGATGCCTTCGCCAGGCCGGCGGACGGTGGCAAAGTGATCGACGCCGGCGGGCGGCTGATCTCGAGCCTCGCGGCCCAGGCCCGGGCCACGCAGGAGAATCCGTTCGATCTCGCCGCCGGCCTCGCCCGGGCGCGGCGGGATACCGGCGCCCGGGTAGTGTTCGCCTGTTCCAGTCCCGGCAGCCTGAGCCGCATCCGCCGTCTCCTGATCGAGCACGGGGTGCGCGACCTTGCCCTTTGCGCCGACTGGTCCGAGCTGGAAGCGCTGGCCCCCGCCGTGCCTGCGATCATCGAGCTCGATCTGGAGCAAGGCGTCACCGCACCCGGCCTCACGGTCATCACCGAACCCGACATCCTCGGACGCAAACTCGCCCGGCCGCGGCGGCGGGATCGTGCAAAAGAGGCCTTCGCGGCCGAGCTTTCCGCACTGGAGGCGGGCGACCTTGTGGTCCATGCCGATCACGGCATCGGCCGCTACGAAGGGCTCGAGACCCTGGAACTACCGGGGGAAGGCGGCGCACGAACCGCCGCCCACGACTGCCTGCGCCTGATCTATGCCGGCGGCGACAAGCTCTATGTCCCGGTAGAGAACATCGACGTCTTGAGCCGTTACGGCGAAGACCATGGAACGGTAGCACTCGACCGGTTGGGCGGTGCGGCATGGCAGTCACGCAAATCGCGGCTCAAGAATCGCATCCGGGAAATGGCCGCCGAGCTTCTCAAGATCGCTGCGGCACGGACCTTGGCCCCGGCCAAGCCGATGAGCCCGGGCGGCCGCGAGTTCGAAGAGTTCTGCGCCCGTTTCCCGTACAGCGAGACCGAAGACCAGCAGAACGCCATCGCCGACACCCTCGCCGACATGGCCCGCGACAGGCCCATGGACCGGCTGATCTGCGGCGATGTCGGGTTCGGCAAGACCGAGGTCGCACTGCGGGCGGCCTTCGCCGCCGTCATTTCGGGCACCCAGGTCGCCGTGGTGGTGCCCACGACCCTTCTGGCCCGCCAGCATTTCGAAGTGTTCTCCACCCGGTTCGAAGGAACCGGCGCGGAAGTCGCCCAGTTATCGCGCCTGGTAACGCCTGCGGACGCCGCGCGGGTCAAGGAACGGATCAAGGATGGGAGCGTCGACATCGTCATCGGCACCCACGCCCTGCTGGCAAAGAGCATCGATTTCGCCAACCTCGGTCTCCTCGTTGTCGACGAGGAACAGCATTTCGGCGTCGCCCATAAGGAGCGCCTGAAGCAGCTCCGTGCCGATATCCACGTCCTCACCCTGACGGCAACGCCGATCCCAAGGACGCTTCAATTGGCACTGACCGGCGTCAAGGACATGAGCATCATTGCCAGTCCCCCGCTCGACCGGCTGGCGGTGCGCACGTTCGTCCTGCCTTACGATCCGCTTGTGACCCGGGAAGCGATCAAGCGCGAGATTCACCGGGGCGGCCAGTGCTTCTACGTCTGCCCCCGCATCAGCGATATCGCGACGGTCACGGCTCAGATCGCGGAGATCATGCCGGATGCCCGGGTGCGCGCGGTCCACGGCCAGATGCAAGCCTCGGAGATCGAGAGCACCATGGCCGCCTTCCTGGAAGGCGCGTTCGATATCATGATATCCACCAACATCATCGAATCGGGCCTCGACCTGCCCAACGTCAACACCATCATCATCCATCGCGCCGACATGTTCGGCCTGGGCCAGCTCTATCAACTGCGCGGCCGGGTGGGGCGCTCTCGCGTGCGGGCCTATGCCTACTTGACGCTGCCGCCCAGGCGCGTGCCGACGGCGGCCGCCCTCAAGCGGCTCGAAGTCATGCAGACCCTAGACAGCCTGGGAGCCGGCTTCACCCTGGCGAGCCACGATCTCGATCTTCGCGGCGCAGGCAACCTGCTCGGAGAGGAACAGTCGGGCCATATCCGCGAGGTCGGGATCGAGCTTTACCAGCACATGCTGGAGGAAACCGTCGCCGAACTGCGCGGCGCCGCCCCGGCGGAAACCGAATGGTCGCCCCAGGTCAATCTCGACATCCCCGTCCTGATCCCGGAAACCTATGTCGCCGATCTGGGTCTTCGGCTGGGCCTCTACCGGCGCCTCGCGGGGCTGACCGACGGCGACGCGATCGAGGCTTTCGCCGCCGAACTGATCGACCGTTTCGGGCCCCTGCCCATGGAAGTGGACAACCTTCTCGCCGTCCTTACCCTGAAGCAAAGCTGCCGGGCAGCCGGAGTCGAAAAAGCGGACGCCGGCCGGCGAGGCTGCCTGCTGACGTTCCGGGGCGAGAACTTTGCCAATCCTGAGGGGCTGATCGCCGTCCTTGCCGCACAGGCGGGCACCATGCGACTGCGTCCCGACCACACCCTGGTCATCAAGGCGGACTGGCCGACGCCCGCGGATCAGATTCGCGGCCTGGGACGCGAGCTCGACGCATTGGCCCGCATCGCCGGGCGCGAAGGTGCCGGCGTGCCTCAGGAAACCGCCTGACCCGCGAGCTGCAAGGCGCGGATCAGGACCTCGGAGGGTACGGCTCCGGCCAGGGAATAGCGGCCATCGATCAGAAAGAAGGGGACCCCTGAAATGCCGCCGGCGCGCGCGCGCGCGTCTTCCGCAGTCAACTGGCCGTGGTCCGTATGATCGCCAAGGCAGGCGTCGATTTCGGCACCCGAAAGGCCCACTTCTTCGGCCAGGGAACGCAGAACCGAGGCCCTGCCGATATCGAGTCCTTCAAGGAAATAGGCGCGAAACAGCCGCTCGACCATGGCGTGGTCAAGTCCGCTTGCGGTGGCCGCCCCAATCAGGGCGTGCGCCTTCAGGGTATTAGGGGTTCGCTTGATTCGCTCGAAGGCGAAACGGATGCCTTCGCCAGCCCCCTCATTTCGGATGGCACGGTAGATCTCCCCCGCCCGGGCGGCGCCCCCGAACTTTGCCGCCAGGTAAGCGGCCCGGTCCATCCCATCGGACGGCATCGACGGGTTCAGCTGAAACACCCGCCAGCGCACCAGAACCTCCGGACCGTGCGACCCCGTTCCGATCGACTCCAACGCGCGATCGAGGCGGCGTTTGCCGATCATGCACCACGGACAAACGGGGTCCGAATAAACCTCGATGGTGGTCTTCCCCACGGGCCGATTCCTTGAAATACCAAGCGGTCGGAGAGCGATAGCACAGCCCCGCCGGCTTTGGGAACAGCGCCGGTTAACCGATGGGTAATTACTCTTATATATCTAGGTAATAACATTTATTTTAATCCCGGTGGCCAGGCCCCGAATGCCTCCGGATGCATCGCCGGTCGGGAGGAGTAGACGTGCCTGAAGAAGCCGTGGATTTCGGAGAAGTTGCGGTTCTGGTGGTTGACGACGACCAGTACATGCGTCAGTTGATCGGGCATATGCTCCGCGCGTTCGATGTCGGCACAATCTTTCATGCCAACAACGCGAAAGACGCCTTTCAAAAGATTCGCCTGTCCCGCGTCGACTGCCTGATTGTCGATTGGCTGATGCCGGGGATGAGTGGAATCGAGTTTGTCCTGATGGTCCGGACGAGCCCCCAGAGCCCCAAGCCCGATATCCCGCTCATCCTGTGCACCGGGCATACCGATCGGGACCGGGTGGAGGAGGGACGCGATGCCGGTGTATCAGAGGTTCTAACCAAGCCGCTGTCCCCCAAGTCGCTCTTCGACAAGCTGGAAGCCGCGATCTTCAAACCGCGGCCCTTCATCATCACGCCGGGCTACACGGGTCCCTGCCGCAGGCGCCGGGGCAACGTGAAATATGACGGGATAGAGCGGCGAATGAATAAGGGCCTTCGGCAAAACGACATCGACAGCCTTCTTTCCTCCTGAGGACCGCCATGCCCCCGATGACACGCGACCAAGCGATTGCCCGGGCCGACGCCATGCTGGAATCCGTGTTCGCCGATTACCCGAAACACTTGGAAGCGACATTCACCGAGATGGCCGCGCTTGCGGCGGCGGAAAACTGGGACGCTCTGCATGTCGCGGCCCATGACCTGAAGGGCCAGGCCGGGACCTGCGGCTGGCCCATCATCGGCCTGGTTGCCCGCTCCCTTGACGCCGCCCTCAAGACCGGAGATGAGGCACATTTCCCCGATGCCGCCAAGGTCCATCTCGCCTGCATGAGGCTATGCCTCGGCGCGTCCATCCAATCGCCCAACCCGGCAATTGAGAAGTTTCTGCAAGAGCTCGACGACCTGGTTGCCCGGATGGGCCGACACGCGGAGAAAGCAGAGGCAACCGCGAAGGGAACCTAGGTAGCCGCCCGGCTGTTTCCGGCACCCAGCACCAAGTTTTCCGACGGTTCCAAGGGCAACTCTCTGGCGTTCGCGATCAGGCCGTCGATCCGCAACAGGTGCGAGGGGCAGTGCCGGCAATCGCTGGACCCGAAGCCGGGCGCCGGAACCACCGCGCCTTCAAACGCCGCGAACCGCGCGAACAAGGCGCACTCCGTACCGCCCGGCGCAATGATGACGCCCCGGACACGGCCGATCCCGGTCAAGCGGTCGATATGCCAACGCAGCGCCTTTTTCTTTCTCGCATGGCGGCCGACCCGGGCCCGGATTCCCCCGGGCCCCCGGGCACTGCCGCAATAAAGGTATTCCCCGGGTTCGAGCCCAAAGGAGACACCGCGAAGCACGATGGCGGCCGGACTTCGGGTTTCGATCAACAGGGCGTAGGCGCCGCCGATTCGCGGCAGATCATTGGTCGCACCGATCATGGGGGCGCCGCCCACATCCGGCCCGCCGGGCGCATCCAGCATCTTGCGCCAAATCCAAGGATGATTATTCTTGCGCCATGATCCACGGCCACAGTCTAGCATCTTCCAAAGAGGGCGCATCCCGACAGCACCCGACCGGCCGGCCACGGCTGGCCCCTTGGAGCCCCCGCGCGGTCCCGGCGGCGGTCGCACTCGCGGCCAGCCTCGTGCTGGCAAGCCCAGGCCCGTCGGTCGCGCAAACCGACAATCTCGATCCGACGGCGCGCTACGATGTATTGCGGCTCAAGCTCAATACCTCGGTCCGCGCCAAGACGCCCAAAGAGACGCTTGCCATCATTGCCGAGATGCGAAAGCTGCCCCAGGGCGTCAAGGGCGAGCTGATCTTCTTCGAAGGCCACGCGCATTACCAGTTGAAGGATTGGGAGCCGGCCTATCGTTCGCTGGTGGAATACCTCAACACCGTCGGCCGCAAGGGGCGCAACTACAACCTCGCGATCACCCTGTTCATCAATACCGAGCGCGCCCTCAAAGCCGCGAGGCAAGGGGGCGCCGAACGCGAACGCGCGGGCCACGGCTGGGCGGCGGCCTCGGCGGCTTTCGACCGGGCAAACAAGATCCGTGAATTCTGGAAGGCGAAGGCCATCACCTTCGGCGGGCCGAAAGACGACACCGCCTGGGCCATGGCGCGCCGCGCGGGCGGCGGAATCCTGGTAGCCGGCACCTTCCACCAGCCCGAAGACAAGAAGAACAAGCGCAAGGAAAGCCGGAGCCTCGGCATGATCGCGTTGAATCGCGACGGCCGGATGGCCTGGAATCGGGTGATCCTCGGTACCGCCAAGGACGGCGCCGTGCGGTCGGCGACCGCGCTGCCGGGCGGCGGCTTCCTGCTGGGCGGTATTTACCGGGGACGCGCCGTTGCCGTCCGGATCGACAAGAACGCGGTGCCGATTCCCAATCATGCAGGCAAACCGTGGGTCAGTGCCTATGCCGGCATCAAAGACGGCGAGGGTCCCGTTGTGCTGAGAAGCACCGGAGGGACGATCGTCGCGATCGGGGCCGAAACCGTTACCAAGGACGGCACGACGGCGCGCCTGCCTTATACGCTCCGGCTCGCCGAGGACGGCAAGGCGCTCGGCAAGACCTTCTATTCCGGCAATGCCACGCGGTTCTGGCACGACATTGCCGACGCCGCGGCGATGCCCAACGGCGACATCATCGCCGTCGGCGAGGCGAGGGCCCAAGCCGCCTGGGACACCCGGGCGGGAATGGGCTTCCTGTTGCGCGTGACCTCCGAAGGCCGCCTGGTCTGGGCCCACCGGACCCCATCCCAGGACAAAAGCGATGTCCGGTATTCAACCGTGGTGCCCACCAAGGGCGGCGGGATCATCGCAGGCGGCCGCCAGGGCCAGCGCCTGCTTTTGTTGAAAACCCGTCCGGACGGGCGTCAGGAATGGCTCAAGACGATCCCCTATCGCGATCTGCTGCCGGCCGCAGCTCGCGAGATCTGCGCCGTTCCGGCACTGCGAGAGCGGATCGCAGAAGCCCAAAAAGCTGCCAACGACCCCGTTCCCGATGCGGACCGCGTCGCCGCCGTGCGCCAGGCGGCCTGCCAGACAGGGACCCCTTTCCTGTCGGTGGCGTCGATCATAGCGCGCCAAAAAGGCTATCTGGTCCTGGGGTTCCAGGGCAGGGGCAACCGCAAGAACACCGATATCCGCTTGATCGCGATCGACGGCAAGGGCACGGTCCTTTGGGACAAGATTTACGGCCATGACGGCTTCGACCTTGCAACCAGCGGCCTCGCGACCGAAGACGACGGAGTGATCCTGGCCGGCGCCACCGACTCGATGGGTGCCGGAGGACGTGATTTCCTGATGTTCAAGGTCGATGCGCGGGGCGATTTCGCACCCTGGCGGCAACTGGGTCCACCCGTATCGCCGACCGGAAAGCGTGCCGCCAAACATCCGGGACCCGCTTCCGGAAACAATTCAACGCCCCAACCGAAGGCCGCGGTCAACCCGCCATCTGCGCCTTCGCCTAAGTCCCAAGCGCCTGAGAAGAAAGCGGAAGCATCGGATCAAAGCGACCGTTCGGAGCAGGCCGAAACACCGGACAGGGACTGGAGTGTGCCCGCGCCCGGGCAGGGCGGTGCAATGGGATCGGACGAATCCGATGACACCTCAATCGGCTCGATCTTCGGCTCGATCTTCGGCGGAGGCGACCCGAAGGGGCCGGCCAGCCCGGGCGGCCGATAGTCGCACCGGCAAGGTGCGCGCGCCGGTCGGCCGGCCTTGGAAATCCGTCCAGACGTGATTGCGGAAATCGTACAGTTTGCAGGCTCGGGTCACGGCTAGGTATGCCGCCGGCGTCCATTTGTAGCGGACGACATCTTCACCGAAAGCATCCAATAGCTTGGATTCCGCCTGCTCCAATTTGTAGATGGGGATGGAAGGCAGCGCATGATGGGCCGGATGCTCATGGACATTCCGCATCAGTCCGGTGAATTTCGGGAATTCCACATGAGTCGTCCCACGGATATTGCCGTTATAGAACGACCATTCGTCTTCGTTATCGAACCACGGTATCCGCGGATGGGTGTGTTGAAGATAAATCGAGAGCGCCATGAGGTAGTTCCAGACGGCGAACGGCACCACCCATCCCACCACGAAGGTCAGCCAAAGCGGCCGCTCGGGCGCCAGCCACTGTCCCAGGACCAGAACCCCGGCGATCGTCGCGATCAGACCGAGAATGACGAACGCGGAATCGAACACGTGACGCCGCCATTCGTGGCGCGAATCATGAGCCACCGGTAGCACAAGCCGCGGGAGCCAAATCTGGGGGTAGTAATAGACCAGCGGCCCAAAGGGGCTGCGGTAGACGCGTTCCAGGAACCGACGGAACGGGCCGCAGGCGTCGTAATCCTCTTTCGACATAGGCGACCACGGGTAATCGAAACCCTTGAGATTGGTGCGCGCGTGATGGGTCTTGTTATGACCCACGTCCCATAACGTGATCGAATGGGCACAGGGGATAAATGCCAGCCTGCCGAGCCACCAGTTCAAGCCGCGGCCCGGGACGAAGGCGCGATGCCCGCAGTCATGGCCGATGATGAAAATCATGCCGATCATGTAACCGTTGAAAAAACCAAGCACCAAATTGGCCGCCAGCGGCAGGTCCGCCACGGCCCCGATCATGGTCGCGTAATACAGGCAGAAATAGGTCCCGAGCAACGCGAGGCCACGCATCAACGATGGACGACTGACCTCCAGCCGGTCCCCCTTGGTCAACCAGGTGTGAGGTGTGCCTTGCTCCCGATTTTCGGTTTCCGGGAATTCAAGGGGGAACGTCGCTGACATTTCGAAACCTGATTCCCATTGGTCGCTGGCGGCAACACGGTGGCACACGGCGTACTGTCTGCCGCGTCTACCGGTTTCGGCAAGGCAATTATGCTTAATTTTTGTTAACATTCCAGTGCCGTACAGGGGAGTGACCGCGCGGGCCTCGCGGCCCCGTTCGACAAGACATCGGGCGGCACCCACGGTTCGTCCCGGCGGATCGCTCGGCCCGGTCCTGAAAAACGCCGCAACGGCCTGGATTTTTCGAGGGTTTCCCTCTGTTTCTTTGGCCTCCCTACCCGTCCGGGGTGCGATCAGCCTTAACAGACCCTTAATCGTTCCAATCCTATTTTGAGGCTTGGATATCCGACGGGTCTGGCGCCGCACCAGACCCGAAAGGGAATGGTGTGGGCCGAATGCCGCTGTATCTCGGCAATATCAGCGTGGATGGAGAGAACGAGCAGGAGTCCGGCCGTTTCGCCCTGTCCTGGCTGACCCTAAGGTTCCGCGACCGAAAGGTCGAACGGGCCTACGCCTATAATGACATCCACAAAGCGCTGCCGCTGATCCGCCTCTCGCTCTGCCTCGGCGCCATGCTCTACGCCGCGTTCGGGGTCCTGGACTACCTCTCGCTTGACGGTGCGCTGCATCAGGTTTGGGCGATCCGTTTCGGCATCGTGGTCCCCGTGGTGCTTTTGACGGCGGCCGCCACCCTTTGGAAGGAATTCTGGCGTTACGCCCAGTTGATCCTTGGGATCGGCATGTCGACCGCCGGGCTCGGCATCATCACCATGACGGCCGTGATACCGCCGCCCACGAACGCGGCGTATTACGCCGGACTATTGGTGGTCGTCATTTACGGTTCGACCCTGGCGCGCATGAAGTTCCACATCTCGGCGATGATCTCGATCTGTCTGGTGGCCGCATACAACATCGTTGCGCTGAAGCTCAATCCCATTCCCCTGCCGGCGCTGCTCAGCAACAATTTCTTTCTCATTTCGGCCACCGGAGTGGGCATTTTCGGTAGCTACATCCAGGACCTTTACGTGCGTTTCAACTATGTCTCGACACGCCTGCTGATTGAGGAGAAAGGAAGATCCGAGCAGCTGCTCGCCGAGTCCGAAGCCGCCAACCACGCGAAGAGTGAATTCCTTGCCGTGGTCAGCCACGAATTGCGCACGCCGCTCAACGCCATCATCGGATTTTCCGAGTTCCTCAAGATGGAGATGTTCGGCCCGTTGGGGTCAAACCGTTACAAGTCCTATTCGGAAGACATCTACCGCAGCGGCCAGCACCTCCTGCACATCATCAACGACATTCTCGATCTGTCGCGCGCCGAGGCCAACAAGCTGGAAGTCATCGAGGAGAAATTCAACCTCGGCGAAATGATCGACGGGTGCCTGCGCATGTTCCGGAACAAGGCGGCGGAGGAGGGGATTCGCCTGTCCTACAAGATTTCCGAGGAGCTCAACGTCCAAGCCGATCAACGGCTGATGAATCAGGTACTGATCAACCTGCTCAGCAACGCCGTCAAATTCACGGCCAGCGGCGGTGCCATCACCGTCACAGCCTTCAGCGACGAAAACGATTGCTGCTCCATCCGTGTCACCGACACTGGAATAGGCATCGCCGAAGAAAATATCTTGCGGGTGCTGGAACCCTTCATCCAGGTCGAAAGCGCTACCGCGAGATCTCATGAAGGCCTGGGCCTCGGGCTGCCCCTCGTGAAGCGCATCATGAGCCTTCACGGAGGCGAGGTAAGAATCGAGAGCACCCTGGGCGAGGGCACCACGGTGACGGTGACGCTGCCGGGTTGGCGCCGCGCGGAATGGGGCGACCAGATTGATCCCGGGGCGGGTAACGATACGGGTGAAGGTTCAGGAGAAGCCGCCACCGGCGCTCAGGGGCACCAGGATCTTTCCAATGTGGGAAGCTGACTCCGGCCCGGCGGGCGGACAATCATTCCACGACGGCGAGCTTGTCGATATAGATCAGGTAGAACTTGCCGGTGGGATCGGGAACGATCCGCGGAGCCGTTTCGGAAATGCCCCCGGTCATGGCGAGGAGGTCTGCTTCCGTGCGGAACCGCATGCTCCAGTCGCTGATGAATTCGCTGGGCCAGAACAAACCCTCGGGCACATCGGCGATATTGCCGATCACCATCCGCGCCCCCGGTGCGAGCTTGGCATAGATCGCCGTCGCCAGGCACCTGGCGCGGTCCAATGTCAAGTAGTCCATCAGGCCCATGCTGTAGATGAAATCCTGAGGCGGTAGCGACTGGAAGATTCGGCCGAACTTGAGGAATTCCACGAACGATATCTGCAGGCAGCGCAGCGACGATCCGTCGCCCCGGTTCATGATCTTCGGATAAGACTGTTCATAGGCGTGGCTGAGGGCCCGCTCGTCCTGATCGACCAGGGTGATCTCCACAGGACACGGGAGTTCGGCCTGATCGAGGTAGTTGCTGATCTCCCGCGCGGAACCGCAGCCCAGGTTGAGGATCCGGAACGGCCGCCGCGACGGTGCCGCGGCGGCAACCAGATGGGCGATCTCCTGCTGCACCATCATCATGCGCGTGGCAATGCACTCCAGCAGTTCCAGTCCCATACGGTCCAGCAGCTTCTCATAGACGGTCTTGCCCCGGGGCCGCCAGTCGTAGACGTATCCCATCAACTGGAAATCGCCCGGATAACCGAACGGCTTGCGGTAGCTGTGGTCCCAAAGCGGGCCGGCCAGGAAGTCCGGCGTCAGCACCTGCTCGGTATAATCCTTGGCCGCCTGCATCAATTCCGGCTCGTCGACCAGGGGCCTAACCAGTTCGTTGCCCGCGCGCCAGAGCTGCCGCCACTCGGGCAGCATGCGCTGTTCACAGAGGTCGAACAGGGATTCCGAGCGATCGGGTCCAGTCGCGGGGTTGTTCTCGAATTGCTCCAGGGTGGAACGATAACGCCGCAACAGATGGAGCACGTCGACGCAATGCCTCCGGTAGTCGGGCGCGACGGATTCCACCGCATGATGGAGTCCGCCGTTGAGGTCCCGGCGCAGCAGGGATTCGTTGTAGCGGCAGACCAGTTCCGGGATGTCCAAAGGCGCGCCGGTAAAGCTCAGCGCGATCCGGGTCGCGGCCGGATCGCGTTCCAGCCGCTCGAGCCGCCCCTTGCTGCTGAACAGCGGCTTGTTGTCGCCTTCGAAGATGATGGCCACGTCATCGGCGGCATGCCGGGTCAAGGACACACCGCCCTTGCGCGTCGCCGCAAGGCCGGTCATCGAGAGATTGTCCAATTGGAAATAGGTGTCGCCGAAGGCGACAAGCGGCGGCGTGCGCGCGAACAAATCCCGGGCCCTGAAGCGCTCAGCCCGGTAGAACACCCGGCTGCCCCGCGCGCCGGTCAACTCTTCGTAGGTTCTCATACCTTACTCGCCATAGCCCAAGTTACTGATGGCGTTAAGATTTTTTTAACCATAAATGACGGGAGTTTTCCACAACCAAATTGCAGTGCAGTAGGATTAGATGATGGAATTCTTCTAAGATGCTGATATCAAGTAAAATATTTCCCATGAATGTTGACGAGCCAGGGTGCCGAATCGGGTCAACAAGAACGAAAGGCAGGCTCGGGCAAGCCCACCCGGATGTCGGGCCGGGCACAGCGCGCTCCTAACCCGGGCGCCGCAGGGCGAATTGCCGCGGGCCGGCGGATCGGCGCACCCGCCGACACCTGCACCGATGGGACGCCGGGCCGCCCATGGTTTCCGCCTCGGCGATAGCGGAATATACTGAAATTGTAATCCAGGATGCCGGGCGACGATGGCCGCAACGCCTGTTCCCGCCGGAGCAAGAAAGGGAGGAGATCATGCCTGCCAGTCCGATTCGCTATCTTGCGTTTCTCAGCGACGATCCGGGGACGCTCGCCGATTTCTACGCGCGGCATTTCGCGCTCGATGAACTGGGCCGCTCCAACGAGGGGGACGTCTCGCTGACAGACGGTTTTTACAACATCACCTTCCTCCGGCGCCGGCCCGACCTCAATGAACTGCACAACGAAACCGGCCTCCATCATGTCGGCCTCCAGGTCGGCGATATCGGCGAGGTCACGCGCGAATACCTGCGTTCCGCGCCGGACGGCGTGATCGTGGCGGAGCGAGGCGGCCTTCATTTTGGCGAGCGCCGTTTCTTCGATCCCGAATGCTCTCCCGTGACGGTCTCGACCACCAGCTTCGGGGCCCCCGAAAAACGAGACCGGCGCCAACCGCATGTCGCCCATATTGCGCTGAACGCGCTGATCCCCCAGCGCATGCTGGAATTCTACGCCTCGGTTTTCGGCTTCCGCGAGGTGAACACCAGCCTGACCTACCGCCAGCGCGGCCGCCTCAATCGCTTCGCCGGCGACGGGGTCACCAATCTCGCCATCCATCCCTTCTACAACGACACCGAGGGGCACGAGGCGCGTTATGGGGTCAACCATTTCGGGTTCCTGGTCGACGATATGGACCGCAAGCTCGAGGCGCTGTCCAAGGAAATCGAGGTGGCGCCACGGCCGGAAAGCCGGCCCTTCGCCGAATACCGCCTGTTCGATCCCGAAGGCAACAAGTTCGACCTGTCCCAGAGCAAGGGCTGGGAGGTCGATATCGACGTATGGGATAGCGCGGCATGAGCGCGGAGTTGGAGGCGGGCGCGGCCAACTGCGTCATCGACTGCGCCGGCGTCGGCACGAGCACTCGCCTGTTCGTCGTCAGCGAACGCGGCGCGGTGGACAGGCAAGTCAACGATGCCATCACGGCGGCGGGCCGCGATGCCGGCGCCCAGGTGGAAAACATCTGGGTCGATCCCATCCCCAAGGCGACTCCCGATGCGATCCCCGAGGCCGCCTTGGCCGCCTACCGGGAGGGCGACATCGTCATCTCCCATTTCCCATCGCTGACCCGCGAGGCACTTCATCCGCATTTCCCCGGTGAAAGCCGCATCCGTGTGCCCAACCGGGCGCGCACCGGCGACCTGCTGGGTTCGGGCTGGGCCCGGTTTCCCTATTCGGTGCAGCGCGCCATCGCCGAGCGGCTCGAGGAAAGGATGGCGCCGGGCCTCGCCTGGCGCATCACCAGCCCCGCGGGCACCGACCTCGCGGGGACCTTCGCCGCCGCCGATGCCGGGGGCGAGGTGGGCGCCGCCTTCTTCGTCGACGCGGGCGAGGCGGGCAGGGCGCGCAAGAACTTCCCGGGCGGCGTCCACGATCCGCGCGCCTGTGCGACCCTCGACGGCATTTTAGTCGTCGAATACATGGACAATGTGCCGCAGTCGGAGGACGACCCGGCGCTGGAACTGGAAATCAAGGACTGCCGGATCGCGCGGATCACCGGCGGGGCCGCCGGCGGCCAGCTCCGCGACGCCATCGGCAGCAGCGACGGCTGGATCGATTCCTGGCATGCCGGCGTCAACCCCGAAACTTTGACGCCGGTCACGCGCCAAGCCAACAGCCGCCAGTGGTTCGGTTTCAGCCATTGCAGCCCGGGAATCATGCATTACCATCTGGGCCGCACCCACGAGACGACGAACCTCGCTTCCTTCGGCCACACTCTGATCGTCAATGGCGAGACGCTTTATGAGGATGGCGCGCTGGCGCCTGCGATCCTGGAAGACCCCGCGGTCGCCGCGGCGATCGCCAAGGCCGGCGCCAAGGGGCAAAGTTTCGCGACCCGGCCGATGGAAATGTGGTGAGCACCCGCAGCCCAACTGGATCTCTGCACCCTTCTTTTCGCCGGCCCGGGATTTCTCGATGCATTGACCTGATGCCCGCATCTATCCGAATGCGGGGATGAACGCTTATTGACCGTCTTATATCTGTGAAACCGTAGGAAATTGTGGCTTCGCTAGAACGCCGCCAAGAGGGGATACATGGACTACACCACACTGGGACGGACGGGACTGAAGGTTAGCGTCGCCGGTCTGGGATCGGGCGGACCGAGCCGGATCGGGCAGGGAGCGGGCCTGTCGAACGCGCACGGGGTCGCCCTGATTCGTCGCGCCTTCGATCTTGGGGTAAATTTTTTCGACACGGCCGAGAGTTACGGGACCGAAGAGATCCTGGGCGCGGCCATGAAGGATGTCCCCCGGGATTCGGTCATCCTGTCGACAAAATACTATTCCCAGGACGCTTCCGCCGATCGAATCGTCCAGGCGCTCGACGATTCACTGCGCAACATCGGCACCGACTATCTTGACATCTTCCATCTTCATGGCGTCTTGCCGGAGGATTACGACCGGACCGTCGATAGCCTCGTGCCGGCGCTGATGCGGGAACGAGAGCGCGGGAAGTTTCGATTTCTCGGTATTACCGAACGAACCTCCGCGGACCTTGATCACGTCGCGTTGACGCGGGCGCTCGGCGATGATTGCTGGGACGTCATGATGGTCTCCTTCAATTTGATGCATCAGGGTGCGCGCGCCCGGGTCTTGCCGAAAGCCAAGAAGCGCAATCTAGGCACCGTGATCATGGCGCCGGCCCGCTGCCGGGTCAGCACCCCGGACCGTCTGGCGCAGGCGATCACGGCGCTTGCGGAACAAGGCGCGCTGCCGCCGGCTTTCGGGGAAACCGACGATCCGCTCGGCTTTCTGGTTCATGAAGGAGGCGCCGACAGCCTAATGGATGCCGCATACCGGTTTGCCCGCCACGAAACCGGCGCCGATGTCGTGCTGTTCGGCACCGGTGACCTGGGGCATTTGGAGGCCAATATCGCCTCGCTTCTCAAACCACCCTTGCCGAAGGCCGATGTCGACCGGTTGGCCACGCAATTCGGCCACCTCAAAGGGATCGGGCTCGATCAGGGCCGGGGGTATCAGACCGCCGTTCCCTGATTGCCTTCCAATTGGTCGCAGCCTCCCATTCGCGTGCCGGCATCCATGCCGCGACGGATTGGGCAGCGACGCGCCCACGCCCGGCGTCACCACCGTGGGCATGCCGACAGACAGCTTGGATCGAAGCGCGAATACGCCGCTCGGCCGGTATCCCGGTTTGCACAGGCCCGCGAGCGGGACGCGCGCGCGGGGACCCCGGTCAGCTCGGTGAATCGGCGAGTTCCTTTTCGGGCGCCTTGCCCTTCTCCGCCCTGTCGGCGCCTGATTCGACCTCTTGGAAGCCATGCACCGAGAGATCGAAATTATTGCCGTCGGGATCGGTGGCCCGGGTCTCGGCATAGGGCCGGTCGTCGGGCCGCTTTACGGGCTCGGCAAGGCCGAAGGACTTGAGGCGGCCGGCGATCTCCTCGGCGTCTTCGACATGAAATCCGAAATGGTTGAGGCCGGCCGGTTTGCCGTCGGCGTGACTCTGGAGAAGCGCCACCGTCAGGTAGCCGTCGGTGACGAAAATCCCCCCGTTGCCGCCGCGATGCAGGATCTCCATGTCGAACACGTCGACATAGAATTTCGCGAGCTTTTCGGGATCCAACGTGACGATGGCGAGATGCTTGATCTTGGGCTTGGACATCGCTTCCTTCCTTCCTGTTTGTGAATGTGTCGGCGGTCTTGGTTATCGTTGTTCCTGGGTCAGGCGTCGAATTGGCCACTCAATGTCCCCGCATAGCTGGCGCCCGCGAGGTGCCGTCAACGAGATTCCCAATTAAGCGTCTTCAACAGGGCGAACTGTGCGCCAATACCGCCCGGCTGGCAACATTGTGCGGTGCCCCCAGTGCTTGCATGGAACCGCCGCGCGCCATGACAAGGAGATCGGCACGAGCGCAAACAGGAAGAGGTCGTGGTCGGCAGCAGTAGCTGTGCCCGCTTCGGGCAAAAGTGGCCGCCAAGTCGGGCAACGAAGACCGGGCAGGGTTCGAAGCGAAGCCGTTTCGACGCGCCGCCGCCTACTCCATCCGCTCCAGATTGCCGAGGCGCAGCACCATCTCGGTGACGATCTGCACATCGGTCAGCATGTGCTCGCGCGACTTGAACTCGTTGGGCTTGTGCGCGGTGCCCCGGCGCCCCGGCATGCCGGGGCCGAACTGCACCCCGTTGGGAAGCTGGCGGGCCGAGGTGTAGCCGTTGGACGAACGCGGCTTGGCGTCGATCCCGGTGACGTCGCGGAACGTCGAGAGCAGCACCTGGATCCACGGCCCCTTGGGATCGCGGTACATGAACCGCTTGATCTTGATATCGATATCCACCCGGGTCCCGGTGTGCTGCGTCCAGGCGTCCAAGGCGCGGCGGATCTCGGAGATCAGGACATCGCGGTCCTTGCCCCTTGGCGCGCGCGGATTGACCGCAAGATGCAGCGCGCCTTCCTTGACCTTGACGTAGGTCACGGGGGTGGTCAGCGCTCCCATGAAGGGATCGGAATACCCGATGCCGAGCTTGCCGCCGAGATAATCGAGCCCCCAATTGTCCGCGACATAAGCGGCGGCGTCTGTGAAGTGATTCGTCTTGAAGCGGGCGGCCGCGCGCACCTGATGGAGAAAGTCATAGAGCCTGGAGGTCGGGTTGACCCCGCGCGAAGGCCTGGCGGAATGGGTGCCTTCTCCCTTCACGGTGAGGATCAGCCGTGCCGAGGCGCCCTCGGTCTCCATATGGAAGTTGCCGCCATTGGCCGCGATATACCGCTTGGCGGCGGGGTCGAGGATCCGCTTGAGGGACGCCGGGTCCGAGGTAGCGATGGTCGCCCTGGCCTCGGCCGGAATCTGGTTGAGAACCACGCCGCCGGTGGCCTCCAGGATCTCCGGCCCGTCGCCCGCGCCCTTGCGCAGGGGGAACTTCGCCATGACGACACCGAAACCCTTCTCCGCGACGCCCACCGGATAACGGCCGTCCAGCACCAGGTTATAAGGCGCCAGTTTGGTCTTGGACTTGTAGTACTCGGTCGCCGACCCGCCGGTCTCCTCGGTGGTCTCGATGGCGAACCGAATGGTCCGCGCGATCGGAAGTCCTTCCCGAGCGATGGCACCGAGCACATGGAGCGCCGCGGTGATCGAACCCTTGTTATCCGATGCACCCCGCCCGTACATGCGGTCCCCGATCACGGTCAGCTTGAAAGGATCGAGCTTGGTTCCGTCCTTGAGCACCCACTTGCCCGGGTCGACGGGCACCACGTCGCCATGGGTGAAAATCCCGATGGACCCTGCGCCCGAACCTTTCAGCGTCACCTCGAAGATGCGGTTATCAAAATTGCGGAAGCCAAGACCGTAGCTCTTGGCGATGTGGGCGATCTCTCGGCCCAGGCGGTGGATATTGGGGTTCTCAAACTGGGGCTGGCCTTCCAACTTGGCGGTGGGGATGGCGACCAGCCGGGCCAGGGTGGCAACCATCTCGTCGCGGTCCTTGATCCGGGTATGGAGGCCGAGCAGCCGGTAAAGGTTGAGGCGATCGCCGCCATCGAGTTGAGCGCCCGCGCGATAACGGGCCACCGCCCGCTTCAATCCGGCATGGGGCATGGCGGCGGCCACCTGATCCGCGAAGTCTCGAAACGCGGTCGGCCGCGATTGGCCGAAGCGCGCAAGGATCGAATCGAGCTCTGCCTTGGCGATGACCGACTGAGCCCAGGCCCCGGCGCCATGAGGGGCGGCGGACAGGATGAAGACAAAAATGAAGACGCCAACCAGGCGGACGCGATGCGCCATGATCGTCCCCCTCGGAAACATTTTGAAACGGCGCCGCGCGCCGCGGGTCCTCAATCGAAGCCCAGCGCCTCGAACACCAAGCCGGGCGGGAAGGGCAGGTGCAGTAGGTTGTTGAACAGCGCCCAGGTCGACACACCGGCAACGGTGGGCATGGCGATGGTGATGATCCACCCTTCCTTATGGCGAAGCAGGTATAGGAACACCATGACCGGAATGGCGACGAAAAATCCAATCAGCCAAAGGGCAACGGCGAAGGCGTAGACCCAGAGAAACAGCTCGAGGGTCCGCTTCTGGCCCTCGGAGGAGGCTTCTTCATCGGTGAAATCGACGTCGGCGCCGGTCTCCCTGGAATTCGCGACCGGTGCGAAGAACACTTCGCGCACCAACTGGATCGACAACAGCCCCAGGGCGATCGCGGCAATGGTATAGGGGTACAATCGCGCCTGTTGGGGCATCTCCTGGGATTCATAGAAGATGTATCCGAAGACGACGATGAAAAAGACGGTCAGGACCGTTCGAGGCTGAAATCGCACGTTCATGTCAGACCTCCACGTTCCGTTCCATCCGCTTGAAGTACCGGTCCTGCCACATCGGATACATGACCGAAAGCATCAACAACGAAAAAATGATCAGCACGCCCGGCCGGAATAGGAAGCTTGCCCCGTAGAGCTGGACCGAGGTCCACATGTAGCGCTCGGCGATGGGGCCGAGGACCAGGCCCAGCAGCAGGGGCGGGCGCGGCCATCCCGCGGCCCGCATGAAGTAACCCAGCGTCCCGAACGCGATCATCACCAGAACGTCTTCGAAGCGTCCCGAGGCCGCAAAGCTTCCGATCACCGCCATGGCGAGGATCATGGGGATCATCAGGGTCGGCCGCAACTTGGTCGCCATGGCGAGTTGCTTGGTGAAAGCGAGACACAGGATCGTCGTGAGGATGCTGCCGATGATCAACAGCCAGATCATCGAGAACGTGACGTCGAGGTCCTTGGTCAGCATGTCCTTGCCCGGCGTGATGCCGACGATGATGAGGCCGCCGAAGATCAACGCCAGGGTCGATGATCCGGGAATGCCGAAGGCCAGCGTCGGGATGAGAGACGCGCCTTCCTTGGCGTTGGTCGCGGCATCGACGCCGATCACTCCGCGCACGTCGCCGGTACCGAAGGTCTCGCGCGCACCCTTGCAGGTCTGCTTGGCATGGCCGTAGGCGAACCAGTCAGCCACCGACGATCCGAGGCCCGGAATGATGCCGACCCAGACGCCGATGAAGCTGCACCGGACGATCAGCCACCAGTGTGTGAAAGCGTCCTTGATCCCCTGTCGCCGGCCGGAGGTGAGATCGCCCAGCGGCACGTCGGAGATCCCGGTGCCTTTGCTGGCCATGTAGAGCATCTCCGGAATGGCGAACAGGCCGATGGTCATCGGCACCAGCTTGATGCCGTCGACCAGATAGAGCTGGTCGAACGTAAACCGGTGGATGCCGGTCAGCATGTGCACGCCGATCATGGAAACGGCTAACCCGAAGGCGCCGACGATGATCCCCTTGACCGGCGCCTTGCCCGACAACGCGCCGACCATGGCCACGCCGATCATCACCAGCATGAAGAACTCGGGCGGCCCAAGCAGCAGCACCAGCGGCCGCAGAACCGGGATCGCCGCCAGCAGCACAATGGCCCCGATCACCCCGCCGATGGCGGAGGAGGTAAAGGCTGCGGCCAGCGCGCGTGCCGCCTCGCCCTTCTTGGCCATGGGATAGCCGTCCATGATGGTGGCCTGGGATCCGCCGCCTCCCGGAACCGAAAACAGGATCGAGGTGATGGAATTGGCCGTGTTTGACACCGCCCAGATGCTGACGATCAGCGCCACCGCCTCGAACTTGTTGAGAACGAAGGCAATGGGCAAAAGAAGCGCAATGGCCGTCTTGGATCCGATCCCGGGCATGGCCACCAGCGTCGAGCTGATGATGATCCCGAACACCATCAGAAGGAACGCCTTCCAATGAAGAATCCCGATCAGGCCTTCTATGGCTGCATCGATCACGTAACTACCCCCCGGCCGCCCGCTGTGATTTTCTCGTGCGGCATCATGCCGCCGTTTCCGGTACCGCTCGTATTGACGCCCGACGCTAACCCAAAGGGCGCCGTCTTTCAACGGCACTGGTGTTAACCCTAGCGGAGCGGACGGAGGAGCGGGCCCACGCCCGTTGCCGGCCGCGCTCCGCCGCCTCGCGCGGGGCAGCGATCTGGGTTAGCATCGGTGCGGGACCCGGCACCGGCGCCGCAGAAGGGGAGGACGGTCGATGATACTCGAAACCGAGAAAATGATCGCGGAGAAGGCGGACGGCATCGGCTGGATGACTTTCAACCAGCCGGAGCGGCGCAACGCAATCTCCCACGAAATGCGCGAGGCCATCCTGACGATCCTCGACGATTTCGAGACCGACCCGGAGGTCCGCGTCATCGTCATGACCGGCGCCGGCGACAAAGCCTTCGTTTCGGGCTCCGATATCTCCCGCACGGAGAAGGGGGAAGCGACTCCCGAGCAGCTCGAGCGCCAAGGCAAACTGTCGGGCCTGGTGCAAGACCGATACCTCAGCCTGTCCAAACCGCTGATCGCCATGATCCGCGGCTACTGCCTGGGCGGCGGCGTCGCCACGGCGCTCTATGCCGATCTCCGCATCGCCGCCATTGATGCCCAGTTCGGGATCCCGGCGGCCCGGCTCGGCAACGCCTACAACTTCACCTACACCCGCATGCTGGTCGATCTCGTCGGCCCGGCCCGGGCCAAGGAAATTCTCATCACCGCACGGCGCTATTCGGCGGAGGAAGCCCTGCAAATGGGACTGGTCCACCAGGTTGTGCCGGTCGCTGCGTTGCGCGACACGGTGACCGGTATCGCCGCGGCAATCGCCGACAATGCCCCCCTATCGGTGATCGCCGCCAAGGCGATGATCGACGAAATCATGAAGGACCCCGAGGACCGCGACATGGACCGGGTGCGGGCGGTGCGCAAGGCCTGCATCGAAAGCAACGACTTCAGGGAAGGGCGGCGCGCCTTCAACGAAAAGCGTAAGCCCCAATGGACCGGAACCTAGGACGCTGTCGATCCCCCCGCCTGGCAGGCCTGGGGCTTGTTAACCTCATGTCCGCTTCTAGCCAATAGCGGACATTAGGCTCTTCATGCGTAGCTGTTGAGATGGAAGAATAGCTTTCGGCTGTCGGGCAGCGTCAAAATCGTACTTGAACCTGATTTCGGCCGCCGCCCTTTGCGTCATAGAGAGCTGCATCAGCCCTGGAAATTATCTCTCTGATTGTGTGGTCTGTTTCATTCATGGATGCGACGCCGATGCTTGAGGTGATCTGAATCCTGTGACCCACCCAAAGAATATCCAGTGCTTCAATTCCCGCTCTCGTTCGTTCAGCGACTTCAATCGCTCCTTTCTGCCCCGTCTCTGGAAGCAGCATCGAAAATTCTTCACCGCCAATCCGGCCGAATAGATCATGCTCGCGTAACTCGGACAGACACAGGCGCGCAATCACCTTGAGCACTTGATCACCTGCTGGATGACCGTATGTGTCGTTAATGTTCTTGAAGTGATCCAGGTCCAGAACAAGCACACTCATGTCATGGCCGTGGCGCTTCGATCGAGCGAGTTCTCTATTACACAAAGTCATATAGTTGCTTCGCGACATTGCCCCCGTAAGACCGTCCAGGGCCGCGATTTTCCGAAGTTCCATTTCCCTAACAACGAGTGATGCCAGCTCAACGAGGATTTTCTCTTCAGTATCAGAGAGTCCACGGGGAACTCGATCTATCGCACACAGAGTGCCGATCCGGTAGCCACTGCTCGTCTTGAGCGGTGCACCCGCATAGAAGCGGATATTTGGGTCTCCTGTCACAAGGGGATTGGATTTGAACAAAGGATGTTCTGCGGCATCTTCGACCACAAACACATCGTCACTTGCGATGGCGTGGGTACAGAAGGAGATGTCACGCGGTGTTTCTTCCGCGTCCAGACCCTGGCGGGATTTAAACCACTGGCGCTCTTTATCCACAAGAGACACGAGAACAATGGGCGTGCCTATAGCGGTCTGTGCCAGTCGTGTAATGCTGTCGAAAGCTTCTTCGGGACGCGTGTCCAGAACGTCGAAAGATTCCAGTTCTTCCAAACGCGCCTGTTCATGTGAGGCAACCGATTCGCTCGTTGCCATCACGCCGTCAGTTTCTGACACCATGCTGTCTCGCCTGAGCCATTCTAAATCTCAAGTCTCTTAGCGCGGAGTTGCTTAATAAATAGGAAACTTACGAATGCCGCAGGAACAGGTTCTGATGTCCGCTTTGGGTCAAAAGGAGACGCCAGGTTAACAGGCTTTGAAGATCGCCCGATGGGGCCAAAGGATGGACACATCCGGCCATCCCGAACGCCTGTCCCGACACAAAAAAATGGGGGCGGCCAAATCAGTTCCGCCCCCAGATTAATTTTTATATTCAGATGATTACATGAGCTTCTTAAACTGCTCCATGATCTCGTCCGACGCCCCAAGGATTTCTTTGTTGGTCTTCACCATCTGCTGCCAGGTCAACGGCTCGATGCCCTTCTTGGCCTTCTTGGCTTCGGCCAGAAGCTTCGGATCCTTCAGCGCGGCCACGAACGCGGCACGCAGGATCTTGACGCGGTCGGCCGGCACCCCGGGCGTGGTGTAGAAGGGACGGCCCGCTTCAAGAGGTGCGACCAGCAAGCTGGCCAGCGCCTTGCGATCGGGCGAAACGACGTCGCGCAGGTCGACGGTCCCCTTGGGGATCTCGGGATGATCGGCCCCCAGCTTGCCGATGATTCGGAATTTTTCCTCCTTGATATTGGTCCGCATGGTCTCATAGCTGCCCGCCGTCATTTCCACATCGCCGCGCGCGACCGAAAGGACCTTTTCCCCGTTGGAGCCGTAGCCGGTGATGATCTTCATCGGGAAACCGTCGAGCTTCATGACCATGGAGCGCTGATAGGCACCGCCCCCGGGACCCGTGGTGCCGACAGTGATCACCCGGCCACCCCGCTTGATATCCTTCAAGGACATGAGTTTCGATTTCTGCGCCACCAAGAATACGGCGGTGTTGGACGCCGTGCTGCCCAGCGGGATCAGTTTGTTGACGTCATACAACACGCCCTTTGTCTTGGTCCGCTGCACCACCGCGATGGCACGGCTGAGAATGGCGATCTCCGTGCCGTCCCGTTTGGCCCGGTTGTGCAGGTAATTGGCCGCGACGATGCCGCCCGCACCCTTCATGTTGATCGGAATCGAATTGGGATTGTCGGGGATATGGCGCGGCATGTGGCGCGCCATCAAACGGCCGTAATAGTCGTTGCCGCCGCCGGGGCTGGAACGGATGATCACCCGAAGCGTCTTGCCTTTGTAAAAGCCGTCGGCCGCAAACGCCGGCCCTTGGGCGGCCCCTACGGCGATAACGCCAAGTCCTGCCAGCGAAACGATCGTGAAATACTCGTGTTTTCCGAATTTCATGCTTTAGCCTCCCAATGAACCAGCGATTTTCGGTTACAGGTTCGCACCAGCATGAGGGCTCGCAGGTGGCCTGTCAACGATCGGCCGCCGCGCCTGGCGACTCTGCGATCCGGGAACCTAAAAAATGCGCGATATGGACAGGATCACTTGCCCCCTGTAGCCTTGCAGTCGAGCCCACTTCCAGGACAACGAACAAGAATGATCCGAGGGAACGATTCATGGTCCAGCCCGCGCCGTCCACCGCCCTCAAGGGCCTCACCGTCCTCGACATGACCCAGGCCCGCGCCGGGCCCATCTGCGTGCGCCAGCTTGCCGATTGGGGCGCCAATGTGATCAAGATCGAACGCCCGGGCAATCCGCCGGACTGGGCCGGGCGCTACGAGGCCGATTTCCAAAGCAAGCACCGCAACAAGCGGTCCATGGTTCTCGACCTGACGGGAGCGCCGGGACGCAAAGTGCTCGACCGCATGGTGGAACAGGCCGACGTGGTGGTGGAAAACTTCCGCCCGCGGGTCAAGGACAAGCTCGGCTTCGATTACGAATCCCTGAAGAAGGTCAACCCCCGCATCATCTTAGGTAGCGTATCCGCCTTCGGCCAGGACGGGCCCTACCGCGACCGTCCGGGCCTCGATCAGATCGTCCAGGGCATGTCGGGGTTCATGTCGGTGACCGGCGAACCGGGGCGGGGACCGATCCGCGCCGGCATCGCCATCGCCGACGTCGCCGCCGGCCTGTTCTGCGCCATCGGCATTCTGACGGCACTTTACGAACGCGAACGTTCCGGCCAAGGGCAATGGGTTCAGACCTCCCTGATGGAAGCGCTTCTGTCGATGATGGACATCCACGCCGCCCGTTACCTGGTCAACGGCATCGTGCCCAAGCAGGTCGGCAACGAGCATCCCACCGGGGTGCCGACCAACACCTACAAGACGTCGGACGGCTATGTCAGCATTTCGATCATGCCCCGCATGTGGCCCGATCTCTGCCGCGCCATCGAACGCGAAGATGCCGCAGACGACCCTCGCTTCGACACCCGCGAAGCCCGCCGCGCCCATCGCGAGGAATGCAACGGCATGATTGCCGAGGCCATGGCTAGATTCAGCACGGAGGAAATGCTGCAAAGGCTCGAGGCCTCCGACATTCCATCAGGCCCGGTCTTCACCATGGATCAGACCTTCGACGACCCCCAGGTGCGGCACCTCGACCTTGCCCAGGAGTTGCATTCGCCCTCCATGGGGGATTTCAAGCTGTTGACTCAGGCCTTCCGCCTGTCGCGCACACCGACCGAAAACTGGACGGCGATTCCGGAATACGGCGAGAACACGGAGGAGGTGCTCGCGGAATTCGGGTTCAGCGCCGAAGAGATCGCGACAATGATGCGCGACGGAGTCGTGGCCGGCCGGGAAGAGCAGGGCGCGGCGGCCGAATAGGTGGGTCCGCCCCAAACGCGGGGCTTCTTTTCCTTGTCAGGCGATGGTGATGTAGCGCGCGCCGTTGACGTGGAGCATCTGGCCGCTCATGTAGCGGCAGCCGTCGCCGCAAAGGTAGAGCGCGAGATCGGCAATCTCCTCCGGCTCCGCCGACCGGCCCATGGGGCTGTCGCCGCGGTCGGTGCGGTGTTCGTTACGCTCGCCGGCCGGCTTCTTCACCGTATCGACCCGACCCGGCACGATGCAATTGACGGTGATGTTGTGGGGCGCCAACTCCGCCGCCAGGCCACCGGTCAGTCCCGCGACCCCCGCCTTGGCCGTGGTCACGTGGCAGCGGTTGGCGACCCCGGAATGGCCGGACCCGCCGCCGATATTGACGATGGTGCCCTTGCCGCGTTCGATCATGTGGGGAACGGAACTCTGGATGCAGTGGAACGGCCCGTCGAGCGCAGTCATCAGCGTCGCGCGCCATTCTTCGTCCGTCAGTTCCATCAGCGGACGGTAGCTGCGGATATTGGCGTTGTTGATCAGGATATCGAGCCCGCCGAACCGTGAAACCGTTTCGGCCACCATCTCCTTGACCTGAGCGAGGTCCCGAACGTCGGCACTATGGGCGAAAGCCCGACCGCCGTCGGCCTCGATTTCCCTGACGGTCTCCGCCGCCGCGTCCGCGGACGTCAAATAGTTCACCACCACGGCAGCCCCGGCGCCCGCCAACATCTTGGCGATGACGCGCCCGGTATTGATCGCTGCGCCTGTGACGATGGCCACCTGGCCGTCAAGATTGATGCCTTTCCCCGCCATGCAGGATGCTCCCCTGAATTCGGCGGGGCACGGTGCCGCCGCCTCTTACGGGCAGGATAGCAGGATCGGACCGCCACTACATGTTCTTGAACGTCTTGATCACATCGTCGGTGGCATTGAGGATGTCGCGATTGATGCTCTCGATCTCCAAGGGGTCGGTCCAGGAAATCGAACGCTTGGCTTTCTTGGCCTCGGCCAGCAGCTTGGGATCCGACAGCGCCGCCTTGAAAGCCGCGCGAAGGATCTTCACGCGATCGGCGGGCACCTTCGGCGTGGTGAAGAACGGGCGCCCCGCGGCCATCGGTGCCGCCATCAGGCTTGCAAGCTGGCGTCCTTTCTCCGAAAGCGCCGTGCGCAAGTTTGGCACGCCCTTAAGCTCGGGATGAGCGTTGCCGAGATAGCCGATCACCGTCAGCCCGTATTCCCTGATCGCCGTGGCGGTGCTCTCGTAGCTGTTCACGGTGCCCTGAACCTCGCCACGGGCAATGGCAAGGAACCGTTCCTGGCTGGACGTATAACCGGTGATCATCTCCACAGGGAACCCGTCGAATTTCAGCATCGCCACCCGCTGGTAGGAGCCGCTGCCGGGTCCGGTCACCGACATCTTAACGGTCTTTCCATAGGTCCTGAGCTGACTGATCGTCTTGACCGGATGGCTGCCCGCCAACACCGTGAGGGACGTGGACGACGCGGCGCTTCCGACGGCGATCAACTGCCGCACGTCGTATTTGACGCCGGTCGATTTGGTGCGTTGGGCGATGGCCAGTTCACGGTTGAGGATTGCGATCTCCGTTCCATCGCGCTTGGCCCGGTTCATGAGGTAATTGGTCGCCACGATGCCCCCGGCGCCCGGCATGTTGACCGGCGTGGAGGAGGGGTTGCCGGGAATATGGCGCGCGAGGTGGCGGTTCACTAGCCGGCCATAATAATCGTATCCGCCGCCTGGACCGGAACGAATGATGAGTTTCAGGGTCTTGCCCTTGTAGTAATCCGCCGCCGATGCCAACGGCACTTCGGTCATCGCCGCCACGTTGAACGTGGCTAAGGCGAGAAAGGTCATGGAAACCATGCGGATCATCGTCGTTCTCCCGGTTGAATGCGCGCAACACATTGAGGGTAAACAGGCGGCCCGGGCGATTCAATATCGGCGGCGAGGAGGGCAATCAGCATAATTGAAGCCTGGATTAATGATTCTCTGTATTCTTGTCTTCGGTTGCCTCGAATGATCAGGACGCCCGTTTCGGGTTGGCCAGGCGTCATGTACGAATTTGCAATGACCGCGTTTGCGACGCTCTTCGTCATTGTCGATCCCATCGGCCAGGTGCCGATCTTCATGGCGCTGACCCATCGCCAGTCGCCGTCCATGCGCAAACAAACCGCCTTCCGCGCGATCGTTCTCGCCGGCATGATCATGCTGGGGTTCGCCTTGACCGGTGAATTTTTCCTGCGGCTTCTCGGCATTTCCCTGCCGGCCTTTCGGATCGCGGGGGGCATCCTTTTGCTGTTGGTCTCGATCGACATGATCCTGGCGCGCCAAAGCGGTATCCGCTCCGCCACGGAGGAAGAGACCGAAGAGGCCGAAGACCGCAAGGACGTCGCCATAATCCCGCTTGCGATCCCCCTCATCGCCGGCCCCGGCGCCATCACCTCCGTCATTCTTTTGATGGGTCAGGCGCAGGGAAACCTGGTGTCGAGCAGCCTCGTCCTTTTGCTCATCTTGGTCGTGCTGCTGATCTGCCTGATCGCCTTCCTGTTTGCCACCCGCCTCATGACCCTTCTCGGCGTGACGGGGGTCAACGTGGTGGGCCGCCTCGCGGGCATCGTCCTTGCCGCGCTCGCCGTGCAGTTCCTGATCGACGGAATTGCGGCGGTGATACCAAAGATGATGACCGGTTGAGGCAAGCCAGCAGCGCCTGGAAAGTGGCGGCGCACTCGAACTTCGGCGCAGCGCAATGGCAGCCTGGGATTTCCTTTGAGCACGACGAATTTCTTGTCCGAGGCAGCCCCGAGCCCGTCCGTCTCGGTCATCACGTCGCCGTTGAGACGCTTGGCGTTTCGACAGGTTTCCGTGTCGCCGTCCGGCAGTTCGAGGCAGTAGGTGCCGGAGGCACGGGCCTAGCGAAGATACTTAT
>JAOTVC010000130.1 GCA_029863585.1 Alphaproteobacteria bacterium | reverse complement strand
AATTCGATGTCATTGCTCGATATCAAAGATAATACCAACAAATCTACCGGATACCAACAAACCCATTCGGACATTAGCGGACAAGCGCCATGCCAGCAATCACCACTAATTTAGAGATTTTTTGGACGTCGTCGGACGAACCCGGACATGAAAAAGGTGAAAAGTGGTGCCCAGGGACAGAATCGAACTGCCGACACGGGGATTTTCAGTCCCCTGCTCTACCAACTGAGCTACCTGGGCACCGGGCGGCCGGAACGGCCTGAGGGGAGCGGTTATAGGGGCAATCGGCGCGCCTGTAAAGCGCCCCACCCGCCGTCCGGCGCGGCGGCGCCGGCGAAATCTTTGGTTAAGGAACGGGCAATATTATATAGGCTGTTAACCAATTTGGACTCCCTCCGGGACGCGGCCGCGGGCCGGCCGGCGGGATCGGCGCCGTGATGCGCGGAGGATGGTGGGTTCGTGACCCGATCGGTTGGAACAGCGGAGAGGCGAGCGGGCCCCGGAGAGCCGGGCTTCGACTACGATCGGCTGCCGCCGGGCTATTACGATCACGTCTATCACGCCGGCACCGGGGTGCGATCGAAATGGCACCACATGAAGTTCCAGCGCTTCGCCGCCGCCCTCCAAGGGTTGCACCGGCACCTCGACATCGGCTGCGGCCCCGGCACCTTCATCGGCAGCCTGCCCGAAGGGGCGCATGCGTCGCTGGGGATCGATATCGCAAAACCGCAAATCGCCTATGCCGACGCGCATTACGGCGGCCCCGGGCGGTCGTTCAGGGCCATTCCCGCCTCTTCCCTGCCGTTCGAGCCCGCGAGCTTCGATGCCGTCACCCTGATCGAGCTGATCGAGCATCTCCCGCGCCCGACCAACGTGAAGCTTCTCAGGGACGCCCTCGGCGTGCTCAAGCCGGGCGGCAAGATTTTCGTGTCCACCCCGAATTACCACAGCGCCTGGCCCCTGATCGAGCGCCTGGTCAGCCGCGTGGGCGGCGTCAATTACGGCGCGCAGCACATCACCCGCTATCACCGGGCGAGCCTGCGGGCGCTGCTCGAGGACGCCGGAGCCACCGACGTCAGGGTCGAAGGCTACATGCTGGCCGCGCCCTTCGCCGCCGGCCTGTCCTGGCGGTTGGCAGATATCCTGGCGCGGCTGGAACCGAGATTTCTCACCGATCGGCTGGGCCTGCTGCTGTTCGCCAGCGGCACGAAGCGCAATGGCTACTGAGCTTACGGTCATCGTTCCCACCCTGAACGAACGGGACAATGTCGGGCTGCTGGTCGACAAGCTCCACCGGGTGCTGGCCGGCATCGAATGGGAAGTGATCTTCGTCGACGACGATTCCACCGACGGGACCCTGGAGGCCCTCAGGGACCTGGCCCGGGGCGATCCCCGGGTGCGATTCCTGCACCGCATCGGCCGGCGCGGGCTGTCCTCCGCCTGCCTCGAAGGCATGGCGACGTCCGCCAGCCCCTACCTCGCCGTGATGGACGCGGACCTCCAGCACGACGAGACCCTGTTGCCCAAGATGCTGGCCGCCCTGCGGGCGGACGAGGCCGATCTCGTCATCGGCAGCCGCTACATCGAAGGCGGCGGCGTCGGCGCCTGGAACAAATGGCGCCAGCGCATCAGCGCCTTCGCAGTCAGCCTCGGCCGCTTCGTCTTGTGGGCCGAGCTCACCGATCCCATGAGCGGTTTCTTCATGATCCGCAGAGAGGTCTACGATCGCACGGTACGGTCGATGTCCGGCATGGGCTTCAAGATCCTTCTCGACATGGTCTCGGCAGCCGGCGATTCGCTTCGCATCAAGGAGATCCCCTTCGAGTTCGGCACCCGCCGGCACGGCGAGAGCAAGCTCGACACCCTGGTGGTCTGGGAATTTCTTTTGCTGGTCATCCAGAAGCTGGTGCGCGATTTCATCCCGGCGCGGTTCATCATGTTCATCATCGTCGGCAGCCTGGGCGCGGTGATCCATCTTTTGGTCCTGGCGATCGGCGTGAAGGGCTGGGGCGCGCCCTTCCTCTGGGCCCAGGCCTGGGCCGCCGCGGTGGCCATGATCTCCAATTATTTCGTCAACAACCTGCTGACCTACCGGGACCTGCGCCTGCGCGGATCGCGCCTGGTGCTGGGGCTGATCGCCTTCGTGGTGATCTGCTCGGTCGGCGCGGTGGTCAATGTGGACATCGCAGAAAGCGCCTATATGCGGGGGCTGCCGTGGTGGCTCTCCGGCCTGATCGGAGCCGCCATCGGCGCGGTCTGGAATTTCGCGGTATCCTCCACCCTGGTCTGGCGCCGCCCGCGCAAGACTGCGAGCGGCTGAGGGAACCAGCCCCGCCGCGGCTTTGCGCCGCCATGGGGCGGCCGGGATGACGTCGAATGCAGCCAGGCACAGCCGAAATTGAACGCACCCCGCCGCGGGCGGCAAGTGGCCCGAAGCCGGCGGACGCACGCCTGGTGCGCGTGGTGGTGGCGGCAGGCGGCGCCTACGGGCTGGTCTATGGGGCGATCTGGATCGCCCAATTCAGCGGCATCAACGATTTCTTCGTCTTCTGGTCGGCCGCGCGCTGGGTGGCCGAGCGCGGCTTCGACCCGGCGATCTACGATGTGGAAGCATTCCGCGCCTTCCAGACCCAACTGCTGGCGCAAACGGCGGGTGCCTACCGCCCCTACGCCTATCCGCCGACCGGCCTGCTTGCCTTCGCACCCCTGGCCGGGCTGGCCTTGGCCCCAGCCCTCGCCGCGTTCCTCGGCCTGAGCCTGGCGGGCTATCTCGCCGCCATCGCCTGGGGACGCGGCAAGGCGGCCGTCGCGGTCGCCGCCTCGCCGGCGGCCCTGATGAACATCGTGGTCGGCCAGAACGGCTTCCTGACCGCGGGCCTGCTCTATGGCGGGCTGCATCTGGCAGGGCGCCGCCCGTGGATCGCCGGCATCCTGATCGGCCTGCTCTCGATCAAGCCGCAACTGGGCCTCCTGGTGCCGGTCGCCCTCCTGGCCAGCCGCCAGTGGATCTGCTTGACGGCGGCGGCCAGCGCGACCCTCGCCCTGGCGGCGGCCAGCGTGATCGCCGGAGGGGTTGAGATCTGGACGGCCTGGCTCGAGCTGCTGCCACGGTTCGCGGCCAACACCGCGGCCAATAGCGAGAGCGCGTCGCGCTTCATGGTTTCCCCTCCCGCGGTGCTCTTGACCCTCGGCCTCGACTACGCGACCGCCCGGATCGTGCATCTTCCCATCGCCCTGGGTCTCGCCGGGGCGGTCTGGGTGATGTGCCGGCGCTTCGGCCTCACGCCGCTCACCGTCGCCGCCGTGGCGACGGCAACGCTCCTGGCAACGCCCTTCGCCTATTTTTACGACCTGACCATCGCCGCCGCGGCAACCGCCATTCTGGCGGCGGACGCCCTCAAGCGGGGGTTCCTGCCCGGGGAAAAGCTGGTGCTGGCGTTGGTCTGGGTGGCACCGCTGATCGCCGTGGCCGACCTGCCGCTGTCCTGGCTGGTGACCCTGGCGCTGGCCCTGCAGTTTCTTGCCATCTGGCGGCGGTTGGCGGCCGCCCCAACGGTTGTCGACGGAACGGCGCCCTAGGCGCGGTTCTGGGAATTCTCCTCGTCGGCATTCGGATCAAGGTCGCCCTCGGCGCCGTCAGGCGGCTCCTCGGCGGGAATCCGGTAATCCTCGCGCAGCCAGCGCCCGAGATCGAGATCGGCGCACCGTTTCGAACAGAAGGGCCGATAGGTGACGTGAACGGCACGGCCGCACATCGGGCACTTCTTGCCCCGGCCGGCGGCCTTGAAGTCCTTGACCTCGGCACTGGGCCGGCCGGGCCCGCCGCTTCCGCCTGTCTCTTCAGCCATGGCGCGATCCTATCGGCAACCTCTTGTCACGCCAACCCCCGGAGACGGATGGAACCGGCTCAATCATCGGCATCGGCCAGGCGCACGGCCAACGTCCCGTCGCCGCGCCGCCGCGCGAGCTCTACGAGGCCGAGCTCCGAAATTCCGGTCGCCCGGATGAACGCGGGGTCGGCCCTGAACCCATGCAACAGCCTTTCCAGCACCGCTTCCCGGTCGGCCTCGTCCTCCATATGGATGAAATCTATGACGCTGATCCCGCCAAGCCCGCGCACCCGCAGCTGGCGCGGAATTTCCTCGGCGGCCTCGAGATTGGTCGCGCGCACGGTATCGGCGTGGCTGCTCCGCCCCACGTTGCGCCCGGTGTTGACGTCGATCGCGGTCAGGGCCTGGGTCTGCTCGATGATCAGGCTGCCGCCGCATGGCAGGGCCACCCGGGGATCGAGGGCCTCGGCGATGTCGTCGGCCACGCCGAGCGCTTCGAACATGGGGCCGGGCTCGTCCCACAGTTCGATGCGGGTGCCGAGATCCGGGATATGGGCGTCGCAGAACGCCTGCGCCTCGGCCTCGGCCCGCCGGCTATCGACGACGATCCGCCGCATGCCGTCATGGGCATGATCGCGCAGGACCTCGGCGAGGCCGCGCGCCGCGCCGTGCAGGACCTGGGGCGGAGATGCCTCGGCCCGCCGGGCGTCGACCGTAAGCCATTGGTCGCGCAATTCCTCGGCATCGGCGGCCAGGGCGTCGGCACCGGCGTCGCGGGCTGCGGTGCGCAGGATGAAGCCTTCCCCGGGGCGGGCGACCGCCGCCATCAAATCGGCCAGGGCCTGGCGATCGCCCTCGTCCTCGATGCGCCTCGATATGGCGATGCGCGGCTGTGTCGGCGTCAAGACAAGATAGCGCCCGGCCAGGCTGACATTGCGGGTCAATCCCGCGCCCTTGCCTTCCTGGGCGGTCTTCGTCACCTGGACAAGAACCTCGGACCCTTCCTGGACCGGGGGCAGTCCCGGCAGGCCCTCTGCCTCACCGGCGTCCATCCGGGGCGCCGCGAGGGATAGAAACCCCGCCCGATCCGCCCCGATGTCGACGAACGCCGCCTCCATCCCCGGAAGCACCGCGTTGACACGGCCCAGGATAATGGCGCCCAGCGCATCCGGCGCGCCGTCGCCCGCGAAGAACAGTTCGACCAGCCGCCCCTCGGCGCGTAATGCGATGCGGTGCCGGCCGCCCGCTACCGTGGCGAGAAGCTCATCGATCACGAAACAGCCTCCCGGACGGCGCGCCGGCAACCGAGGCTTTCCAGCAGCCGCTCGGTCTCATAGAGGGGCAGGCCCACGACATTGGAGTACGACCCCCGGATGTAGCGGACGAACACTGCCGCACGCCCCTGGATGGCATAGCCGCCGGCCTTGTCCGCCCATTCGCCCGAGGCGAGATAGCCATCGATCTCCTCCCTGGACAGACGCTTGAAGGCAACGGTCGTGACGCAGATGCGGGTCCGCGCGTGGCGGTCAGGGTCGGCCACGGCGATGCCGCCCACCACCCTGTGGCGCCGCCCGGACAACCGCTCGAGGCACCACTTGGCGGTGTCCCGATCTTCGGCCTTTGGCAGGATACGCCGGCCGCAGGCGACGACAGTGTCGGCGCCGAGGATGAACGCACCCCGGGCGGCCGGATAGGCGGCGGCGCGTTCAACCTTTTCCTGGGCAAGGCGCAGGGCGTGGGCTTCCGGCAATTCGCCGGGCACGGGCGTTTCGTCGATATTGGGATTGATGATCAAGTCCGGCGCGCGGCCGATCTGGGCCAGGAGATCACGCCGGCGCGGCGATGCTGATGCGAGGACGAATTGGGGTGCCCCTGGCATGCGCCACCGTCAAGGACCTACTTGTGACGGAAGGTAATTCGACCCTTCGTGAGGTCGTAAGGTGTCATTTCCACGTTCACCTGATCGCCGACCAGCACCCGAATGCGGTGCTTGCGCATCTTGCCCGACGTGTAGGCGAGAATTTCGTGATCGTTCTCAAGCTTGACCCGAAACATCGCGTTAGGAAGCAGTTCCGTCACTTCGCCCGCGAATTCGATTGCTTCATCCTTCTTGGCCATCGTTTCTCCATCAGTTGCCGAAGATTGCAGGGACAATGGGGGCCCGAGGCCCAAGCGTCAAGCCCCTAACGCCGGAAAGGTCCTCAAGAAGAGGACGGCAGATTGAGGCGGAGCGCAATGGAAAGCGCGTGCGCATCGAGACCCTCGGCCTGGGCCAGGGTCACCGCCGCGGGTCCGATGGCCCCCAGCGCATCGGCATCGCAGCCGATGATCGAGGTCCGCTTGACGAAATCCAGGACCGACAGGCCGGATGAAAACCGCGCCGTTCGGCTGGTCGGCAGCACGTGATTGGCCCCGGCGACGTAGTCGCCCACCGCTTCCGGCGTGAAGCGGCCGAGGAAGATCGCCCCGGCATTGTTGACCTCTCCGGCCAGGGCCTCAGGGTCCGCCACCGCAAGCTCCAGATGCTCCGGCGCGATTAAATCGACCAGGGCCGGCGCCGCCGCCAGATCGCCGACCACGATCACGGCCCCGTTGGTGGCCCAGCTTTCCCCGGCGATGGCCGCGCGCGGCAGCGTCTTGAGCCGCGCCGCCACGGCCGCCTCCACCCGATCCGCGAATTCCGCGTCGTCGGTGATGAGGATCGATTGGGCGGCAGCATCATGCTCGGCTTGGGAAAGAAGGTCGATGGCGATCCAATCGGGATCGTTGGCGCCGTCGGCCACCACCAGAATTTCAGAGGGGCCCGCGACCATATCGATCCCGACGCTGCCGAAGACCTGCCGTTTGGCTTCCGCCACCCAGGCATTGCCGGGACCGACGATCTTGTCGACCGGCGCGATGGTCTCGGTGCCGTAGGCCAGCGCCGCCACCGCCTGGGCGCCGCCGACGCGGTAGGCCTCGCTCACGCCGGCCCGGCGCGCGGCGGCCAGCACCAGAGGATTGATCACGCCCTTGGGCGCGGGCACGACCATGACGATGCGCGCGACGCCCGCGATGCGGGCCGGGATCACATTCATCAACACCGATGACGGATAGGACGCCCGGCCGCCCGGCACATAGACCCCCGCCGCCTGGACCGGGCGCCAGCGCCAGCCGAGCCGCACGCCCTCGGCATCGGAAAAATCCGCATCGGCCGGCATCTGCCGGTCGTGATAGGCCTCGATCCGCCGCGCCGCGGCATCCAACGCGGCAAGCGCCTCCTTGGGACACTCCCTTTCGGCCGCCGCCATGTCGCCGTCGCCGATGGCGAGCGTGTCGGGGGTCAATTCCACATCGTCGAAGCGTTTGGTCAGCGCGATCAGCGCGCCGTCGCCGCCCTCGCGAACCTGGGTCAGGATATCGGCGACATCGCTACCGACCTCCGCCGCGACCTCCCGCTTGGCCCCAAGAAGGGCTTCGAAGCGCTCTTGGAAATCGGCATCGGCGGCGGCCAGCCTAACCGCCATCGGCCCCGCCCCCATCGACGGCCCGGGAAAACCGGGCGATCCAGTCGCCGACTTCCTCCGGCCGGGTCTTCAACGCCGCCCGATTGGCCACCAGGCGGGAGGAGACCTCGCAGATCTGCTCAACCTCCACCAGGCCGTTGGCCTTCAAGGTCGCCCCGGTGGACACCAGATCGACGATGCGCCGGCACAGCCCGAGGGACGGCGCCAGTTCCATGGATCCGCTCAGCTTGATGCACTCGGCCTGGACGCCCCTGGCGGCGAAGTGGCGGCGGGTGATCTCGGGGTATTTGGTGGCGACCCGGACGTGGGACCAGCGCTGCGGATCGTCGCCATCCACCATGTCGGCCGGCTCCGCCACGGCCATGCGACAGCGCCCGATGCCGAGATCCACCGGGGCATAGACTTCCGAATAGCCGAACTCCATGAGCACATCGCTGCCGGCGATGCCGAGATGGGCCCCGCCGAAGGCGACGATGGTGGCAACGTCGAAGGCGCGCACGAAGACCAGTTCCAGGCTGCCGTCCTTGGTGCGGAATTTCAGCTTGCGCGATTTCGGATCGTCGAACTCCGGCTCCGGGTCGATTCCCGCGGCCTGCAGCAAGGGGCGCGCCTCCTTGAGGATGCGGCCCTTGGGCAATGCCATCACGAGGGGTTCATTGGTCGCCAAAACGCATTTCCGGTCAAACTGTCTGCTCAGGGGCAGGGGTTTAGCGCGTTCCGCCGTCTCGATCCAGTGCCTCATCATCGGGATGGCGGGGCTGCCACAGGGTCGGCCAGGGTTCGCCGATATCCTCAAGGAACACCTCGATTGCCTCGATCTCCAGACGGACGGCGGCGCCACCGGCGAAAACCAGGGTGACTTCGCCGGCGCCGGACAGCATCGTCAGGACCTCCAGAAGCCGGCCTTTTTCGCCTTCGGCACCCGGCGTGAACCCCTTGCACTGGACCCGGGTGACATGTTCGAAGGTGATCCCGCAAAGGACCCGCTGGTAGCGGCCCTGGGGCTGTTCCGCCGCCGTTTCGCCCGGTTCCCCACCGCCGGATGCGCCGGTCTCCTCCAGCTTTTCCCAGCGGAACCGGTTGGCGACCAGCACGAAGCGCTTTTCCTCGGCCAGGAAGCACATGTCATGGGCCGGAACCAGGGCGTCCTGGATACAGGCGCCGAGCACCTCCACGTCCGCATCATCGACGGCACGCAGCTTCAAGGGCGTTGGCATGGCAGGCTAATCCCTCAGGCGTTCGATATCGGCGCCGCAGGCGGCCAGTTTCTCTTCAAGTCTCTCATAGCCACGGTCGAGGTGATACACCCGATTGATGATGGTCTCGCCCTGGGCCGCCAGTCCCGCCAGCACCAGGCTGACCGATGCCCGAAGGTCGGTCGCCATCACCTCGGCCCCGGCCAGCGCCTTGGCGCCCCGCACCATGGCCGATGCGCCATGGACCGTGACGTTGGCGCCCATGCGGGCCAGTTCGGAGACATGCATGAAACGGTTCTCGAAGATGGTTTCGGTGATCATGGCGGCGCCCGATGCCGCCGCCATCAGGGCCATGAACTGGGCCTGAAGGTCGGTCGGGAAACCGGGATAGGGCTCGGTCATGACATCGACCCCCGCGGGCCGGGCCCGCCCGCGCGCGACCCTTACGCCGCGCCCGTCGGCACTGACCTTGACGCCCGATTCTTTGAGTTTCTCGAACAAGGCCTCGTTATGGGCAGGCGCCGCCCCCAGCAACATCACGTCGCCCCCGGTGATCGCCGCCGCCAGGGCATAGGTCCCGGTTTCGATCCGGTCCGGCACCACCTGGTGACGGGCCCCGTGCAGGCCGGGGACGCCTTCGATGGTGATGGTATCGGTGCCGAGGCCGGTGATCTTCGCCCCCATGGCGATGAGGCAATGGCCGAGATCGATCACCTCGGGCTCCCGCGCCGCGTTGGCCAACACCGTTTCGCCGCGGGCGAGGGAGGCGGCGATCATCAGGTTCTCCGTCGCGCCCACGGAAACGAAGGGGAACATCACATGGCCGCCCTTGAGCCCCTTGGGCGCGCGCGCCTCGATATAGCCGCCGCGCACGTCGATCTCGGCGCCGAGCTGCTCCAGCCCCTTGAGATGCAAATCCACCGGCCGGTTGCCGATGGCGCAGCCGCCGGGCAGGGACACCCGGGCCTCGCCCATGCGCGCCACCAACCCGCCGAGCACCAGGATCGAGGCCCGCATGCGCCGCACCAGGTCGTAGGGCGCGGTGGTGGAGGCGATCTTGCGGGCGTGGAGCGTCAGCACCCGCCCGGCGTGGCCGCCGCCCGGCGCATCGCCGTCCATGGCGAGCTCGACGCCGAGCACGCCGAGCAGGCTGGCCAGGGTCGAGATATCGGCGAGGTGCGGCAGGTTGCCGAGGCTGAGCGGCTCTTCGGTCAACAGGCTTGCGGCCATCAGGGGCAGCGCCGCGTTCTTCGCGCCGCTGATGGGAATTTCGCCGGCCAGCCGGTTGCCGCCGCGGATCCGAATTCTGTCCACCGCTCGTCCCCTACAGCTTGGGCAGGGTCACGCCCCGTTGGCCCATGTATTTGCCGGCCCGGTCGGCGTAAGACACCTCGCACGGGCCCTCGCCCTTGAGGAACAGGAACTGGCAGGCGCCTTCATTGGCGTAGATCTTGGCGGGCAGCGGCGTCGTGTTGGAAAATTCCAGCGTCACATGGCCTTCCCATTCGGGCTCGAGCGGCGTGACGTTGACGATGATGCCGCAGCGCGCATAGGTCGATTTGCCGAGGCAGACCACCAGGATGTCGCGGGGGATGCGGAAATATTCGACCGTCCGCGCCAAGGCGAATGAATTGGGCGGGATCACGCAGACCGCGCCCGGGCGGTCGACGAAGCCCTTCTGATCGAACGCCTTGGGGTCGACGATCGCGGAATCGACGTTGGTGAAGATCTTGAACTCCTCGGACACCCGCGCGTCGTAGCCGTAGGACGACACCCCGTAGGAGATCACCCCTTCGCGTTTCTGGGCCTCGACGAAGGGCTCGATCATCCCTTTGGTCTCGGCCATCTCGCGGATCCAGCTGTCGGGCATGATGCCCATGGGCACTCCTCCTTAGGGATAATCCACCTGGGAATTGGCGGGGCGCCGGCGCGGCCGGGCCCCTTTTGTTACTCCATGCCGCGACGGCGCTCAAGGATGACAACGGGGTTGGACGACAATGGGGTTGGACGACGATGGGGTTGGACGACGACGGGATTTAAGAATGGGTTTTACGATCCGGGCTCCGCCTTCCCGGCCGCCTCCGGTTCCCCGGCCCCGCGTTCGCGGGCCTGGGCCTTGCGGCGCCTGAGGTTGGCGCGCAGCGCCTCGGCCGCCCGGGCCCGGCGCCGGGCCACGGAATCGCCGCCGGCGGAGACCTTGCCGGCGCCGGGGTTCCCCGGCCTGTTACCTGTTTCTTTACCCATGGCGGGGCAGCCTACGCGCAAGTCCGGGCCGGGGCAACGCCACGTTCGCGCCGCCGCCCGGGCCAAGATGTTGCGCGCAAATAACCATTGTGGCATGTTGCGCCTCCCGCGTGCCGCCGTAGCTCAGGGGTAGAGCGCGCCCTTGGTAAGGGCGAGGCCGAAAGTTCGATTCTTTCCGGCGGCACCACTCTCTCCATACAAAATCAACGATTTTGGTCATCTGCATCATTGCAGATAATGACCTTTATCTGCGGAACGCTGCGAGAACGTGCACCAAAAGTCGTGCAGAACTCGTGCACTTTGTTCCGCCTGTGTTCAGCCGTGCCACACGTGACGGCGGGGCGCTTCCGTTTCCAAGACACATCACATCAACCAAAGAGACTGCTCTTCGAGGCTTCCCACGGTGGTTGGGTGGAAGTCGAGAAGGTCCAATGACACGTGATGCCTAAGATTTTGAAAAATGCCCCTTTGAATTCAATCGGTTCCAGGCGCCAGGCAACCACTACTAGGTCAAGGCAGCGTCGCCGCAGCGAAACCATCGCCCTGGAGCATCTGAAAAAGTCAATAAATCTCCCAGCAGGAGAACGTCGCCAAGCCTGGGCAC
>JAOTVC010000331.1 GCA_029863585.1 Alphaproteobacteria bacterium | reverse complement strand
TCTCGCCGCCTTGCGCCGTGACGGCGGCGTTGTTCGACATGTTCTGCGGCTTGAAGGGCCGCACGGCGAGGCCGCGCCGCATGAAGGCCCGGGCGAGGCCGGCGACGAGCAGCGACTTGCCGACGTCCGAGCCCGTCCCCTGCAGCATCAGGGCGACGCTCATGACATCCGCCCGTCGGTCGGTGCCCCTAGCGGGCCGCGGCGAGCGCGTTGCGCAACCCGTTGGCGTGGGCGTTGGAAAATTTGCGGTCGAGGACAATCGGCTTCGATTCCACCTCGGCGCCGTAATACTCCTTGTTGAGGCCCTTGCGCGGCTCGATCACCGACCCCTCGAGGCTGATACCGACATAGGCGCCCTTGGACCGCGAATAGACCAGCACGTCGGCGCTGCCGAGCGTCACCGCGGCCTCGGCGCCGCCGCCCACGGGCCCGGCCGCGACGCCGAGATCCGCGCCCAGCTTGATCCTGTTGCCTTCGACGATGGCATTCACGCCTCTGTCAGTCATCAGCAACAGCATGACTTCGGAGGCCGACCCGCCGATCTGCAGGCCGAAGCTCACAGCTCCGAGCGTATAGAAGGCGGGGTAGCTCCAGGTGCCCTTGGCGTCCTTGACCAGCAGGACGCCGCTTCCGCCCTCGCCGCCGACCATGAAGGCGCCTTTCAGCATCTGCGGGACGATCAGCACGCCTTTCGCGTTCTTCATATGGCGGCGGACAAACTCGCCGATCGCCTCATCCTTGCTCATGCCCTGGACGCTGAGCTGGGCCTTGGTGACGATCTCCTCGGCCTTGCTGGCCGCCATCGCCGGGCCGGCGCAGGCGGCCGCCACTCCGAACACGGCAATCAAAGTGGTAACGCGCTTCAACATGTTCTTGGTTCTCCCGTGTCAGATGCGCCGCGATAGTCCCAGGTTCGGGTCGCGGCAGGATATAGCCTTGGCGCGCAGAAATGTCATGCGAGTTGGGCTTTTTTGCGGCGACCGCACGGCTCCGCCGCTCAGAACTCGATGCCGGTCTGGGCCTTGACCCCGGCCCGGAAATGATGGCGGATCTCGGTCATCTCGGTCACCAGGTCGGCGATCTCCAGCAGCGACGCCTTGGCGTTGCGGCCGGTGACCACGACATGCAGGTCCGGACGCCGGTCGCGCAGCGCCGCCGCCACCGCGTCCAGATCGAGATAATCATAGCGAAGCACGATATTGAGTTCGTCGAGCACCACCATCTTGAAGCTCTCGTCGGCCATCATGTCCTGCGCCGCCTCCCAGGCGGCCTTTGCCGCCGCGATATCGCGCTGGCGGTCCTGGGTGTCCCAGGTGAAGCCCTCGCCCATCGCCTTCATCACGCAGAGCTCCGGGAAGTGCTTGAGGACCTCGCGCTCGCCGGTGTTCCACACGCCCTTGACGAACTGGACGATGCCCACCTTCATGCCGTTGCCGACGGCGCGCATGGCAAGACCCATGGCCGCCGTCGTCTTGCCCTTGCCCTTGCCGGTGTGGACCACGAGGAGGCCCTTTTCCTTCGTCTTGGTGGCCAGGATCCTGTCCCGCGCCGCCTTCCGCTTCGCCATCTTCTCGGCGTGCCGTGCGTCGATCTCTTCGGGTGTCATGCCTTCGGTCTTCATTCCGCCCTCTCCTGCCGCAGCGCCCGCCGCCGCAGCATAGCCGCCGCCGAACGCCGCCTCAATTCCCGCATGCGTCGCGGCAGGCCGGCCTCGCTCGCCGCCCAGACGAGAATCGCGATCTCCAGCGCGAAACTCCAGTGCAGGACGAAGTTCCAGACCCACCATCCGAAGCGGGCCGGCACGTCGATCAGCACGATCCTGCCGGTATCGTAGGGATATAGCCAGGCGATGCCGCCGGTGACGGTATCGAGCGCCAGGTGCAGGAACACCCCGGCCAGCAGCCCCGCGACCGCGGGCCAGGGAACCGGCGCCCGGGCGATGCGAAAGAGCGCGATGGCGGTGCCCGTCGCGAGCAGCCAGAAGGCCGGGATGTGGGTCCAGTAGTCGTGATGCAGGGTCTGGCGTCCATCGACCAGGTAGAAGTACAAGAGGTCGATGTCGGGCAGCACCGCGGCCGCCAGGCAGACCGCCAGCAGGCGGCGGGACGGCGATGCGCCGGGGGCCAGACGCGGCGCCAGGCGGCGCGCCATCAGGTAGCCGGCCGGCAGGTGGGCGATGAACATGGCACGCTCCCGGTCAAACTGTGCGAAACAACCCCATGCAAAGGCGATTTCTGCGGGTTTCGGGGCCGGCCACCGGGCCGCGGCGCCGGACATGGACCGGCCCTCCCCGGATGCTGAGGGAGGGCCGGTGGGCGAGGTCGGGCGCTGCGGTCAGGAGAACGCCGCGGCGCCCGGCCTCATTGGGCGGCGGCGAGACGGGCGAGACCCGCCGCCGTCCGGACGAGCCGGGTGAATTCGGCGCGATAGCCGAAGGGGTCGTCTCCCCTGGCGTCGCCGGCGATCGCGAGCACGTCGTTCCAGCTGAATTCGTTCATGCTGCCGCTGTTGCGCAGGAGCTGGCCGAAGCCGGCGACGGCGGCAGCGAAGCGCGCGTCCGCCGGGGCCTCGGCGAAGCCGGTGCGCG
>JAOTVC010000129.1 GCA_029863585.1 Alphaproteobacteria bacterium | reverse complement strand
TGGAAGACATCTTGATGCAGGAAGAGGAACACAAGCGCGACATTCAGACGGCTCTGGGCCTCTGAATAGTTTCCCGGGTGCCGGGTGTGCCGGGACCCATTCCTGATCTCATCGGTGATGCCTGCCAGGCTGGCCGATTTTATTCCCCGCATTCGTGGGGTAGCGTCTTTCTTTCCAAATCCCGCCTCTCGGCGCAGGTCTCGTGCTTGGGCCAACGCCGATACGGCCGGTTCTCAACTGCAGCGGACAGGAGGAAACAGGAATGGCATCATCGCGTCCTGCCAACCGGCATACTCTGAGAAAAAGGAAGCATCGCCCCACCGCCGGTTCGCCGCCGGGCACACTGATCGCGGACCCGACCGCTCCGAAGCCCGTCATCCGGGTCATGGCCTATGGTCCGGACCAACTGCAAGAACAGGAAATCACGGATGTGGAGGGTCTCGCCGGCATCTTGGGACGGCAGCCGGTCACTTGGATCAATGTCGAGGGTTTGGGAGATCCGGAGACGATCGTTCGAATCGGCGAGATCTTCGGTCTTCATAACCTCGCGCTTGAAGACGTGATCCACGTGCCACAGCGCCCCAAAGCCGAGGATTACGGAGATCACATCTTCATCGTGACCCAGATGACCAGCCTGTCGCCCCACCTCAGGAATGAACAGGTGTCGATCTTCCTTGGGCCCAATTTCGTGCTGACCTTCCAGGAAAGCGCCGGGGATTGTTTCGATCCCGTCCGCAAGCGTATTGGTGATCCCCGCGGCAGGATCCGCCAGTCTAAGGCCGACTACCTCGCCTATGCCCTGATCGATGCGACGGTCGATACCTATTTCCCCATTCTCGAGCGCTTCGGGGAAGTTTCCGATGCGCTGGAGATTGCCGTATTGACCGCGCCCAAGGGCGATCTCATCCCCCGTATTCATCATTTGAAAACGGACCTCCTGAGCCTGCGCCGGCTGATCTGGGCACAGCGTGATATGATCAACGTCGTGATCCGTGATTTCTCGGCTCTTGTCTCCGACCCCACGCGCGTCTACTTGCGCGACTGCTACGATCACACGATCCAGCTCTTGGACATGATGGATACCCATCGTGAGATTGCCGCCGCCCTCACGGAGATCTATCTCTCTGGGGTCAATTCCCGCACCAACGAAATCATGAAGGTGCTGACGGTCATCGCGACCATCTTCATGCCGCTCGGATTCGTTGCCAGCCTGTATGGAATGAATTTCGATCGCACTGCTTCACCTTGGAACATGCCGGAACTCGGTTGGGCGTTGGGTTATCCCCTTGCCCTTGGCGTCATGCTCTTTATCGCCTTGGGGCTCATCGGCTGGTTCTACGTGCGGGGCTGGTTTCAGGAGACGAAAATCTTACGCTAAGAGGCAGTGGTGCCTCCTGCGCCGTGACGGGCCGCTTGCCGACGGCGGGCAATCGTGGTCTATGATCCTCCAAAATAATTCAGGGGGAGACCACGGGGATGAGCATTCTGGATGCCTATGCCAGTGCGGCGTCCATGCTGTTCCAGCCGCTGCCGCTGCTGGCGCTCTTCCTCGGAGTGATCGTCGCCATGATCGGCGGCGCCATTCCCGGCGGCTCGCTCCCCACCCTGATCATCCTGCTCGGCTTCGCCTATCACATCGATCCGGTGATCGGCATCGCCATCGTCGTCGGCGGCGCGGTGACCAATACCGCCGATTCGGTGCCGGCGATCCTATTGGGCGTGCCGGGCGGTGCCACCGGGCAGGCGACCATTTTGGACGGCTATCCGATGTCGCGGCGCGGCGAGGCCAGCCGCGCGCTCGCTGTTTCCTACCTGTCGTCGCTGGCCGGCGGCTTGATCGGCGCCGTGGGGTTTTTCTTTTCGATCATGGCGGCCAGGGAAATCATCCGTCTGTTCGGGTCGCCGGAATTCTTCATGCTGGCGATCTTGGGCATCACCATGGTGGCGATCGTGTCCTCAGGCGCTTTCCTGAAAGGGTTCGTCGGCGCCTCGGTCGCCCTGGCCCTGACCCTGATCGGTTTCGATAACATCACCGGTACGCTTCGCTTCACCTTCGACATTGAATACCTGTGGGACGGGGTCCCCCTGATCCCGGTTCTGGTGGGGCTGTTCGCGCTGCCAGAGATGTTCAATCTGATGCTGTCGGGCAGGTCGGTGTCGGAACAGGCGGACGCCGCCATCAAGCGCACCGATTTCCAGTTCAAGTATCTCGACGCCGTCAAGGAGGTCTTCCAGCACCGCTGGCTGGTGTTTCGGACGTCGATCATCGGCCTGGTGGTGGGCCTGATGCCCGGCGTCGGTACGGTGGCAGCCCACTGGCTCGCCTATACCCACGCCTACCAGTCGGAAAAGGGCGCGAAGGAAACATTCGGCACCGGCGACGTGCGCGGGGTCATCGCGCCCGATGCCGCCAACAACGCCATCGACGGCGGCCAGATCGTGCCCACCCTGGCGGTGGGCATACCCGGCAGTTCCCACCAGGCTATTCTCTTGGCGTTCCTGGTGCTCATGGGATTCGTCCCGGGGCCGGAGATGCTGAACGCCAATCTCAATATCACGCTGCTGTTCGGCATCGGCATCGTGCTTGCCAATGTGATCGCCACCGGGCTCGCGTTCTATTTCACGCCGTGGCTCGCCAGGATCTCGTTCATCCGCCCCGGCGTTCTGGTGCCTTGCATCATCGTCGTGGTCACCCTGTCCGCGTTCCGCGCCAACATGTCGGTGCTTGATCTCGCCATCATGGCGTTGTTCGGTGTCATTGGCGTGTTCATGAAAATCTATGGTTGGCCACGGCCGCCGGTCATCATTGCCATCGTGCTGGGTGAGCAGATCAACCAGTATTTCTGGCTGTCGGTGAATTCATTCGGCTGGCGCATGTTCGAGCGTCCCCAGATGCTCGCCATACTGGCGATCTGCGTCATCGTGGTGTGGCTGGCCGTGCGGGTGCAGCGCTCGACCTCGGCGACCGTGGCCAAGTCCGCGGACCGCGGGGCCGGGTCCGGCGCGCCTCCCGCATCGGGCGGGGCCGCGTCATGAGCGATCCCGCGCGGCAACCGGCCCCCCGGCGCCTCGATCCCGCCCTGGTGGTGGAGGCGTTACTGTGCCTCTCCCTCATCGTGATCTTCGCCCTGATGTATGCCGAGACCTACGAATGGGAGATCGAGGCCGGCCTGTTCCCCCGGGTGATCGCCGGACTGGGGGTGCTCTCGGCGGCGGCGTATCTGATTCAGATCGTGTGGCAGCGGGTTTCGGGCCGGGGTGGCGCGGGCGGGCGGATTCTGGATATCGCCTGGGCGAAGGTCGACGGCGACGCGCGCGAGATCAAACGCACCGCGCTCGGCGTCATCGCCTGGGCGCTTGCCTTTTGGGCGGGGATTTGGCTGCTTGGGTTCCACATCGCCGCCCCCGTTTACCTCTACGGCCAGTTGGTGATCTACGGTGCGGTCCGCAAATGGATCGCGGCACTGGCGGCGGGCGGCTGCCTTGCGGTCATCATCCTGGTTTACGACCGGCTGGCCGAGACCACCTGGAACGATCCGCTGCTTTTCGACATCCTGGCTGGATTCTCTTGAATTCGGCGATTTTAGATGTTGCAATGAATTTCTGATATTAAGAAACTTAATAACAAGAATGACGCGGGAGACGGAACGATGGGAAATCTATTGAAGATTTGGCGATGGCCGTCCAGGGCCGTCGTGGCATTCGGGCTGGGCATTGGTCTCGCCGCCGGTTCGACGGTCGCTGAAGCCCAGGACTGGAAAGGTAAGACGGTCACGATCTCGGTCGGATACAAGCCGGGTGGCGGCGCCGACACCATGGCCCGGCTGTTGGCCGTGCATTTGCCGAAATTTCTTGCCGGGGCGCCGCGCATCACGGTGCAGAACCGGCCCGGCGGCGGTACCACGACCAACGCACGCGACATGTTGCGCCGTCCCAAGGACGGCACCTATATCGGCCAGTTCGCCCAGACCCTGATGATCGCCGGCGTCCTCGGCCAGGCGCCCAAGTGGTTCAAGTGGAAGAACTACGGCTATCTCGGCATGATCGACGGAGCCGGGGAGCAGACCTTTTATGCGCTCTGCGCGCACACCGACAAGATCAAGAATCTGAAGGAATTCCTCGCCGGCAAGGATTGGCGATTTGGCGAGATTTCGCCCGCCACCGGCGCCGGTAAGGTTGTCGTCTGGTTCTCCCAAACCAATGCGCCGATCCGCGCGTTTTACGGCTACGGCGGCTCGGCCGAAGTGGCGGCGGCGTTCGAGCGCGGCGAGATGGCGGTCACCTCGCGCTGCAACGAGACCTTTGCCAAGCGCTATCCCCATTGGTTTACCGAGGGCAAGGTCGTGCCCCTGTTCGGTTGGGGCGAGCTGAACCCCGACAAGCACCTGCCGCCCGACAATCCGCTGTCCAACGGCCTGCGCGAAGGTCGCTGGCCGTGGTTCGGCGACATGCACAAGACCGTGCCGCAAATGGCGACCAAGGCCCAGTGGGCGGCATTCGACGCCCTGCTTGCGCTCCAGGGCACCCATGTCTGGACTTTGCCCCCGGGGGTCCCTGCCAAGACCACCAAGGCGATGCAGAAGGCGTTCCTGGACGCCGCTAAATCCAAGGCCTTCATCGCCGATATGACCAAGCGCGGACGCAAGGTGGCGCCGCTGAGCGGCGCCGACACCGCCAAGCGGGTTCAGAACATCGAGGACCTGCCGGCGGCCGGCAAGAAGGTCCTGGTCGAGGTGTTCAAGCACAAGCGCAAGAGGAAGAAGGGAAAGAAAAAGAAGAAGCCTTCTTAGGCCCGAAAGCGCACAGGAACCCGCCGGGGCGGACATGCCCCCGGCGGCCCGTGTTTCGGCAGCGCGGCGAACAACAACGATCGGGCGCCTAAAGCCCGTCGGCGGGAGAGAGAATATTTGGGCATGACGCATTCGTATAAACGCATATCGGCGGACGGCCATATCGAAGTGCCGCCCAATATATGGTCGAAAGGCGTGCCGGAACCGTTCAAGGACATCGCGCCGAAACACATCAAACTGCCCAATGGCGGCGATGGCTTCCTGGTCGAGGGCGGAATCTATCAGGGCGGCAGCAACCTTTATGCCGGCAAGCGGCCGGAAGACTACAGTCCGATCGGCCTCAAATGGATCGACATGGCAGGGACCGGCGACGGCCGGCAGCGCCTCGCGGAACTGGATGCCGACGGTATCGATGTCGAGGTTCTTTATCCCGGGGTCGGCGGCGTCCTCAACATGACCAAGGGCATCCGCAACGACGATGCCTACCATGCCCTGATCCGCACCTATAACCGCTGGCTGGTGGAGGAGTACTGCGCCCCCGACCCGAAACGCCTCATCGGGGTCGGCTGCATCCCATCCCGCGGCCTCGGCCACGCGCTGGAAGAGCTCGACTTCGCGGCCGATGCGGGGGTCAAGGTCGTCGCCCTCTCTCGATTCCCGAGCGGCAAGGATTATCCCACCGCCGACGACGACCGCTTCTGGGCCGCGGCCAGGGATTACGACATGCCGGTCACGGTCCATGTCAACTTCCCCAAGCCTTCCGGCCAGGTCTTCGAGTATCCCCATCTGCCGCCGCCGCACATGCGTCCGCCCGACTACGTCACCCGCCTGGCGCGTTACGGCATACGCAGCGCGTTGACGGTCGTCCAAATGGTCATGAGCGGCCTGTTCGACCGCTTCCCCGAGCTCGAGATCTATTTCGCCGAAAGCCAGGTAGGCTGGGTGCCGATCTATCTCGAGCAGATGGACCACAACTACAACCGCCACCGCCATTGGGCGGAGGAGATCTACGGCCTCAAGCCGCTGAAGCAGCTGCCGTCCGAATACATCAAGCGGCACATCCTGTGGGGGTTCTTCGACGATCCCATCGGCATCAAGATGCGGCACGAGGTCGGCGTCGACAGAATCATCTGGGGCGGCGACTTCCCCCATGTGGAATCCGACTGGCCCAATTCCGGAGATGCCCTGGCCCGGCAATTCGAGGGCGTGCCCGAGGACGAACAGGCCATGATGGTGGCGGGTAATGCCGCCCGGTTCCTCCATCTCGATTGAGGCGCCGCGGCGGGCCGGCCCGGGACCCGAAAGAGAAAGGAAGGGTGTGATGAGCGAAGCCGAAGCAAAGAGCGAAGACCCCCGCGTCGAGGCGCTGCATGAGCGCATGGCGGGCTATTCCCTGGGCGGCCATTGGCAGGAACGCCAACAGGCGCCCGCCCTGGTGCCGCATCTCTGGCCTTGGGCGGCGATCTACGAATGCCTGATGGAATCCGGGGAGGTCATCAAGCTCGGCCATGTCGGCGACGCCGCCAACCGGCGCACCGTGCAGCTGGTCAATCCGGCGATCACCAACCTGAAATCGACCACCCGCACGCTGCAGATGTCGATTCAACTGGTAAAACCGGGAGAAAATGCCGAGTGCCACCGCCATTCCGCGGCGGCGCTGCGCTTCATCGTGGAAAGCGACGGCGGGAGCTATACCAACGTGGATGGCGAGCAGATGCTGATGGAGCCGGGCGACCTGGTGCTGACTCCCAACTGGACCTGGCACGATCACCACAATCCTAGCGATACCAATGTGGTGTGGCTCGACGTGCTCGATGTCCATCTCGCCAAGTATCTCGATGCCATGTATGGCGAGACCTACGATCAGGGGCAAGCCGATAACGCCAACTATTTCGAGGGCGCCTCGCAAACCGTCGTCTATCCCGACGGCTATTGTCGCCTGCGCTTCGGCGTCGCCCGTCCGCCCCAGGACCAGGTGGATCCGCGCTTCGTGCCCTATACCTACAAGTGGCGGGATACGCGGGCGACCCTGGATGCGTTGGCCGAAGCCGATGTCAGCGATCCGCACGACGGCATCCTGCTAGATTTCAAGAACCCCCTGACCGGTGGGCCGACCATGCCGACCATCAACTGCCGGGCCCAGTTGCTGAGCCCGGGCGAGGAAACCCGGCCCCACAACCACACGTCTTCCACCATCTATCACGTGGTCGAGGGCGAGGGCGTCACCGCCGTGGGATCCGGCAAGAACGGCAGCCGGGACCTGGCATGGGCCGAAAAGGATTGCTTCTTCGTGCCCTCCAAATCCTGGCACAGTTTCAAGAACACTTCGAAGACGGACCCAGCGATCCTGTTTTCGGTCAGCGACAAGCCCGTGCTGGAAAGCCTCGGGCTCTATCGGGAAGAACGCGCGTAAGCAACAACTGCCGGGGGCCGCGCTCCCGGCGCCATTGATATTGATATAGGCGAAAGGAAACGACCATGGCCGAGAAAAAGGCAAAAGACATTTTCAAGGGCAATCTGGCGCCCATCCCCTGCGTCTTCGACGGCAAGGGTGAACCCGACCTTCCGATGATGGAGCAGCTGGTTGATTTCTATCTCAATGCCGGCGTGCACGGTTTCTTCGTGCTGGGCTCCCAGGGCCAGGGTCCGGCCTGCACCATCGAGCAGCGCAAGGCGGTCGGCGAGACCGTGGTGAAGCGGGTGGCCGGCCGGGTTCCCATCATCCTGCAGGTGGGGGCGGTCGATCCCTATACCAGCATTGAGCTGGGGGCGCATGCCAAGGAGATCGGCGCCACCGCCATCGGCCTGGTGGGCCCGTATTACTATTCCGACCGCAACGAATGGGAACTGATCGAACAGCACAAGCAGGTCGATGCGGCCGCCGGTCTTCCCATGCTGCTTTACAACAACCCGCCCTATTCGGGCTATCCCACCCCGCCGGCCATGATGAAGAAGCTGAAGGAGGCGATCCCCAATGTCTTCGGCTCCAAGCTGGCCGACGGCAGCCTGGGCCAGGCCAAGAACTACCTGCGTACCATGGGCGAGGATTTCGTGGTGTTCGTGCCGATCACCCAGATGATTCCCGGCATGCTGGTGGGCATCAACGGATCCATCGCATCGGGGGCGCCGGTGACGGTTCCTGAAGCCGGCGTCCAGCTGGTGGAAGCGATCTGGGCCGGCGATTACGACCGGGCGCTGAAGCTCCAGGTTTTGCTGATCGAGCACGGCGACCGGATGGCACCGTTGCGCCAGTACGGGCGTCGCACCACCGTGGAGGGCTTGCGCATCCGCGGGCTCGACATCAAGGAATATCCCCGCTGGAAGACCAGGGAAATGACGGCGGAGCACATGAAGCTCTATGAGGGCTGCATCAAGCAGCTGCTCGACGAGTTGGCGAAGTTGACGCCCACCGCGGCGGCAGCCGAGTAACGCAAGCTCAAAACCCGGCGGGGGCGGCGTAGGAGCCGTCCCCGCCGGGCACCGGACCGGGCGGGGCGGCTCCCTGGTCCCGGAAAGGGGCACTGCGCAAGGCCGCGGAGTTTGGCGCGGGCACGGGCCCAAAACACGGAAAGATCGGACGCTTCAAGGAACGGCGTCAATCGGAAGGAGTGCAAGATGGCGATGGATTACAAGGTGATCAACGGTGACGGGCATATCGATCTCAATCCCGATCTTTGGCGCGACCGGGTCGCCGCCAAGTTTCGTGACCGGGCGCCGAAAAGCGTGCGGCTGCCCCACGGGTCCGATGGCGTGGTGACCGACGGCAGCGAGCCGCGGACCATCGGCATCACCCGCAGCGTCGCGGTGTCCCATAAGGAAATGGCCAATCAGGTGCCGACCTTCGAAAACACCGCCGGCACGGGTTCTCCGGAACAGCGGATGCGCGAACAGGATCGCGACGGGGTCGACGCGGAAATCATGTTCTCGATGCCGCACACGACCTATTTCCGCGACGCCAAGGACGATGAACTCTATCTCGACCTGTTCCGCGCCTATAACGAATACATGGCCGAGGAATACATGGCCGTCAATCCCGACCGGTTGATCCCCATGGGCATGATCCCGCGGAGCGGGGTCGACGACGCGATCAAGGAGCTCGAACATTGTGCCAAGCTGGGCCACAAGGGCATCCAGCTCGACGCATTTCCCAATGGCGGCAGCTTCCCGAAGCCCGAGGACGACAAGTTCTGGGCGGCGGTGATCGACCATAACATGCCGGTGGCCAATCACGGCGACGGCAAGCTGGCCCGTTCCGGGCCGTCCTGGGACCTGACCAAGGATCCCGGGCCCGACATGCACCAGAAGGACCCGTTCCGGTTCTTCTTCCGATTCACCAACGATGCCATGAAGGGCGCGACCCAACTGGCCTTTGCCGGCGTGTGGGACCGGTTCCCGACGCTGAAGATCTTCTGGGCCGAAACCCAGGCGGGCTGGTTGGAATTCGGCTTGTGGCAGATCGACGATCATCACGAGCGCTATATGCAGATGATCCACGATCTTTGGGACGTTCCCATCCTGGAACGCAAGCCCAGCGAATATATCAAGGAACATTGCTATTGGGGTTTCCTGCATGATCCCATCGCGGTGAAACGCCGCGAATGCGTCGGTTACGACAAGCTGATCTGGAGCACGGATTTCGCTCATGCCGCCAGCGATTGGCCGAATTCCGTCGCCGTTATGGAAGAGGATTTCGAAGGCGTCCCGGCCAATGAGAAGCGCGCCATGCTGGTCGATAACGTGGCGGAGTTTTTCCATCTCAACTAGGGCCGCACGTTCCAGTAAAACTAGAAAGGCGGGGGCATGACCGACGTCGGCACGACCCATGAGGATCTCGAACGGTTCCTGGCGGAGCATCATCTCGTCGGGGCCGGGCTCAGGCGTGAGGGTGTGGCACCCTTGCGCGAGGGCAACACGTCCGCCTATTGGGATTGGGAGGGCATCTACCGGGGCCTGATGCGCTCCGGCGAGATTGTCACCGTCGGTCCCAACGGCATGACCGGCATGCGCTCGGTCACCGGGATCGAGGCGCGTCGCTTCCCGATTTGGATGAACGCGCAGATCCTGATGCCCGGGGAACGGACCCAGGCTCACCGGAACACCCGATCGGAAACCCGCCTGGTGTGCCAGGCGCCGGCCGCGGACGCGTTCTTCGTTTGCGAGTACGAGGCCTTCCCCATGGAACGCGGCGACGTGATCATCAGCCCGTCCTGGACCTATCACGACCATTGGAACGAAGGCGACGTGCCGGCTCTTTGGGTTGACGGTTACGACAACGGCTATTGCGGCGGGGTGAACCTCAACGAGCGAATGCCGGTGGAGCAGCCCTATCAGGAAGTCCGCAAACCTGCGGGGTACGGGCGAAAGACGCTGGGTCATGCCCGGGCGATGCGCGATGGGGCCCCCGATCCGCTGCCGCCGGTCCGCTACACCTGGGAGGAAACCCGGGACGCGCTGGCGACGCTCAATCAGGCCGGCGAGCGTGATCCGTTCGAGGGTGTCCATCTGATGTTGGCAAGCCCGGTGGACAACGGACCGACATTGCCGACCATCGCCTGGCATGCGCAGCTTCTCGGCGCGAACGAGGCCACCCGCGGCCACCGGCACAATTCCACCACCTTCTACTTCGCGTTTGAGGGTGCCGGCACCATCGTCATCGAAGACGAACGCCTGGACTGGAAAACCGGCGACATTTTCGCCGTCCCCGCCTGGAAATGGCATCACCACGAGAACGGGTCGGGCGACTCCATCCTGTTCTCCATCGACGATTGGCCGGCCATGACCAAGTTGGGTTTTTATCAAAAAGAAGAACAATCCGCGTGAGGTCGGCGCACGCGGGCAATAGCAGGAGGGAATACACGTGGCCAATCCAAAGTTAAGATTTGGCTTCCGCGAACCGGATATCGATACGAACCGCCCGTTCTGGGACGGCAGCGTCGAAATCGAAGGCTTCGAGGTCGAATGCAGCGAGTTTGAAGGCCCGGAAAAGATCGATGCCTGGGACGCGAGTTTCGGAGGGCTGATGACCACCAAGGGCAAGGGCGAACATCCTTATGTCTCCGTCCCTGCCTATCCCAACCGCAAGTTCCGCTTGGCCTATATCTTCACCCGCACCGATGCCGGGATCGAAACGCCCAAGGATCTGGAAGGCAAGCGGGTGGCGATCTTCGCCTGGGACAACACCGCGGCCATCTGGTCCAGGGGCGCCCTGAAGGACCATTACGGGGTCGATTTCTCTACCATCACTTGGTGCCTGCCGGGCACCGAAGCGCGCAGCTGGGGCCCCGACATCACGGTCGAGGCCTTGCCGCTTCCGCCCGGGCGCCGGGATGAAACCCTCGACGAAAAGCTGATCAGCGGTGAAATCGATGCGGTGCTGGGGCCCAACGTCCTGCCGTCAGTCAGCCGCAAGGATCCGCGCACGCGGCGCCTGTTTCCGGATTACCGCACCGAGGAGCAGAACTATTTCAAGGCGACGGGGATCTTCCCGATTTCCCATGTGGTCAGCCTCAATCGGGAGTTCGTCGAAAAGTACCCCCATGCGCCGGTGGCCCTTCTCAAAGCCTATCGCAAGGCGCGCGATATCGCCTTCGACCGCATCTATGGCTCGGACCCGGAGATCGTCGTCATTTCCTGGGCCGCGGCCATGATGGACGAACAGCGCGCCGTGATGGGGGAGAACTACTGGCCCTATAACGTCGGCGACAACGTGAA
>JAOTVC010000128.1 GCA_029863585.1 Alphaproteobacteria bacterium | reverse complement strand
TCCCTTGTGGTGTCGCACACGGATGGGCCTGCGGGCGGGGTTAGTACCGGCACAGCAACTTCTGCCCTTTCTGCTAGTGACGAATGGGCTGCGGGCACCCTGTGCATTAATCCGCAATGAACTGGCTACCAGACCACGCTGACCGTCAAGCGGTCGGTCTCGAGAACCGGGGCGGGGCGACGGAAACCTTCGACGATTCGCTCTAATCCGACTTCGAAGGCACTATCCAGACCCTGACCGCCAACAACGTCGCGGCGGGCGGCACGGCCACGCTGAATTTCAGTTGGACCACCGGCGCGGCCGGCACCCATACCTTGACGGCCACTGCCACGCATGACCCCGGTGACGGCGGCACGGACAGCAACGCCGCCAACGATTCCGCCAGCACCACGGCTGAGGTGGCCGCGGTAACGACAGTTGCGGATGTATCGGTCACCATTACCGATGACGGAGGGAGCTGTCAGGCGGATTGCGTCCGACCGGTTCAAGTGGACGTATCGAACGCCGGTCCCGACGGCATAAGCTCGGTTACGGTGGAGCTCTCGTCCGACTTGGACGACCTGCTCAATACAAATACCACGGGCATAATAATATCCGGCGGCACTGTAATCATCACACTCGATTGGACGATCGATGGCACAACAAACCCGGGCCGGCACGACTTGACGGTTGTAACGGTGCCTCTGGACCTGGGCGGACAAGATCCCGATACGACAAACAACACGGACACCATCACGTCGAGACGAGTGAATTAGGAAACATTCCAAAGCAAAAGGGCCGCAGAGGGAGATCCCCCTGCGGCCTTTTCTGTGCCCTTCTTGTTTTTCGCGGCCAACCTCAATCGCCGAGAGCATCTTCGAGGACGGCGCCCAGCGTCCTGGACCGGCGGCTCCGCCACTCAGAACACGGGCGCCGGGACCCTGACGCTCCGAATCTACAGGACCCATGCCATCCAGCCGGAGAACGTCGGGGTCACCACGGATCACATCGTTACCGTATTCGAGGACGACCCCAATCCCGCGACCTTCAACGCCGCGGATTCGATGAAGCGGTTCTTGGTAACGGCGGTCACGGCCGCCGGCGCCGATCACGACGATATCGAGCTGTCCTGTGTAACCCAGACTCCTGACAGAAACTGCGAGGCCTGCAATCTGGGGATTGCTCTGCCCGTGGATTTCACCGGCGGCATCCTCCAGTCCACGGGAACCCTGAGGCCCGTGGTGTTCGACCGGGACCTGCGGACAGGTCGCGCGGTGTACCGCGTGTTGGCGGCCAGCCTGTCTTGAAGGGTATGTACCGGTGGGTGCGAACAGGCGCGCCGTGGGTGGATACCCCGTCGTGGTACGGCCCTGATACGGCCTGCGCGAACTGCCTTCCCGCCGCCGCTGCCAACGCCCGCGCCGTCCCGCCGCCAAGCCGCCACCGCCTCCTCGTCGCGCCAGTATGGCGGCGAGAGATACTTGCCCTTCTCGGTCGGGCTCTCGAAACGCTCGACGGAGATGAAGCCGTCCGCATCGGACAGGCGCGGCCGCAGTTGGGCGGCGAGGTCCAGTTAGTCCTGCGTGCTCCCACGGCGGGCCAGACCTCGAATATCACGGCGATCCTCGGTTCCCCCTCGTTCGGCGCGCTGGTCGCGTGGCCAGCCGCGCCGGTAACCGAAAGGCAACGCATGGCGCCCGCGAGCGACCACCCGATCGGTTTCATGCGTCGTATTGCCATGGTGGCCACCTTTTTACCCGCAGAGGTTCCCGGCGGGGTTCCATATCTGCTTGTTACCTTCGACGTTATTCCATTGAAAACGCAATCGCAAATCGCCCGCCAGGGCTTTGATACGGGTCAAGATCCGGCGTCCGCGCGCCGCCCCAATTTGTCACGCGGCTTAAGCTCTTCTAAACCGCTTGCCGCTAAATTTGGCCGGTCCGGACCGGTGGTCCGCTGCGATGGAGGATCAGCAATGCGACGGGTTTTCGGGATGATGTTCGTACTGGCGCTCGCCGGCTGCGGTGGCGGCAGCGGGATGCAGGAGGCGGAATGCCTGACCGCCGATTGGCGGGCGGTCGGCTATGAGGACGGCGCCCAGGGTTACGGTCCGCAGCAGTTGACGGTGCGCCGCAAGGCCTGCGCCGAATACGGTGTCGCCCCGGATTTCAACGCCTATATGGCTGGCCGCGAGGAGGGTCTCCTCTATTATTGCCGGCCGCAGAACGGCTACAACGTCGGCAACAGCGGCTACCGCTATAGCGGCCAGTGCCCGCCGCACATGGAGCCGGCGTTCGTGGCGGCCCATGCCGACGGCTTCGGTCTCTACCAGCGCCGCGCGCGCATGCAGAATATCGGCAAGCGGCTCAGCTACAGCCGGCAGCGCAGCCAGGAGCTGGAATACGAGCTGGCCGACCGCACCATGGCGATGGCGACGCCGGTCACGGGCCTCACCGCCGCCGACATGGCGGCCCGCGCCATCGAGCTCAAGCAGCTGGCCCAGGAGAAGGTCGAGATCGAGCAGGCGATCCAGCAACTCGAGATCGACTATTCCGCGGCGCAATATGACTACGAGGCGTACCGCGACCAGATTTCCGGCCGCTATTCCGGCTGAGGCGGGGCCGCTATCAAGTCCTCCCCCTTGATGGGGGAGGATTTAGGTGGGGGTGGATCTCGGTGCGCCGGGGGCTGCGGTTCAGCGCCCGGATCTCCCAAGAACCGGCGGTGACTCACCCCCTCCCCCTGCCCCCCGCCAGGGGAGGGGGAAATGAAACCTGCGACGGACCGCCGTGATATGCGCGGCCGTGCTTTCGTTCGGCGCGCGCCCGTGTTAATATCCTTCCGTACGCAAGGGATTCATCCGGGCTGGCCCGGATCGCTTGCGAGGACACACCCGGATCACCTTCTTGCGTTGCCGATCATGCCCCCGGTTCGGCGGGCACCTGTCCGCGTCGACGTCCAGGCAACCCGACGCGCCTCTTGCGCACCGCGCCCGCCGGGGGCGCAACCCGCCCTGCAATGGAGGGACAGATGCTCGTAAAGGAATGCATGTCCAGCAAGATCGAGACGGTCGCGCCCGACACGCCGCTCCAGGAGTGTGCGCGGAAGATGCGCGACCTCGATATCGGCTCGCTGCCCGTCTGGGAGGACGGCAAGCTGGCCGGGATGGTCACCGACCGCGATATCTGCTGCCGCGCCGTCGCCGACGGCCGCGACATCGCCGCGACCTTCGCCGGCGACGTCATGAGCAGGGACGTGGCCTGCTGCTTCGACGACCATGACTACGAGGACGCCGCCCATATGATGGAAGACAAGCATCTGCGCCGTCTTGCGGTCATGGACCGCGAGAACAGGATGGTGGGGATCCTCACCGTCGACGATCTGGCGCGGCACTCGTACATTCTCGCCGGCGAGGTGCTGAGGGCGGTGGCCCCGACCGCCCACTGAACACGCGGGCGCCGCGGGACCGTCCGGATCGCCGGACGGCGCGCCTCTTCCCTCCCGCTTGACGCGGGGCGCGGGGCGCGGGATGCTCTCTTGTATCCCGGCCGGAGGATCGCCCATGGCGCGCGCCGATATCGAATGGACCGACGATTTCCTGATCGGCATCGCCGAGCTCGACCATGAGCACCGCTCGCTGGTGGCCGACATCAACCGGCTGCACCGGGCGCTGCGGGACCATGACGGGCGCGAGAAGATCCAGCAGACGCTGGGCAGCATCCTCTCGCGCATGCAGGCCCATTTCGCGCTCGAGGAATCCGTCATGAAGGAGCACGCCTATCCCCATTACCGCGAGCACAAGGCCGAGCACGAGGCGCTGCTGGACACCGTCACCGGCTTCATCGTGCGCTTCGAGGCGGAGCCCGGCGGCGGCTTCAGCAAGGCGCTCGAGGAGACCCTGGACGAGTGGATCGTCAGCCACATCCTGACCAGCGACAGGAAGATGAGCCTGATGCTGAAGGGGTAGGGAAGGGCTGGTGGGGCCACGCACAGCCGGCCAGCGGGATGGCGACGGGATCGAGGCCCCGGATTTCATATCCGGGGCCTTGCGGCGCTGGCCGGCCCCCCTGGCGTCCGCGCCGCGTGCCGGGCTGGCCCCCGGGAGCGGGCGCCCGATCTGCAATCGGGCGCCGGTGGCGGCGCGCGGCCCCCTGACCCCCTCACCCAACCCTCTCCCGCGAGGGGAGAGGGCTCGTATCGTGCCGCCTCGAAGGAGGAACCCTCTCCCCTGGCGGGAGAGGGCAGGGTGAGGGGGCCGCCGGTCACATGGTATCGCCCCGGACGGGAACAGCGGTGAGCGGCCGATAAGGGCCCGCTCGCGCAGACAGGGAGGAGTCCGAGGGCCCCATGAGCGTCGCCACGACAGCGGAGTCGTCCGCGGCCGCCGCGCCGCAGCATGAAGCCAGCAAGGTGGTGGTTCGCGCCGACGCGCTGACCAAGGTGTTCGACGGCGGCTTCACCAACATCGAGGCGGTCAGCACGCTGGTGATCCCGATCACCAGCGTGCTGACTGCCGTGGCCGCCTTGCTGCCGGCATGCGTTCCGCCGGCGGAATTTGCAGCCCCGATTTCGGAACCCGGCAGCGTCGAACACGACAGGCGGCTGGTCGGCTCGTGGTATGCGCTGATGGAGGACGATGCCGTCATATATCTCAATATCGGCGAGTCCGGCGACGGCCTGCTGAACGGCGTCGCCATCATGACGCAAGACAGGCCGGACCACCTCAGCGACGCGGATACGACGATTAAGTGGCTTGCGGCCATCGCTTGGCCATCCGAAATCGACGGCGAGCTCTATTACAGTGTCGAGCGCAAGAAGGATCTTGGTCACTACTACGATGAGTTCGGGAAACCGGGTTTTATTGTAGCCCGCGCCGCATTTCCCGACGACGACACGCTTCGGCTGACGGTGATATCCAGCGACAAGATTGCCGACCTGATCCGCGACGGGCGGGTGCCCGGGCAGGTCGTGGACGGTAAATTCAGCATCATCAGTTGGGCGGATGTCGGCGGGGCGGAATTGCGGACCCTGATTCGGTCCTATCCGGCGGAGCAACTGTTCCGGAACTTCCCCGTATTTGCGGGCGCTAGCGATCCACCGGAATTCGTTTTCCAGCGCCTGAAACCGCCGATCCAAAAGCAGTAAGGCCGCCCCCGCCCCGCCACTCCGCTCACACCGCCTTCCCCCGCCACGGGATGATCGCCGGGACCCTCGCGCGGTAGCGCCGATAGGCTTCGCCGTAAAGCTTCAGGAGGCGCCGTTCCTCGAACATCGTGCCGACCGCGAGGTAGGCCGAGGCCCAGAGCGCCGTCGCCAGGCCGAACGGGTTCTGGGCGTTGCCCCAGACCATCAGGTAGACGCCGGCATAGAGCGGATGGCGGACCCAGGCGTGAAACCCGCCCGCCGGCCAGCCCCGAGTGCCCGAGGCCGAAACTGAGCCACGCCGGGGCGTGCACGGCGTGGCCCTCCGTCGCAGTCATGAACCTTCCCGATATTGGGAATTCCAGCGCCACGGGCGCCGGACACGGAATCCGGCCCGCCGGACACGGAATCCGGCTCGCGGTGTCGATTACGGCCTGGGTTTGAAGCCAGGCTCATATTGGGCCGGATCGCGGCCGAACCAGAACCGGTCGACGTGCAGATGTGCAGTTCCGGACATGAAGTCGCGATACATTCCGATCTTGAATTTCACCTTCTGACCGCGCCAGTTGTCGTATCCGACGGGGCCAGTGACCCGTGCGACGAACCTGCCGTTCGCATAGATCTCGATCTTGCCGTTGCCGTCGCGGCCGCCCCGGATCGCATAGATCATGTGCACCCAATCCGCTTTCGGATCGGGAAGGACGAAAACTTCGCCATGGGTCAAGATCAGCCCGGTTGCGCAAGCGTCCCCTTCCTTCAGGTCTCCGCCCCGGTTTTTCATTATTGTGTCGGGGGTCCAGACGCAGTGAAGCGGATTGGCTGCTAGCGGCGCGGCCTCCAGGTTGGGATCCCCGCGGGCCTTGGCAATGCGGCAGCGGCAATGCCCGTCCTGCACGGTGATATGGAAGACGCCGTTGTCGAACCTCTGGGCGAGGATCGGGCTGGACCCGTCCGTTTGTTTCCACTGCCCGATCACCCATCTCGTCGAGCCACTCGTGGGAATATCGCCGTCCAGCCGGAACGACAGGCCATACCAGTATTCCTCGTCGATCGGATGGCGGTATTCCTTCCGCAGCCGCACCTCATTGCGCTGAATGACGATGGTTGCGCCCTTGCTGAAGATCCCCATGGCCGCCAGCCGGGATTGCACCGGCTTTATCAGGCTGGGGCCGAGGCCTTCGATGTCGTCGCTTTCGTCGCCGGTCATGGTTGCCGCAACCGCGTGGCCGTTGCAGAAGACCTCGCCCTTCCGTGCGGCATCCACCCCGATCGTCAGCGAATGCGCGCCCTCCAGAGGCGCGATACGGTCGAACCGGAGCAGCCTTTCGTCCGCCTGGCAAAGCTGCCAGATACTGCCTTCGAAAGAGCCCGCATTGAAATCATCGGAAGCGCTCAGCGCCGTACCCGGCGTCGCCGCGGTCTGAGCAACCGCACCTGATTGCGGGGTCGCCTGATCCGCAGCCGCGGGCACCGCAAACAGCAGAGCAACGGCCGATAACGCCACGCCTCGCATGCCAGCCTCCCGTCTGCACGTTACGATGGCAATTGGACGTACGTTACCCGAGTTGCGACCGCGAAGCGAGGTCTGGGCGAACGGGGAAGCCCCGGGCCTTTGCATGGGTTTTTCCAATCGCCCTTGTTGACGGCAGACTCTTTCGTTCGTTGACCGGCCGACACCCGGTCCTCGAACGCCCGCATCTCGCCTGCGAGCGGACGGAGCATCGCGTCTTCGGGAGAGTCGCGGAACGGCTGTCAACGGGTCCCTGGGTCAACGGTGGATTTTCGGATCTAGGGCTTCGGATCGTAGGGCTTAACCGGCAGGCCCGATCCGATCCAGCCCGGCGCCCGCTTGCCGCCCAGCATGCCCCCGTGAACGTCGATGATCCGATCGAACCCGTACTTCCCGAGTTCCCGCTGGAGCCAGGCTGAGCGTTCCCCATGCGCACAGATCAGCGCGATCGGCGTTCGGCCGTCCGCGCCCGCTTCCGCGCCGATCCGTTTGACGAAATCGTCCATGCGCTGATGCATGGTGACGGGAATGGCGGTCGCGGCGATCCCGGTCTCGCGCCATTCGGATTCCTGCCGGACGTCGATCAGGACGATGCGTCCCTCGGCCGACAGCCGAAACGCCTCGTCCACGCCGATGACGCGCGCGGTCGCCTCCGCGCCGGCGACCGGATCCCCGGCCGGCGGCGCCGGCCCGGCCGCTTTCGCCTGCCGGCTGCAGAAATCCGATGACAGCATCTCGAGGACCGTCCGCGTCCGGGCCGGGTCGCCCCCGTGTTCGAACGTATCGCTGTCTCGCGGTTGCCACACGGGCGCGCCGTTCTCATCGTATCCGGTGAGGACCTGGACGATCTCGCGCCCGGAGATCCGCACGCTTGTCTTCGAACCCGTCCCGCCGGCGGCGCCGGCATCACCCCTGACGACCGTATCCTCCGGGCGCGCGTTCTTGAGGAAGACCTGTTTCGTCCCGATGTCGTCGATCAGGCACCCGGCGATGGCCGGATCGAGATCCGCGATCGGATTTGGGCGCACCTTGACGATGCACGCGTCCGGGTCAACGACCGTGACCGTCCGGCAGTCTTCACTGCCCTCGAATGCCTGGCAGGCCGCGTCCCGGAAGCTTTGCGCAGAGGCCGGGGCCGTGCCCAGGGCCAGCGCGCAGGCGCCGAAGAGGAAAGCTGAAACACCGAGCCGGGTTCGCGGTGGGCGGGTCATATGCAGAACCGTGATTTCCTGGACCGGCAGTCATATTCGCACCCCACGGTCCGCGGGCCAATGACGAAGATCGCCGGCCCCCTCTCGAAACCCGCAGAAATCGCCTTTGCATGGGGTTGTTCCACACGGAGCCGGCTAGCGCCCGGGCCTGCGATTGTCGGGCGGCCTTGGAGATTTTCCTCCAGCGCATATCATGGGCGTGCCGGGGCCGGCGGCGAAATGCCGACGGCCGCCCGTCAACCGCTTGCCACCGCCGCCGCTGCGGCCGGTCGCGATCTGCGCGAAAGCAGTGTCGGAAGGGGCGGGTGTCCGCTAGACTGGCACGGTATCCGGCGGCCGACCGGGTCGACCCCGGGTGCGATCCCGAAGCAACCCAGACAGACGGAAAGGAGGCTGGAATGGCGATCTACATCACGCAGGGTCGCTATACCGATCATGCGATGAAGGGAATGGTCGACCATCCGGTAGACCGCGCCCCCGCCGTCGCCGCGCTCATCGAGGCGGCCGGAGGCAAGATGCTCGACTATTACGTTACGCTGGGGGAGTACGACTTCCTGATCGTCTCCGAGGCCGACCCCGCCAACAGCGACTATCTGGCCGCCCTCATGGTCGCCGGCGCCACCGGCGGGGTGGCGAACCTGACGTCAACCCAGGCCTTCACCACGGCGGAGGCCAAGTCGGCGATGGAAAAGGCGAACAAGATCCGCGCCGGGTTCCAGCCGGCCGGCGGCTGAAACGGCCCGCCGGGGCCGCCGCCGCGGTCCCTCGCGGGCGAATTGGCTCGAAGGTGATTCCTGCAGTGCGCATCATAAGGGCGCCAGCGCCTGGCTGGTCACTGGTCCGCCAACCGCTCACACCGCCTTCCCACGCCACGGGATGATCGCCGGGACGCGGGCGCGATAGCTTCGGTAGGCCTCGCCGTACAGCTTCAGGAGGCGCCGTTCCTCGAACATCGTGCCGACAGCGAGGTAGGCCGAGGCCCAGATCGCCGTCGCCAGGCCAAACGGGTCCTGGGCGTTGCCCCAGAGCATCAGGTAGACGCCGGCATAGAGCGGATGGCGGACCCAGGCGTGGAACCCGCCGGTGTGCAGCGGCTCGTCCTCGGGCTCGGTTGTCCCCCGCCGGCGATTGCGGATTTGCGTCGTGCCGATAAAGCGCCCGAGATCGTAGCCGCGCGCGGCCAGCAGCAGGATGACGAGCCCGAGGATCGAGACGCCGTACAGGCCGGTCCGGGCGGCTTCGGGCAGGGCGAAGGGTGCGGCGCCCGCGAGCAGCCAGTGTCCCGCCAGCCAGATCGCGGCGAGGTGGACTCCGGCGAACCCATTGTAGGCGATGCGGTAATACGGGCCGAGGGCGGGTGCCAGGCGGTGCCGCGCCGGCGCGCCGGCCAGCACCGAGTGCCCGAGACCGAAACTGAGCCAGGCCAGGGCGTACACGATATGGGCCTCAATCGACGTCATGACTCGTTCCCGATATTGGGCGTTCCTGAGGGAATTCCCGGGCGGTATCGATCAATATAGTGAAGACGCCCCCGCGGAAACAGGTGGCCGCATGCGGGCCGGGCGCCCCCGTTCCGTCATTGCGAGCCTCCGGCGAAGCAATCCAGCCATCCGGCGGTTCTGGATTGCTTCGTTGCTGCGCGGCTCGCAATGACGGACAAGGCCACCGTTCGACGGGCTCAGGATGGAGCCCTTCGCACGGCTGCACTTCTCCCGGCTTCGCCGGCCCCACCCCCGCCCAACCCTCCCCCGCCCAGGCGGGAGAGGGCTAATCTGCACTGGCTGACGCCAATAAAGCCCCTCTCCCTTGAGAGGGGGAGGGGTTGGGGAGGGGGATGACGCGCGGTCCTCCGTTTTGCGCAAAGGTCTCCGGGGGGATGCTGCTGCGCACGCACGGTCGGGGTCGGCCGGCGCCACGGGCCGCGCATCGCAGATACCGCGGCCTCGATTCCGTGGCCATCCCGCTGGCCGGCGTCGAGCGGGGCAGATTCTTATGGCAACGCCAGCCGCATCAGCACGAGGCCGTTGAGGCCGTCGCTGGCCATGATGGTGCCGCTGCCAAGAAACGGATAGACGCCCCAGGGGCCGGCCCAGATGTTGTAGCCCATGTTGATGTGGTTGTTGGACATCCTGGGCTCGGTGTCCATATGGGCGATTTCGGCCAGCCGCGCAATCTGCGCTGTGCCGGCATCGCCCTCGCGGGTCAGCTCGGTCACCCGGACGCCGGCGGTGTAGTTGGCGTGGTAGACGAACTCGCGGCCGGTCGCCGGATCGGTGCGGGCGAACAGGTTGTGGTCGATCGACGCCGCCGGCGAATCGAAGCTGCTGACCATGGTCGGGTTGTCCAGATCCTGGATGTTCCACACGTAGGTCCGCGCGCTATCCGGCAGGTACGGATTGCGCGGGTCCTGCAGGCCGAACAGCTCGTCCTCCTCGTCGCCGGCGACGAGGAAGCGATGGTCCTCGGTGACCCAGCCCTGATGGGTGAAGGAGGCGCCGGCATAGTCCGCCTCGGCGATGGTGATCGAGGAATCCAGGCTCACATCGATGACCTGCTTGTCGGTCACGTCGTAGATACCGACGGTCAGATCCTCGCCGTTGAAGACGAAGGCGATCTCCTTGCCGGCATGGTCGGGGTCGGGGCCGTGATAGCTGACGATCTGGGCGTCGTGGGTGTCGCGGCCGTTAACCTGGCCGGCCTCGGTGGGGGCCAGCGGGTCGCCGTTGAGGTCGAGGATCACCATGCCCTCCTCGACGAAGCCCGGGTCGACCTCGTGGTCCTTGGTGACGCCGGTCAGATACGCAAAGCCGCTGTCCTCGTTGATCGAGATATTGTGCGCGGCGACGTAGCCGTTGCCCTGGTAGCGGGCGTCGGCGTCGAGCAGCGTGCCGGCCGGCGCCGCGGCCATGCCGTCCAGCTTGGTCAGCTCGAAGACGCCGACGCCGGTGCCGTGCACCTCGCTGACGAAATAGGCGTGGTCGTTGTAGGTCTTGATGTCCCACCACCAGTTGTCCAGGGTCTTGGTGTTGACGGTCGCGATGGTGCCGAGGAATTCCGGGTTGCGCGGGTCGGTCACGCGCACGAAGGCGATGCCGGAATTGTGGCCGACGATGGCGTACTCGTCGCCGGTGACGGGCGAGACCCAGCCCCAGATGTCGCTGAGGAACGCGGCGCCGGTCCAGATCAGCCGGCTGGCGCCGAGCTCGCGGTTGGGGATCTGGCCGAGCCATTCCATGTTCAGCGTGTCCCGGAACGGCCCCATGACCGACGGCATGCCGCGGCCGCTGTTGGGCAGGCGCTTGACCTCCGGCCCGGCGAGGATCTCGTCGAGCAGCGGATCGTGCCCGGGCGTCGTGGCGGCGCTGTCCGCCGACGCCGGCTGCGGCGCCGCGGCCACCAGTGCGGCGGCGATCAGCCAGGCCGCGGCGCGCGGCGCGGAATATGGTGCGGAGTATGATTTCGTCATTGCAGTCTCCCTCTCTCCTGTTCAGCCCTAGTCGGGCCGGTGTTTTGTTCGGCTTTTGAGTCTAATACATTTTATCCCGCCGCCATAATGGCCGAGCCGGCCCGCCGCTGGCAAGCGGCTCGGGCGCGCAGGGGCGCGCGGGGCGATCGGTGGCCGGAATAAGCCCCTCCTGAAACCCGCAGAAAACCCCGGTGCATGGGGTTGAATGGGCCGGCCG
>JAOTVC010000127.1 GCA_029863585.1 Alphaproteobacteria bacterium | reverse complement strand
TCGAACGTATTTGCTTCGTAAGCATTCTAAGTAAATGGGCAAAACATCCAGTCGATCGAAGCCCAGGTGGGCTTCAAGCGTGGATATGGATACGCGGAGACGACCAATGACCGACAAGAAACCCCAATTCATCGATTATTCCGGATCCCGAGCGCCTGAAAAGCATACCCATGGCGACCATTCTCTCGACCTTTGGGAGCCGATGATCGTTCCCAAGGAAGAGATTGACACTGAAATCGACCGCCTGGCATCGCTGGCCAAGCCGAACAATGGCGTGCGCCGCTCGCGCATCGTGCATCCGAGGTCGCTCGACGAAAAGGCACACAGTTGGGCGCCCGGCGTCGATGTGAGCCTTGATGTGCTGCTGCCCGGTGAGCGCACCAAGGCGGTGCGCCAGAACTCCGGCATCGTCAACTTCTGCATCCAGGGCGGCGGTTCCATGGTGCAGAACGGAAAGAAGACCGGCTTCGGCCAATACGATGTCGTTACCACGCCGTCGATGTGGGTTCATGAATACGTCAACGATACCGACGAGGTGCAGGTCCGTCTGCGCTATTCCAACGGCGCACTCCTGGAACGGCTCAACATTCATTACGTCGATGAGAATCCGCCCGCCCACGGCGCCAGGGACGACGACCTAACCGAGACGGCGGAAGAGATCGTCGGTGATCATGCCTCAAAATATGGTGCGTTCCAGCTAACCGATGGTGGTGCCTGGTTGATGCCCTACGAAGGTTTGGTGAACCCGCCGGCGGCGAAGATCGTGTCCCATCACTGGCCGTGGGAGAAGGTCAGGGCGGAACTCGACAAATATGCCGAAGGGCTGGATCAGGATTATGAAGGCCGTCGCCTTTACCTGCTCTACGATCCGGTCACCGGACGCGCCAACGGGACCACGGTGAATTTCTTCGCCACCATCACCCATCGCCCGGCGGGGATTTCCGACCGGCCGCACCGCCATGCCTCGGCGGCGATGAATTACTATTTCGGCGGCGAAGGCCATTCGGTGGTGGAGGGCACGGAATACACCTGGAAATCGGGTGACTTCATGTTTTCTGCGCCGGGTTGGGCCATCCATGCCCATTCCGCGGATGTCGGTCCGGTCTACGAATTGACCATCCAGGACATGCCCTTCTGCATCAGCAACGACTGCCTGTTGTGGCAGGAAGACATGACCGGCCCGGTGTCCCTGTTGGGCTCCCATGCCGGGTTCGAAACGAATCGCGAGGCATTGTCCAAGGCGAGTTGACGGCCTGCCAAAATCAGGCCGCCGTGGGGAACAGGGGTGTGTTGGTCTCCGCCGGCTCCTGTTCCCCAACCCATAGCCGGGTCCGGTTCTTACCGGGCCCGGCGTCTTCTTTATGGCAGAGGTCATCGAAGGTGCGGCGTGAGATCACGAAATCTTGAAACCGGCCGCGTTGGAGCTGCCACCTGAAGCCGATATGCTTCCGTCCTCCTCGCGGGGCGAGCGCCCCGGATGGGAAAAACAGGGGCTTGCAGGAGGGGAAGATGGGATTTCTGGATACGAGGCCGGAAACGGCCGAGAGCCGTCTGACTGCCTCGCTCGCATTGATGCGGATCAGTCTTGGTGCGTTCCTGCTGGTTTGGGCGGTGATGAAGTTCGCGGTCCCCCAGGGGACCATGGGGATCTTCAAGAAATTCTATGGTCTGAGCATTGACGCCGACCTGTCCATGGTCCTGGGAGCCTTGCAGGCGGTCTTGGCAGTGCTCATCATTCTGGGTCTCTGGCGGACCTGGACCTATGGTTTGGGCGTTCTCATGCACGGCTTTTCCCAAATCTCGAGCTGGCGCGAGACCCTCGATCCCTGGGCGCTGTATCTCAATGACAAGCCCAAAATGCTGTTCTGGGCCGGGGTCCCGGTGCTGGCCGCATTCATTGCGCTCTGGCTGCTGCGGGATCGGGACCGATGGTCCCTGGACGACCGGCGTGGCCCGTCTTGAGATCAATAATCTGACGTTGGCAAGCCGCCCTTCATCTGTAACAATTTCCCGTTAGGTTCCCCCCGAGTCGAACCCCGGCCCGGCCTTAGGGGCAACCTGTCAATAGGGAGATTCCATGATGGAACCCGTGCGTAGCAGTCAGCACAGCCAAGCCATGCGGTCGAAGATGAAAGGCGCCTTGGTCAAGGTCCTTAGCAAGGCCAAGCCGCCGGGGGGCCGGGTACGGCGGTTTCCCGGTGCCCGCCTGCCGGGTGGCTACGTGCGCCTTGCCCAGACCGGGCTGAAGAAGATGTTCAAGGGCGACCCTCTCATGTTCGGCCCGAGGCTGCCGGTCGCCGATCCGGCGCCGTTGGTCGATCCCTATGCGGGCCGGGCCAAGATCGTCGCCCGTGCCTTGGATTCGCTCGCTCCCGCGACGAGCCGCGCGGTAGTGCACGGGCGTCGTGTGGTCGTGACGGTGGACGACGAGGACACGGCACAGGTCTTCCGGGCGGCGCTGGATCTAACGGCGGTCAATCGGCCGACCGACGGCTTGATCGAAATTCGCGTCCGCAGCGCCTAGATATCCTTTTCCACCCGCCGCACCGGCGTTTCCGGGTGGACATCATCGGAAGAACGGCGGCGTTGCAAGGAAATCTTGCCGTTCTGCTCCCATTGCCCCTTCACGGCGGCCTGGGCGAACCGCTCCCAGGTCTCGCCCCAGTCTCCAAGATGCACGCCATGCCACGGCGCCTGCGGGCTGAGGGTCGGAAGACCGATCTTCTCCCATAGCGTCTTGGCGTCATCCATGAATTCCTTCGCCGGCAAGGCCAGCGGCGGCATCAGGTTCTTGGAGGTGGCGTCGATCAGCATCGTCGAATTGGCCGTGTCGTCCTGCTTCGGCCCATGGGTCCGTGACCGGTAGGGCACGACGACGACGTCCTTGATCGGATTTGACCTGTAAGCCATCGACCAGAACACCGCATCGGCATTATGCGGATCGACATCGTCGGTCACGGCGATGACGATCTTGCCGCATTGCGCCTGCAGGGTCGCCGCCCCGTGCAACGCGCGCCAGATTTCGGATTGGGGGATACCGTATTTGAAACGCAGGAAGATGATGGGCCGCAAATTGGACAACGGCTCATGCATGACGACGCCGGTGAGTCCGCCCACGCCCAATACCTTTTGCAGGTGATGCAGGAAGAGCGGTTCGTAGGCGACCTTCTTGATGACGCTCGATTCGCTGGGGGTCACTTGGCTGACGATCGACGGCAGGATGGGATTGCGGCGCATGGTGATCGCCGTCACCTCCATCGGCATGTTGAATTCTTCAAGCGCGATATGGCCGTGGCTTTCGCCGAACGGGCCTTCCGGCTCCACCACATCGGTGTCGATCAGGCCCTCGATGACGATTTCCGCATCTGCAGGAATTTCAAGATCGACGGTCAAGGCTTTCGTGACCCGGAGCGGCGCCCCGGCGAGCCCACCGGCCACCGCCATTTCGTCGAGGTCGATGGCGAGCTTCTGCGGGCCCGTATACTGGATGATCGGAGCCGCGCCGAGGACGATGGCGATCGGCATGCGTTCGCCGCGTTTCTTGTATTTCTGCCAGTGCTCATAGCCGCCCGCACCGGTCAGGCGCGTGGCCATGCGCACGCCGAGCCGGTCGGTCGCCTTCAACCCGGCGCGATAGGTGCCCATGTTGCGGATGCCGGTTTCGGGATCCTTGGTCACGCATAGCGTCGCCGTCAGGTACGGCGCCGAATCGAAGCCCGGGCTCGAGATCGGGACCGGAAGCGACGCCAGGCCGCCGCCCGGTTTGCGCAGCTCCTCGCCCTGAATGACGATTTCCTGGCACGGCGCATCGTCGACGCTGACCGGTTCGATGGGGGCCGCGATCCCGCGGTTCCAGAGGTCGCCGATCTCCTCTTCGGGTACGCCCATGCCGACCGCATAGATGTCCGGATTGGCGGCGAACACGCCGACCACAACGGGGGTATCGAACTTGCGCCCGTCGGAGCCATAAACCTTCGTGAACATGAAGGCGCGGCGCGCGGTTTCGGGCAGGCCGCCCACGAACTGCCAGCGCACCAGCGGATGAAGCTGCGTGTCCTTGTTGACGGGCTCGTCAATGCGCGTGAGCAGGTCTTTTGCCTCAAGGCGCTCAAGATGCTCGCGTAGATCGAGAGGTGCGTGAATGATTTTGCGATCGTCCATGATCTGCCCTTATCCGAGTAGGTGCCGATACCAAACGGAGCCGATGCGGCCTGCCGCTCGGCTCCCAGATAATAACCTGATACTAGTGCTAGACCTAGCCGCGCTCCGAACCCTGGGCGACCGGCCGTGACGGGTCGCCGGTCCAGGCCGACCAGGAACCGACATAGAGCGGCGCTTCGATCCCGGCGGCGTACATGGCCGCCAATTCGTGAGCGGCGGCATTGCCACTGCCACAATAGACGCCCACCGGATTGGCGCCGGCGGCGCCGAGGCCGGCGAAATGGGCCCGCAGTTCCTCGGTCGATTTGAATGTCCCGTCGGGGCCGATGGTGCCCGCCGAGGGTGCCGAGATCGCGCCTGGGATGTGCCCCGTCGCGGGCTTGTCGGGCTCGCCTTCATAGGCCGCCTTGCCGCGGGCATCCAGCAGTGCGCCTTGCTTGGCGATATCGGCCGCCTCGTCCGCTTCGATGGTCGGCATGCCGCCGGGCCTGACCGTGAAGCTGCCCCGGCCCTGGGGATGGATAGGCTGTTGCGCGGTGCCGTGCCCGGCGGCCTGCCAAGCCGCGAATCCGCCGTCCAAGAGGCGGGCATTGGGATGGCCTGCCCAGCGCAGGGTCCACCAGGCGCGCCCGGCCTGGGCGCCCGAAGCGTTGTCATAGACGACGACGAGGGACTCCGGCCCGATGCCCCAGCGCCGCAGGTTCTCCTGTAACACGCCCGGGTCGGGCAGCGGACGCCGCCCGCCCTGTTTGGTTCCCGGTCCCGAGATATCGGATGCCAGGGAAACGGCTATGGCGCCGGGAATGACCGGCCGCTCCAAAGGCGCCGTTTCCAGATCGTCGCTGACATCGAGGATGACTAGATCGCCGTCGCCTCCAATCCGGGCCGCCAGTTCCTCGACCGTTATCAGAACGTCGAAGCGGGAATCGCCCATGCCGGCCTCACACCGACATGGTGCAGCGATAGAGGACGCGTTCCGCGTTACTGGTGTAGTCCTTGATCGCCCGGTGTTGCACGACCCGGTTGTCCCACACTGCCAGCGCGCCCTGCTTCCATTCGATCCGGCAGGTCGCTTCCGGCGACTTGATCATGTCGAACAGGATGCCGAGGATGTTCTGGCTGTGGACGCGGCTGACCCCCTTGATGTAGCAGACATACGATTCGTTGACCGCGACCCATTTGCGCCCCGATTCGGGATGCACGCGGACCAGGGGCAATTCGAAAGGCGGCATCCGCAGGCGCGCCTGTGCGGCCTCCTCGGGGTCGAGATAGCGGTCGGTGATGTGCCCCGTCGCGTCGGGCGACTGAATCACTTTCAGGGAATCCAGGTATTGGGCGAACAACGGATCGAGGCTCTCATAGACATAGGCGGCGTTGGAGAACATCGTATCGCCGCCGGAGTCAGGAATGTGTTTGCCGAACAGTGCAGTGAAGGCCGGCGCGTCGGCCCGAAAGCCGCCGTCGGCGTGCCAAACATGGTTGCGGAGGTGGGCGTCCTTTTCCGCGCTGATCACGGTCGCGTCGGGATTGTCGGGCGCGCGCGGTGTATGGGGCCCGGCATAGTCGAAGAATTCGCCGAGGAACCCGGCAAAACTCGTGAAATTCGCTGCCGTCACGGTGCCCGGTTCGAAGATCACCAGTCCCCTGTTGTGCAGCTGGTAACGCATGGCGGACCGGAACGCGTCGGGTACGCTTTCGCCGTCGAACCGGTAGCCGGAAATATAGGAACCGATGGACGGCTTGATCGCGGAGATGCTGACGCCCTCCGGCAGGGCGGCGGCGTCGGACCCCGGGCGAACGGAGGAAGTAGCCAGAGACATGTGCGGAACCTTTCTTGGCCTGGAAGTTATAACGTTGTTCTAGTGTAAAATTGGTTGGTCTTCAATGGGCAGGCCAAGATCGGACACGCCCGGGAACCGCACGATTCGTGGGTGCCGATCCGAAAGGGGTGGCCTGTCTCGCATCCCGGTGCGGGCAAGGCGCGATGCAAGGGACAGGTTTTCGACCTGCATCGTGGCTGCTATAATGCCGCCCGGCCTATCGTCGAAGATATTAACCATGGGGAATAACGATGGCTCTGCCTGAAATAGGAAGCACAGCACCTGCGTTCGCGTTGCCCAATCAGGACGGCAAGAGCGTTCGTCTCTCTGATTACGCGGGCAATAACGTACTTGTCTGGTTCTATCCGCGCGCCTTTGGCGGCAACTGAACGAAGCAGGCCAATGGGTTCCGTGATCGAATCCAAGACTTCAAAGACAAGAATACCGAGGTCATCGGCATCACCTTCAGCTCATCGGAGGATCTGAAGGCGTGGTCCGGAGAGACCGGTCTGACCTCCGAGCTCCTGTTCGATGCCGACAAGGCGGTTGCCATGGCCTATGGCGCGGCCGACAGCGCGGATCAGGAACGGCCGAAACGGGTTTCCGTGCTTATCGGACCCGACGGCAAGGTGCTCAAGACCTATGAGGTGTCGGATGCCGAAGGGCATCCCGACGCGGTGCTCGCGGATCTCGGTTGACGGTCTGAGGCGCGCCCTTGCGTGCCGCGCATGATGAACGGGGCCAGGCATTCCGCTTGGCCCCGTTCACTGCACCTGCTGCAACCCTTTCCAAAGAAGGATGGCGGCGCCTGAAAACAGCACGAGCTGGAAGGCGCCGTAGAAACGCTTGGCGTCGGCCCGGCGGAAAAAGTGGATTCCCGCCCAGGCGCCGATCAGGGACGGCGGCACCATGATCAGCGCCTCGATCAGCAGCCGGAGGGAGATCAGCCCCATCACCGCGGCGGCGAGCCAACGCCAATAGATGAAGATGGCGCCCAGTAGGATCGATGTGCCGCGCAGCAGCGTCGGCGTCGGACAGGCGAATTTGAGATAGATGGAATAGAGGTACATGCCGCCGCCGCCGGCGATCCCGGCGATCAAGCCCGCCGCGCTGGAGAGGACGAAGGCGGTTGTAGGGCTGCGGAAATCGACGCGTCCGGTCAGCCGCTCCATGACGTGATAGTGATCGAGCACGACAATCCCGGCCATCACCACGCCGAGGCAGATGGTCAGCCAGCCGGGCTCCAGCGACTTGAAGACGAAGACGCCCAGGGTGATGGCGGCGAAGCCCGAGATGAACATGGGTTTGGCGACCTGCCAATCACCGTGGCGCAGCGCGAAGGGGAAGATTTGGAACTGGCAATAGCACGCCGTCACCATGCTCAGCAGGATGGCGTAATGGGGGTCCACCACCAGAGACGAAAAGACGATGGCCGGAGCCACGGCACCGAACCCGAAGGCGCCGCGAATGACCGCCGTTCCAAGGTAGATCACCACCAGCAAGCCGAAGGTCTGCCAGTCCATGTTCTGGAACGGAATGAGATGGGCGGGGAGGAAATCGAGGCTCACGTTGGCGGTGCTCCCTCCCTGATCGACGGTTCTGCCATGGCGGGCGGACCTTACGCCCGCCGCCGGGGCGTGGCCACGAAAATACCCGGTGGAGCGGACAGCCGCTTGCTTCCCCGGTTTGTTCCCGACCGAGCGCCGGGTATAGTGGTCCGCCCCGGGGGCCAAAGGGCCGCCGGGGGCCAAAGGCGCTGAGGGGCCAACCTTGTTCGACGATTTCACCACAACCGATATCGCAACATCCGGCGCCGTAATCCGCACCGTCCATGGCGGCGCCGGCCCGCCGCTGCTTTTGCTGCACGGCAACCCGCTGACCCATGTGATGTGGCACAAAGTGGCGCCGGCCTTGGCCGAAAAGTTCACGGTGATCGCCACCGACCTCAGGGGGTATGGCGATTCGTCGAAGCCCGTGGGCGGCGGCGATCATTCGGACTACTCGTTCCGCGCCATGGCCCAGGATCAGGTGGAGGTGATGGCGGCCCTCGGCCATGAGCGGTTCCAGGTCGCGGGGCACGACCGGGGCGGCCGCGTCGCGCACCGCATGGCCCTCGATCATCCCGAGCGGGTCGCGCGGCTCGCGGTGCTCGACATCATCCCGACCTACCAGTTGCTCTCCCATGTCACCAAGGGTTGGGCGGAGGAATCCTATCACTGGTTCTTCATGGCCCAGCCGTTCGACTTCCCCGAACATTTCCTGGGCCTCGATCTCGCTTATTACATCCGCCGCAAGCTGGACAAGAAAGGCGTCGGCCTTGGCCCCTTCACCGCGGACGCCATGGCGGAATACGTTCGCTGCTGCACGCCGGAAAACATCCACGCGGTGTGCGAGGACTACCGCGCGACCCTCGGTGTCGATTTCGAAATGGACGGCGCCGACCTTGCAGCCGGGCGCCGCATCGCGTGCCCGCTCTTGGTCATCTGGGGCGAAAACAGCCATGTCGGCCGGCATCTGGACCCGCGCGGAACCTGGACGGCCTGGGCCGACGACATCACCTTCAAGCCGTTTCCGTCCGGCCACTACCCGGCGGAGCAGGACCCGGACCTGACCCTGGCGGCATTCTTCGCGTTTTTCGACGCCGGCCGCATCGCGGCGGCGGTGTAGGCGATGGAGGATCCCCGAACCCAAATCAGGGAACAGGTGAGCGCACTCTGCGCACGGTTCCCGGGCGAATATTGGCGGGAAAAGGACCGCGCCCGCGCCTACCCCGTGGAATTCGTCGCCGCCTTGACCGAAGGCGGCTGGCTCGCCTGCCTGGTGCCGGAAGCCTATGGCGGCAGCGGCTTGGGCCTTGCCGAGGCGACGGCGATCCTGGAAGAGATCCATGCCGCGGGCTGCAACGGGGCCGCGGCCCACGCCCAGATCTACACCATGGGCACCATCCTGCGCCACGGATCGGAGGCCCAGAAATCCGCATACCTGCCGGAGATCGCGGCGGGCCGCTTGCGGCTTCAGGCGTTCGCCGTCACCGAGCCGGAAAGCGGCTCCGATACGCTTTCCCTTACCACCCGCGCCGTACGCGACGGCGACGACTACGTGATCAACGGCGCCAAAGTATGGACATCGCGCGCCGAGCATTCCGACCTCATGTTGCTGCTGGCCCGGACGACGCCGCGCGAAGAGGCGGCGCGCCGGACCGAGGGGTTGTCCGTCTTCCTGGTCGACATGGCCGAGGCCAAGGGCCAAGGGAAGGGCAAGGCGCTTGAGATCCGTCCAATTCGCACGATGATCAACCACGCGACCTGCGCGCTCTATTTCGACGACCTCCGGGTGCCGGCGGCCAACCTGATCGGGGAGGAAGGCAACGGGTTTCGTTACATCCTTGACGGCATGAATGCCGAGCGCATCCTGATTGCCGCCGAATGCGTCGGCGACGGGCGCTGGTTCACCGACCGGGCGGTGGCCTACGCCGGCGAGCGCCGGGTGTTCGATCGTCCCATCGGCCAGAACCAGGGCATCCAGTTTCCCATCGCCCGGGCCTACGCGGATGTGCGCGCCGCCGCCCTGATGGTGGAAAAGGCCGCCGCCCTGTTCGATGCGGGCCAGCCTTGCGGGGAGGAGGCCAACATGGCCAAGCTGCTCGCCTCCGAAGCCGCCTGGGCGGCGGGCGATACCTGCATGCAGACCTTCGGCGGCTACGGTTTCGCCGAAGAGATGGATGTGGAGCGCAAGTTCCGCGAGACCCGGCTTTACCGCACGGCACCGGTTTCCACCAACATGATCCTCAGCTATATCGGCGAGCATGTGCTCGGCCTGCCGCGGTCCTACTAATCCGGTGCACGCGTGAGCGATACCCTGAATGGCCTTCTGGTGGTGGCGCTGGAACAGGCGGTGGCGGCGCCGCTCTGTTCCTCGCGGCTGGCCGAGGCCGGCGCCCGGGTCATCAAGATCGAGCGCCCGGGCGGCGATTTCACCCGTCATTACGACGCCGTCGCCCATGGCGAGAGCGCCTATTTCGTCTGGACCAACCGGGGCAAGGAATCGGTGATCCTCGACCTCAAGGCGCCGGACGACCGCGCGCTGATGGGCCGGCTCATGGAACGCGCCGATATCTTCATCCAGAACCTCGGTCCCGGCGTGGCGCGGCGCCTCGGCTTCGGCGCCGATGACTGGCGCAAGAGGCGCCCGGAACTGATCACTTGCGATATCTCGGGCTACGGCGAGTCGGGCGATTACGCGGCCATGAAGGCCTACGACCTGCTGGTCCAGGCCGAAACCGGACTGGCCTCGATCACCGGCACGGCCGACGGCATGGGCCGGGTCGGCGTTTCGGTCTGCGACATCGGTGCGGGGCTGAATGCCTATGGCGCGATCCTGGAGGCGGTGATCCGCCGCACGAAGACCGGGGAGGGGGCCGGCATCAAGGTCTCGTTGTTCGACGGCATGGCCGATTGGCTGACCGTGCCGCTGCTGCACTATGACTGCGGCGGCGCCGCACCGGAACGGGTCGGCCTGCATCATGCCTCCATCGCGCCCTATGGCGCCTATCCTTACCGGGAGGGCAAGGTGCTGGTGGCGGTCCACAACGACCGGGAATGGGAAACCTTCGCGAAACGCGTGTTGGAAAAGGAAGCGTTGGCCAAGGACCCCAGATTCGCCACCAACGTCGCACGGGTGAAGAACCGCCCGGCGCTGGATGAGGAGATCGGGGCCGTGTTCACGACCCTCGACCGCGCCGCGGTCATCGCCCGGTTGGAGGCGGCGAAGGTCGCCTATGGCATGATCAACGACATGGCGGGTTTGAGCGCCCATCCCCAGCTCAGGCGCATCACCGTCGAGACCCCGACCGGGCCGGTCGAGATGCCGGCGCCGCCGGCGCTATGGGCGGGGCATGCGGCCAAACCCGGCCCGGTGCCGGCGCCGGGCCAGCACACCCGAGCGATCCGGCGCGAATTTTCCGAATAGACGACGCGAAATCTACGCCCAGCCGCCGATCCTGAGCTTGTTGACGTAGTGATCCCAGGCCTTGTCCTGGGAACGCTGCTTGAGGATCTGGGGCGTGATCTTTTTCGAATTTTCCAGCGTCAGGTAGTTGGGCGTGCCCATCTGCCTGGCGGTCATGTTCATCCAGCAGGATTCTTCCAGGAACAGGGTCAGGATCAGCGCCTCGTGCAGGTCCTTACCGACGACGATGACGCCGTGGCCCTGCTGCATGATGGCGCGGTTGTCACCCAATTGGCGGGCGAGCTCCCTGGCGCGGTCGGCGGACTTGGTCTGGCCCGGGCTCTGGTATTTGGCCAGCTTGCCGTGGAACGGCGCTCCGTAATGGTGCACCGGGGCGAACTCTTCCTTGACGGTGCTGAACGCCGTCACATGGGGCGGATGGCAATGGATGATGGCATTGACGTCGGGCCGCTCCTCGTAGATCGCGGGATGGGCCTTCCAGTTGGTCGACCCGCCGGAGATCGGATAGGTCTGGAGATTGTCGACGGTCACCAACGTCGGGCTGGTGACGGGGATTGCCATCATCTCGTCCGGCCCGGTGCGGACGCTGACGTTGAAAGCCCCTTCC
>JAOTVC010000126.1 GCA_029863585.1 Alphaproteobacteria bacterium | reverse complement strand
GGAGGCGGCGGTCTCGGCCTTGGCGCCGGCCTTGGCCTTGGTCTTTGGCTTGGCCTTACTCTTTGGCTTGGCCTTGGCCCCCGTCTTTTTGCGCGCCGTGCCCTTGCCCTTGGCCGGTGCCTTGGCCTGTTTGGCGGCAATCAAGGCGACGGCGGCGTCGATGGTCAGGGTCTCGGGATCGGTGGCGGCGGGAACGGTGGCGTTGACCCGGCCGTGCTTGACGTAGGGGCCGTAGCGTCCCTTGTGCAGGGTCACCGGCTTGCCGTCGTCGGGATGGGTGCCGATCTCCGTGCCCGCGTTGCGCCCGCCGCCCCGGCCCTTGGCATTGGCCAGAAGGTCGACGGCGCGATTGAGCCCGATCGCCAGCACATCCTCGTCGGCGGGGATGGATGCGTATTTCTTCTCGCTCTCCACATAGGGGCCGAAGCGGCCGATGCCGGCGCGGATTGGCTTGCCGGTTTCCGGATGAAGGCCGATTTCCCGGGGCAGGGACAACAGGCCCAGGGCGGTTTCAAGGGTGACGGCATCGGGCGTCAGCCCCTTCGGCAACGACACCCGCTTGGGCTTGTCCTTGTCCTTGGCCTTGGAGCCCTTTTCCTTCGGCGCGGCTTCGCCGAGCTGGATATAGGGCCCATAGGGACCCTTGCGCACGGTCACCGCCTGGCCGCCCTCGGGATCGAAGCCGAGCTCGATGGGGCCGGCGGCCAGGGCCGCGTCGCCGTCATCGTCGGCACCGTTGGCGACCGCAAGCTTCTTGGTGAATTTGCATTCGGGGTAGTTGGAGCAGCCGATAAAGGCGCCGAACTTGCCGAGCTTAAGGCCCAGCCGGCCGTCGCCGCAGCCCGGGCATTTGCGCGGGTCGCCCCCGTCTTCCTGGACCGGGAAGAAATGGGGGCCGAGGTCCTCGTCGAGGGCGTCGATCACCTCGGTGATGGTGAGGCCCTTGGTCTCTTCGACCGCCTTGGCGAAATCCTGCCAGAAATTCTCCAGCACGCCCTTCCAGTTGGTCCTTCCGGCGGAGATATCGTCGAGCTGTTCTTCCAGCTTGGCGGTGAATTCGTATTCCACGTAGTGGCGGAAGAACGAGGTCAGGAAGGCCGTCACCACGCGGCCCCGGTCTTCGGGCACGAAGCGCTTGCTCTCCAGCACCACGTAATTGCGGTCTTGCAGCACCGACAGGATCGAGGCGTAGGTCGAGGGCCGGCCGATGCCGAGCTCCTCCAGCCGCTTGACCAGCGACGCCTCGGTGAAGCGCGGCGGCGGCTGGGTGAAATGCTGTTCCGGTTTGACCTCGCCGAGGCCGAGCGTCTCGCCTTCCTTCATGGGCGGCAGCATCCGGTCCTGGCCGTCGGTCCCTGGACCGGTGCCGTTTTCCGGATCGTCGCGGCCTTCCTGATAGAGTTTCAGGAAACCGTCGAAGGCGATCACCGAGCCGGTGGCCCGCAGCACGACGCGGTCGCCGCCCCTGACGTCCACCGCCACCTGATCCAGGCGGGCGCTGGCCATCTGGCTTGCCACGGCGCGCTTCCAGATCAGTTCGTACAGCCGGAACTGGTCTCCGTCGAGAACGCCTCTCAGGCCATCGGGCCGGCGGCCCATGTTGGTGGGCCGGATGGCCTCGTGGGCCTCCTGGGCGTTGCGCGCCGACGACCGGTACTGGCGCGGGTGCTCCGGCAGGTAGGCCGGACCGAAACTCTTGCCGATATGATCGCGCGCCTGGGCCAGGGCCTCGGAAGCGAGATTGACCGAATCGGTCCGCATATAGGTAATCAGGCCGACGGTCTCGCCGCCGATATCGGTGCCTTCATAAAGCCTCTGGGCGATCTGCATGGTGTGCCGGGCGCCGAAGCCGAGCTTGCGAGAGGCTTCCTGCTGCAGGGTCGATGTGATGAAGGGCGGCGGCGGGTTGCGCCGGGCTTCCTTGCGCTCGACCGAGGCCACCGACAAGCCGCCGGCTCCGGCGATCGCGGCCCGGGCGGCCTCGGCCGTCTCGGCGTCCGGAAGGTCGTATTTGCCGAGCTTCTTGCCGTCGAGATGGGTGAGGCGGGCGGAAAAAGCACCGCCGCCCGCGGTGGTGAGACCCGCGTCGACGGTCCAGTATTCGCGCGGCTTGAAGATCTCGATCTCCGCCTCGCGTTCGCAGATCAGGCGGAGCGCCACCGATTGCACGCGGCCGGCCGAGCGGCTGCCCGGCAGTTTGCGCCATAGCACCGGGGACAGGGTGAAGCCCACCAGGTAGTCGAGCGCCCGCCGGGCCAGATAGGCTTCGATCAGGGGCTGATCGAGGTCGCGGGGGTGCGCCACGGCCTCGAGGACGGCGCTGCGGGTGATTTCGTTGAACACCACGCGTTTGACCGCGATGCCGTCGAGCGCCCCGCGGTCGCGCAGCAGCTCCAGCACATGCCAGGAGATCGCCTCGCCTTCGCGATCCGGGTCGGTGGCCAGCAGCAGCCCGTCGGCTCCCTTCAGGGCCTTGGCGATGGCGTCCATCCTGGCGCCCGCCTTGGGCGACAGCGCCCAGCTCATGGAAAAGTCTTCGTCGGGCCGCACCGAGCCGTCCTTGGGAGGCAGGTCGCGGACATGGCCGTAGGAGGCGAGGACGGTGAAGTCCTTGCCCAGGTAGTTATTTATGGTCTTCGCCTTGGCGGGCGATTCAACGACAACGACGTCCATTTGCCCTCTGGTCACCTGTCCGACGGCCTCGCTGTGTTTCCCGAGGCCGGCACGCTGGTCCTGCGCGCCGGAATAATTGTCGACAAGAGGTTAGCGATTGGTCAACGGGTGGCTTACTTGGGGTATCTGTCAGTCAAAAGCAAGGGAAACTTGTCCTCCCGGGTGGCGCTGGAGGCGCCCGGCGAGCTCCAATTCCAGCAATATCAGGGCCACCAGGGCGGGCGACAGGCGGCTTGAGCGCTGGCCCACCGGGGTCGGGCCGAGCAGGCCGGCCACCTCGTTCCGCGCCTTGGCGACGGTGTCTTCGTCGAATGCCTGGGAGGGCGGCGGGGGTCCCAATTGCGGCGTTTCCGGCGCCCGCATCTGGGGCGCGGAGGTGCCGCCCAACGCCTCTAGGACGTCGTCGGCCCCTTCGATCAGCACCGCGCCCTCGCGGATCAGCTTGTTGGTGCCGCGCGCCCGGGGGTCCAGCGGATGGCCCGGCACCGCCAGCACGTCGCGGCCCTGCTCTCCCGCCAGCCTGGCGGTGATGAGCGAACCCGAACGCAACGTCGCCTCGATCACGATGACGGCGCCGGCCAGGCCGGAAACGATGCGGTTGCGGTTGGGAAAATGCCGTGCCTGGGGCGACAGGCCGAGGCGCATTTCCGAGATCAGCGCGCCGCGCGCGCCGATCGCCTCATAAAGGGCGGTATTCTCCTTGGGGTAGACGACATCGACCCCGCCGGCCATCACCGCGACGGTGCCGCCTTCAAGGGCGCCGCGGTGGGCGGCGGCGTCGATCCCCCGGGCCAGGCCCGACGCCACCACAAACCCGGCCGCCGCAAGCTCCGTCGCCAGCCGTTCGGTGAAGCGGATGCCGTTGGCCGATCCGTTGCGCGCGCCGACCACGGCGATGCAGGGCCGCTCCAGCAGATGGGCGTGGCCGAGGACGGAGATCAGGGGCGGCGCATCGGTGAGGGCGCCGAGGGGCGCGGGGTAGCCGGGCTCGCACTGGGCGATCATCCGCCCGCCGAGACCGTCCACCGCCGCCATCTCCCTCTCCGCCGCCGATTGGGCGCAAATCTTGATCGCCCGCCTGAGGCCGCCCCGGCGCGCCAGTTCCGGCAGGGCGTCCAGCGCCGCGCCGGCGGTCCCGAACCGGTCGATCAGCTGGCGGAAGGTGATGGGGCCGACGTTTTCCGACCGGATCAGGCGCAGCCAGTCGAGCTTTTCCATGGCTTGGAGCGGTCGCGATTCATCCATGGGGCGAGACTGGGCCAAGGCCGGGCGGCGAGTCAACCGGTGCCGTCGTGCTCCCGTCCGATGGAGATGCGGTCCTCCTCGCCGGCCAGCAAACGCCGGATGTTGGTGTGGTGCAGGGCGATCACCAGCACGCCGAGGACGAGGGCCAGCAGCGCCACCTTCGGCCCGGCCAGGAAAAACCCGAATACCGGGGCCAGCGCCAGGGCGATGATGGCGGACAGGGAGGAATAGCGGCCGATCAGCGCCGCCGCCAGCCAGGTCGCGACGACGGCAAGGCCGGTCGGCCAGGATGCCACCAGCAGGACGCCCAGGGTTGTGGCGACGCCTTTGCCGCCGCGAAATCCCAACCACACGGGGAAGACATGGCCGAGGACGGCGCCGGCGCCGGCGACAAGCGCTGAACTTGGGGCGGCGTCCGGCGCATAGCGGGCGGCCAGCAGGACGGCGAGCGCCCCCTTGCCGGCGTCGAGCACCAGGGTCGCCACGGCAAGGCCCGTGCCGCCCTCCCGCAGCACGTTGGTGGCGCCGACGTTGCCGGAGCCCATCTTGCGGATGTCGCCCCGCCCGGCCAGGCGCATGAGCAGCAGCGCATAAGGCACCGACCCTAGGAGATAGCCCACCGCCGCCCAGGCCAGGAGCGGCCAGAACGCGACGCCGCCGTCCATCTCAGGCGCCCGTGGAGTAGACGGTTCGGCCTCGGAACACGGTAGCTAAGCACCGGCCCTGGACCGGACGACCGTCGAACAGCGTGTTCTTGGACTTGGACACCAGGCCCGCCTCGCGGATCACCCAGGGAACCTCGGCATCGATCAGGACGAGATCGGCCGGTGCCCCTTTGGCCAAACGGCCTGCTTCGAGGCCGAGGATCGCGGCGGGCGCCGAGGTGACCTTGGCCAGCGCCTGATCCAGGGTCAGGACGCCGCCGTGATGGAGTTCCAGCACCAGCGGCAGCAGGGTTTCCAGGCCGACGGCACCCGGTTCCGCCTGGGCAAAGGGCAGGCGCTTGGAATCCGGGTCCTGGGGCAGGTGGTCCGAGGCGACGGCGTCGATGGTGCCGTCGCGCAAGCCTTCGATCACCGCCAGGCGGTCCTCTTCGCTGCGCAGTGGCGGCGACAGCTTGGCGAAAGTGCGGTATTCGCCGATCGCGGTCTCGTTCAGGCCGAAATAGGGGGGTGCTGTATCGCAAGTGACTTTGAGCCCCCGGCCCTTGGCGGCGCGGATCGCATCGATCCCGGCGGCGGTCGATACATGGGCCGCGTGATAGCGGCCGCCGGTCAATTCCACCAGCCGGACGTCGCGTTCGATCATGATCACTTCGGCGACGGCGGGAATGCCCTTGAGGCCCAGGCGGGTCGAGATCTCGCCCTCGTTGACCTGGCCCTCGGCGGCGAGGCTGGGCTCCTCGGGATGCTGGATCAGGGGCACGCCGAACCGGGTAATATAAGTGAGCGCCCGGCGCAGGGTATCGGCGTCGGCCAGCGCCCTGTTGCCATCGGTGAAGCCGACGGCGCCGGCCTCGGACAAAAGGCCCATTTCGGTCAGCGTCTCTCCGGCGGTGCCCTTGGTGATGCCGCCATAGGGCCGGACATCGGTCAGCCCGGTCTCGCGCCCGCGGGCGATCAGGTATTCGACCTGGGCCGGGGTCTCGATTCCCTGCTTCGGTCCCGGGACCACGGCCATGGTGGTGATGCCGCCGGCGATCGCGGCCTGGGAGGCCGTTTGCAGGTTTTCCTTATGGGTCTCGCCGGTCTCGTGCAGGGTGACCCGCATGTCGATGAGCCCGGGCGCCAGCACGCGACCCTGGCAATCGACGGCTTCGACGCGCTCGGGCACGCCGTCCGCGAACAGGCCGGGCCCGACATCCTGGATCACGCCGTCGGCGACCAGGACCGCGCCGCGCCCGTCCATGCCGCTTGCCGGATCGACCAGGCGGGCATTGATGAAGGCCCTGGGCGCCTCGCCGTTCATGGGCTCGCCGCCTCCTGATGGGCGGTCACCGCCTCGAGACAGGCCATGCGCACGGCGACGCCCATCTCCACCTGCTCGGTGATGACCGAGCGGTCGATGTCGTCGGCCACCGAGGTATCGATTTCCACGCCGCGGTTGATGGGACCGGGATGCATGATCAGGGCGTCGGGCTTGGCGGCGGCCAGCTTGTCCTCGTCCAGTCCATAGAAATGGAAGTTTTCCCGGAGCGAGGGCACGAAGGTGCCGTGCATGCGCTCCAGTTGCAGGCGCAGCATCATCACGATGTCGGCATCGGCCAGGCCCGCGACCATGTCGTGGAACACCTCCACCCCCATGCGCTCGATCATCGCCGGGATCAGGGTGGGCGGGCCGACCACCCGGACCCGGGCGCCCATTGCGGTCAGCAGATGGATGTTGGAGCGCGCCACCCGGCTGTGGGCGATATCGCCGCAGATGGTCACCACCAGGCCGGCGATGGTGCCCTTGCGCCGGCGGATGGTCAGGGCATCCAAAAGCGCCTGGGTCGGATGCTCATGGCTGCCGTCGCCGCAGTTGATGACGGCGCAGGTCACCTTCTGGGAGAGCAGCTCGACCGCCCCGGAATGGGGGTGGCGGACCACCAGCACGTCCGGGCGCATGGCGTTCAGGGTCATCGCCGTGTCGATCAGGCTTTCGCCCTTGTAGATCGACGAGGTCGCCACCGACATGTTGATGACGTCGGCGCCGAGCCGCTTGGCCGCCATTTCGAAGGAGGTCTGGGTGCGGGTCGAGGTCTCGAAGAACAGGTTGATGACGGTCAGCCCCCGCAGCGATTCGCCCTTCTTCTCGCGCCGCCGGTTGAGCGCAACGAAGCCGTCGGCGGCGTCAAGTAGGCTGGTGATCTGGTCCGGAGAAAGCCCCTCGATGCCAAGGATATGGCGGGGCGCGAAGCGCGTGTTTGCGTCGGGGGCATTCATCAAAGCGGCACTATACTGAGGGTGCCCGGAAATGTCCAAGCCCCACCGCGCCGCCCGGCGCGGGAATGGAAATCTTATTCCAAGTAACTGGTTTTCAATGTCTTTCCGCAGAGACTGGGAAAGCCGGCGGCGCCGTCCCGTACCGGCAAGAGGAGGAGGGGTGCGATGAAGTTGCTGCGCGACGACGAGGTGCCGGAGCCGCCCGCGGTTCAGTCCTATCGCGAAACCCAGTGGTCGGGCCTGGCAGTGGGAGCGGTCCTGTCGGCGGTGGCCGCGGCGCTGCTGGCTGTGCCGGTCCTGGAAGGCTTGGCGGAGGCGGCCTGGGCCTATTGGATCGTCGGTCCGATCGCCGCCTCGCTGTTCTTCATCGCCCGGTTCGCCATCCGGTCGTTCGTCGCCAGCCGCAAGCCCGCCAACTGGCGCCTGCGGTGGTCGACCGACCGCCTGCATCTGCGTTACCGGTCCTATCTCAACGGCCATTTTGCCGCCGACGTGCCGACGGTGCTGTCCCTCGACCGGCGCGAGGTATCCTTTCTCAAGGTCCGTACCGAGACCCTCGCGGTGTCCGACGGCGACGGCGGATTGGGCGCCCGGCGCAAGATCCGCTGGCTGGAGATCGGCCTGCGGCGCGTCGACACCAAGGCCATCAATGATGCCCTGGCGGCCGAATACGCGCGGCGCGACGGGCCGGGCTGGCACGCCAAGGACAATCCGGTGACGCTGACGCCGCAGGGCAGCCTGCGGGTCGCCCTGTTGCGGCCCGGCGCGGTGATCGACCGCCTGCGCAGGCTTTACGCCGTCGCCCCGGCCGAGGACGGCGCGCCAACGGATTTCCGGGACATGGACCGGACGGAACAGGAAGACCACGTCCGGGCCCTGGCCCGGGCGGGGGAGTTCATGTCCGCCGTCATCGCCGCCCGGCAGGTGCACGGCCTCGACCTCGCCGCCGCCAAGGCGCTTGTCGAATCGCTGCAGGCCGGGGATGCCCCCGCGCGGCGAGACAACTGATGGGGCATCGGGCCGCGGGCAGGCGCGCCGCGCCGCGGGACGTTGGGAGCAAGGCGATCATGGGCGGGTTGGGTGACGGCCTGGCGACCGGCCGGCGAGTTATCCGCCCCCCGCACCGAGCGCCCACAGGATCACCGGCAGGCTGAGAACCGCCAGCAGGGTGGTCGCGGTCACGGCGCCGGCCATCAGCGCCTTGTCGCCGCCCATCTGGCTGGCCAGGACGTAGGAGGAGGCGGAGACCGGCAGCCCGGCATACATCACCGCGACGCCGAAGGCCTGGCCCTCGACCCCCAGCAGGATCGCGCCCGCCGCCGTGAGGCCGGGGATGACGGCGAGTTTTGCCGCGGTGATCAGTCCCAGCGCCGTGACATCGCCCTTGAGGCGGTCGAGTTCCAGGGCCGCGCCCACCGCCATCAGGCCCAGCAGCAGCGCCCCCTTGCCCATCATCGCCAGCGTCTCCGACACCATCACCGGCAGGGTGAGCCCGACGGCATTGGCCAGCCCGCCGGCCGCGCAGGCCAGGATCAGCGGGTTGCCGATCACCGCCTTGACGAACGGCACGACCCCCGGTGCCCGGCCGGCGCCGAGCCGGGCCAGCACCGCGACGCAGAGCAGGTTCACCAGCGGCACCACGGCGGCGATGGCGATGGCACAGAGCGCGACGCCGCTGGCGCCCCAGATGCCGAGCGCCACGGCGATGCCGACATAGGTGTTGGGCCGGATGGTGCCCTGGAACAGCGAGGTGAAGCCCGGCCCCGTCAGGCCGATCAGGGGCCTCAGGCCAAGCGCCAAGGTCGCCATCACCAGGACGCCGCCCGCAAGGGCGGCCGCCATGGGCCCGGCGACGGCGGGATCGATCCTGGCATTGGCGAGGCTTTCGATCAGCAACGCGGGGAACAGAACGAAATAGGTGAGCTTTTCCGCGACCGGCCAGAAACCGGGCCCGGGAAAGCCGATCTTGCGCAAGATGAAGCCGAGCGCCACCAGGGCGAAGACCGGCGTGAGCGCGCCGAAGGCGGTCGCCATCAGCCGGGCGCCTCGGGCGGGTTGCGGGCCGCGAAGTCGAGAAAGCCCTGCAGGATGACCGCCGCCGCCACCTTGTCGATCACCGCGGCCCGGCGCCGGCGCGAGGCATCGGCGTCCAAAAGCGAGGCCTCCGCCGCCCGGGTCGACAGGCGCTCGTCCCAGAACGCCAGGGGCAGGTCGATCCGCTTCAGAAGATCGGCCGCGAACTGGCGGGTCGCCTGGCAGCGCGGGCCCTCGCTACCGTCCATGTTGACCGGCAGGCCCAGCACCAGGGCGCCGACGCCTTCCTTGCCGATAATCGCCTCAAGCTTAGCAAGATCGGCCGCCAGCTTGCTGCGCCGGATCGTGTCATAGGGCGTCGCGAGGCTGCGCCCGACGTCCGACAGCGCCAGGCCCAGGGTGCGGGTGCCGAGATCGAGGCCGAGGATGCGGGCCCCCCGGGCGAGGTCCCGGACGAGTTCTCTGGGCTTGCGGATGGTCATGGCCGATGGTAACGTGCCCGCCTTCTGAAGGCCTTGAAAGTCGAGGGTTTCCGCGGGTTTCCGGCCTTCGTGCCGGGTCCGTTTCCACCTGCTGGGACACTTATTACAGATGTCGCTGGATAAAGCCACCGTCGCCCGCATCGCCGCGCTCGCGCGCATCCGGGTGCCCGAAGACGAACTTGAGCGCCTCGCCAAGGAGCTCTCCAACATCCTCGGTTGGATCGAACAGCTCGACGCGGTCGACACCGAAAACGTGCCGCCGATGTCCCAGTCGACGGATCAGAAGCTGCGCTGGCGCGAGGACGCGGTCACCGACGGCGGCATTCCGGAAAAGGTGCTGGCCAACGCCCCGGCCGCCAGGGACGGTTACTTCACCGTGCCCAAGGTGATCGAATAATGGCCGGCGGGCCGCTCACCGACCTCTCGATCGCCGAGGCGCGCGACGGCCTCAAGGCCGGCCGGTTCACCTCCAAGGAACTGGTGGAGGCGTACCTTTCGGTCATGGAGGCGGCCCGCGCGCTCAACGCTTTCGTGACGGAAACGCCCGAGCGCGCGCTCGCCGGCGCCGAAGAGGCCGACAGACGGCTCGCGGCGGGCGAGGGGCGGGCGCTGGAAGGAGTGCCGCTCGCCATCAAGGACCTGTTCTGCACCGAGGGCGTCATGACCACGGCGTGCTCGCGCATCCTCGACGGCTTCACGCCGCCTTACGAATCGACGGTGTCGCAGAAGCTTTGGGATGCCGGCGCGGTGATGCTGGGCAAGACCAACCTGGATGAGTTCGCCATGGGCTCTTCCAACACCACCAGCCATTTCGGCCCGGTGGAGAACCCCTGGCGGCGGGCCCGCGACAACCGGCCCCTGGTGCCGGGCGGCTCGTCGGGCGGATCGGCGGCGGCGGTGGCGGCCCGCCTCTGCCCCGGCGCGACGGGGACGGATACCGGCGGCTCGATCCGCCAGCCGGCCTCCTTCTGCGGCGTGGTGGGGCTGAAGCCGACCTACGGGCGGTGCTCGCGCTGGGGCATCGTGGCCTTTGCCTCGTCCCTCGACCAGGCCGGGCCGATCACCCGCACGGTGCGCGATTCGGCGATCCTGCTGACCCACATGTCCGGATTCGATCCCAAGGATTCGACCTCCGTCGAGCGCCCGGTGCCGGATTTCGAAACGGCGGTGGGCAGGTCCGTGAAGGGCCTCAAGGTCGGCGTGCCGAAGGAGTACCGGGTGGAGGGCATGGACCCGGAGATCGAGGCGCTGTGGCAGAAGGGGATCGAATACCTGACCGACGCCGGGATGGAGGTCAAGGAGATCAGCCTGCCGCACACCGAATACGCGCTGCCGGTCTATTACATCCTGGCCCCGGCGGAAGCGTCGTCCAACCTGGCGCGCTACGACGGCGTGCGCTTCGGCCACCGGGCCGAGGGCGGCGGGGATTTGCTGGACATGTACGAGGCGACCCGCAGCGAAGGCTTCGGGGCGGAGGTGCGTCGGCGCATCATGATCGGCACCTATGTGCTGTCGGCGGGCTATTACGACGCCTATTACCTGAAGGCCCAGAAGGTGCGCACCCTGATTGGGCGCGATTTCGAGGCCGCCTTCGCCGATGTCGATGTCATCCTGACGCCGACGGCGCCGGGCGCCGCCTTCGCCATTGGCGAAAAGGAAGATGACCCCATATCCATGTATCTGAACGATGTCTTCACGGTGCCGGCGTCGCTGGCCGGATTGCCGGGGATTTCGGTGCCGGCGGGCCTCGACGGCGACGGCCTGCCGCTCGGGTTGCAGCTGATCGGCAAGCCGTTCGACGAGGAAACCGTGATCGCCGCCGCCGGGGTCATCGAGGCGCGCGCCGGCTTCGACGGCAGCCCCGCCGCCCGGGGCGGGGGCGGTGCCTGAGGGATTCTTGCGGCCGTGACGGGGGCTTTGTTTAAAGATGTCTTTAATTAAATAATTCTTTAAACAAGGAAATTGCGCGGGACCAGACCGCGCCAGCATGGAGATAAGAAAATTGGCCGATTTGATCCAAGGGGCCACCGGCGATTGGGAAATGGTGATCGGGCTGGAGGTTCATGCCCAGGTCAGTTCCAAAGCCAAGCTCTTTTCCGGTGCCGCCACCGCATTCGGGGCCGCGCCCAACAGCCAGGTCTCCCTGGTCGACGCCGCCATGCCGGGCATGCTGCCGGTGATCAACGGCTATTGCGTCGCCCAGGCGGTGAAGACGGGACTGGGGCTTAAGGCGCAGATCAACCTTCGATCCGTGTTCGACCGCAAGAACTACTTCTATCCCGACCTGCCCCAGGGCTATCAGATCTCCCAGTTCACCCAGCCCATCGTTGGGGCGGGGGAGGTGGTG
>JAOTVC010000330.1 GCA_029863585.1 Alphaproteobacteria bacterium | reverse complement strand
TGCTCGCCACAGTGGCGGCCCGCGCCGATCTCGACGCCCTTGACCGCGTTGATGCCCATCATGGCGTAGGCGATGTCGGCGTCCAGCCGCCCGAAGACGGGTTCGCCGAGCCCCACCGGCATGTGACTGGCGACTATATTGATACGCGCGCCGATGGAGTTTCCTTCCTTGCGCAGCGCATCCATGTAGGCCTCGAGTTCCGGAACCTTTGAAGCATCCGGACTAAAGAAGGCATTGTTCTCGATCTCGCTCCAGTCCTTGAGGTCAAGCTTGATCGGGCCCAGTTGCGCCAGATAGCCGCGGATGGCGACGCCGTAACGCTCGCGCAGGTATTTCTTGGCGATGGCGCCGGCCGCCACGCGCATCGCGGTCTCGCGCGCCGAGGCACGCCCGCCGCCGCGATAATCGCGCAGGCCGTACTTCTGCATATAAGTGAAATCGGCATGGCCCGGGCGGAACCGGTCCATGATCTTTGAATAATCCTGCGGGCGCTGGTCGGTATTCTGGATCAGCAGCCCGATCGGCGTGCCGGTGGTCCTGCCCTCGAACACGCCCGAGAGAATTTTCACCTCGTCGGATTCCCGCCGTTGCGTGGTGTGGCGCGATTTGCCTGGCTTGCGGCGGTCGAGGTCGGGCTGAAGATCGGCTTCCGCCAGCGCCATGCCGGGGGGGCAGCCATCGACGATGCCAACGTACGCGGTACCGTGGGATTCACCCGCGCTGGTGACGGTAAAGAGCCTGCCGATGGTGTTGCCGGACATGGCGGAATGTTACCGGCAATCCGTCGAAGTCACAAACCGCTAGCCCGGCAGGCCCTGCCGGTTCGCCAGGTTGAGTGTCGCGAACAGATTGTGAAATGGAAGTCGTGCCTTCCACTTGTTCACCAGCGGCATGAACGGCAGATCCCGGTTTTCACCGAAGACATGCCGGCCTTGCATGATATCCGCATGCAATTGCTTGAGATCCTTCGACAGCAGCTCGTAGACCGGCAACAGATCGGAAAACTCGGAATCTTCCGGGTCACCCTCGTCTCCGGCGCACATCACGACCTCCTCGATTTCGAAGATCAGCTGATCCACCAGGTCCAGAAATTCGTCGCGTGTTCTCGGCGTCATGGAAACAATATCCGTGTCGTACGGTCGGCCGGGGGGTGCGTCAAGGATGCTTTGCTTCCGCCAGCACCCAGGCAATGCCGATCCCGGCCATGAAAGAGGATTTTTTCCTGACCAGCGGGCTGTCCTCGAAGGCGGCACCGGAAAGATTATCATAACGCGCGAACGCCCCGACCCAGAATCCCGGAAAGCGCCGGCTGGCGGTGAACGTCAGGCGGCTCCCGCTGTAACCGCCCGGGGCGTCGTACGCCGGCCGCGTGACCGTCGCCTGGACCGGCAGGACCTCGTAAAAATAGTCATGATATTTTTCCGAGGCATACAACGGCCCGGCCGCGACGCCGTAATCCCAGCCGCCGGGGCGCCGTGCGTCGAAGCTGAGGTTGGGTGCGAAGATCCAGCCAATGCCATCGACGTGTGAAAGATCGGTCGCGACCACGGCACGCCACGGTAGCCGGATTGACCAGGCGCGGTCAGGCGACAGGTAAATCTCCAGCGAAGGACCGGCCTCGATGGTCGGGTCGAGATCCGGCATGCCGCGGCGGGCCTCGTTGTCGTCGCTCCGGGCCGGCGGCCCGGCACTGACACTCAGTTCGAGCCGTACGCGTTCCGAGGTGAACAGCTTTCCGTGCGCGCCCTCGCGGTCAATTTGAAGCATTTCGCCCCGGTACTGGATATAAGGCAAGGGCAGAAGATATCCGCGTTGCTCATCGGATCCGCGGTAGTCCGGAACGCTCAAGCCGCCCACCCCCAGCCCCAGTTCCCAGCGCGGCAAGTCCCCGGCTCGCGCATCAGGCGCGAACAGGCTGGCAGCGAGTAACGGAAGAATAAATATTTGGCGCATCGGGATTCCTAATATATTCTTGGCTACATGGTAATCGGGCCTTCATCCTGAAGCCATCCGTACGATGCGACGATATTCCCCCATTCCCAAGGATTCATCCACGACGCTTCTGCGGTTCCTTCCCGGATTCATCCTTTCCCTTCTTCTTGTTCTTTTGCCCGGATCGGGTGTGCTGCACGCGGCGATGCCCGCGGCACAAAGCGGCGCGCTCGCCGTCCCCGAGACGGCTTCCCGCTTCAACAAGGGCCTGCTGTGGAAAATCGATGCGCCCGGAACGACTGCCAGCTTCATTTTCGGGACCATTCATTCGGATGACAAGCGCGTTACCACCCTCCCGGAACCGGTCACGCGCTCGCTCAACGCCTCCGAGCGCTTTGTCATGGAGGCCATCGTCGATGGCGATGCCCTGGTGCGCATGGCCGAGGTCATGTTCTTCAATGACGGACGCACGCTGGAACAGGTCATAGGACGGAAGCTGTACATGGAAACCGTCGCGGCGCTGACCGCGCGCGGCTCACCGACACTGGGTATCGAGAGACAGAAGCCCTGGGCGGTCATGATGGCCCTGTCCATGCCGGCTCCCCGCACTGGCGAATACCTCGACTTCATGTTGCAGGCGCGCGCGACACGGATGGGCAAACCCGTGACCGGGCTGGAGTCCATCACCGAGCAATTGTCGGTATTCGACGGGCTGCCCGTCTCCGAC
>JAOTVC010000125.1 GCA_029863585.1 Alphaproteobacteria bacterium | reverse complement strand
GCCGGCGGGAACCTGGCTGTCACGGTGCGCCGATTCTGGCCGATGCTGCTGATCATGCTGATCTCCGTTCCCTTGGGCACCTTTTCCCTGGTGAAACTGAGCCCCGGCACCGTCTCGGTCCTCCTGGGTCTGGCCGTCGCCTTCTTCGCCGCCGCCTCGCTGCTCAAACCCACCCTTCGGGTGAGCCCCAGATGGGAACACCCCATCGGCGTCGCCGCCGGGGCCGTCGGCGGTTTCTTCGGCGGCATGGTGCTGATCGGCGGGCCGCCGGTGATCATGTTGATGGTGGCCCTGCACCTCAAGAAGGAGGAGTTCATCGGCGCCATGGGCATGGTGTACCTCACCATGCTGGTGCCCGCGGCGGTGTCCCTGGTGGGTTTCGGCGTGCTGCGGGCCGAGCACATCGTCCCCGGCCTGGTCTCCCTGATCCCGGTGGGCGCGGCCCTTTTCCTCGGCCAGTGGGTGCGCGGCCGCATCGACGAGCAGCGCTTCCGCAAGGTGCTCTTGATCTCCATGGTGGTGATCGGGCTCAACCTGATCCGCCGCGGGATTTTCTAATCCCGCACCCTACCAGCCACCCGCTGAATTTGAGAAAGCGCCGATTTCGCCGCCGATATTTTAAGGAGCCAGCCGTTAACCTCATGACCGCTTATGACCCAAAGCGGGAATAAGCCCCCTCGCGGATGGCAGTCCACCAAAGCAGTGACCATCGGGTTAATTCTTTGCACCTGTTTTCTGAATAGGAGGGCAGGGAACGCTGCCGTAGGAACAGAACACGCAGCAGTCGCCCGCGAGTGGTTTCAACACCGCGCCGCACCCTTGGCAGTCGTAGAAGTACTGGCAGGCATCGGTGGGCATCGCCTCGTCTGCTTTGTGCCCGCATTCGGGACATGTGATAGTGGAGTTAAGCTCCATCACGTTGCCTCCGCCTCACGATCAGGGCATATGCAGTGATGCCAAGGAAGACAGCAAGGGCGGGCAAGAGGACGTAGTCGAGATAACCCACCAGCGCTGATAGGCCGACGGTCCCAAACACGATCACCAGTACCGGCGTAACGCAACACAGGGCGGTGATACAGGTGCATGTGACACCCGTCTTGAGCAATGTGCTGTTCTTCATCACAGAGGTATCCCAATCCCAGACGCCTTCAGGGAGGCTTCATCTGGCCCTCGGCCAGAGCAACAATCTGCGAGTTTGCCGTCGACGACGATCGCGGGTACGGAACGGATGCCCAGTTGCTTCGCTTTTGCTGCAACATCGGCATCGTTCATATCCAGTACCTTTACGTCGCATGACGGGCAGGCAATCCTGGTAACGAGTTCGATGGCTTCTTCGCAGGTAGGGCAACCAGCACTGTAAATCTCTATCCGGCGTTGATCGGCCATAATCCTCTCCTGTGTTGAAGGAATGTTGAATGATAGGATGCCCCCTGTAGTAACTACAGGTTCAAGAGAAAATTATGGAACCGAAAAACATCCGAACGGACTTCTTGATCGGCGAACTCGCTAAACGGGCGGGTTGCCGGGCGGAAACTGTCCGATTTTACGAGCGCGAGGGGTTAATGCCGGACCCGCGTCGCGGCGAAGGCGGCCACAGGATGTACGATGCCGGCCACATGAAACGTCTGACGTTCATTCGGAGAGCGCGGGAGTTGGGTTTTACCCTCAATCAAGTCCGCAGCCTGTTAAGTTTGGCGGATAGCGGCGATTTTACCTGTGCCGATGTGAAGTCTCTGACCTTGAGCCACAGGGCAGACGTTCGAAACAAGATAACTGATCTAAAAAGACTGGATGTGGCGCTCACTGACCTCGCAGATGAGTGCGAGGGGGATCGGGGCCAGGACTGTGCGATCTTTGATGCGCTCTTCGATGGTCGAGACTGACCCTGGCATATCACGCCAATGAATCGTCCAAAGTCCGCTTTTACCAATAGCGGAAATTGGATTAATGCATTTTCTTCCATCATCCGGCGCGCAACTGACGTTCCTTTCCTTGCCGCACTCCATGATCCCGAATAGGCTCTCACCAGGCATACGAAACCGGCGGAGGTGCCTCTCATGAAAGTCATTCGCGGCGATCTCAAGGGCAAGAAGGGAATCCCCAAGAACGGCTTGTGCATCGGCGTCCATCGCGCCGGCACCATGCATCGGCGCTTCGCCCAGAAGCTCAACCGGCCGCTCAAGATCTGGTCGCTGCGCCCCGAGAACGATTTGCTCGCCTACGACAAGGCCGATTTCGAGGACAAGGGTTTGAGCACGACGGGCAATCTCGACGATATCGAGGATTCCTTGATCTTCGGCGTGCGCGGAGCGCCGCCCCAGATCCGCGAGGAGGCGGCAAAACGGGGGTTGGAGATCGTCGCCGACGCGACCTGCCCCTATGTGGTGGAACAGGAGGAGGCGGCCGTTGCGTTCCTGGAAAAGGGGCTCAACCTGGTGATGCTGTCGGATCCCAACCACCACGGCATCCCGCGTATCCGCGGCATTGCCGAAAAACTCGGCCGGCCGTTCTTCATCGTGCCCACGGTCGCCGACGTCGACAGCATCAACCTGACCCGCAAGGAGCCCATCGGCGTCATCGTCCAGACCACCTTCTGGATCGAGACCTACAAGGAGATCATCGCGGTGCTGCTCGACCGCTTCTCCGATGTCCATATCCGCAACACCGCCTGCATCGATTCGCTGCAACGCCTGCCGGTGGTGGCCGACCTCGCGCGGGACACCGACGCCATCGTGATCATCGGCTGGACCGAGGGCATGACCACCCGCATGGTGGAAACCGCCCGCTCGTGCTCGGACAAGGTCTATGAGATCAAGCATCCCGACGACCTCGACCCCGCCTGGTTCGAAGGCGCCGGCTCGGTCGGCGTGATCGGCGCCAACGAGACGCCGGAATGGATGATCGAGGCGGCGGCCAGCCGGCTCGAGGCGATGGGCTGAGCCGAACATGGCGAAAGTCACCTTCCTGCCCGAGGGCCGGGTGATCGAGATCGCCGAGGGCACCACCATCCTGGTGGGCGCGACCCGCCAGGGCATCAGTATCACCCACGACTGCACCGAGGGCATCTGCGGCACCGATATCGCGCGCATCGTCGCCGGGGCGGAGAATCTGTCGGACAAGACCGAGGCCGAGGACCTGACCCTGGAAACCATGGATGCCGGCCCCGAGGACCGGCTGTGCTGCATGGCCAAGGTGATGGGCGACGTCACGGTCGAGCTGCAGGAGGACGGGGGCTAGGCCCGCACTTTTGCCCTTTCTGCCGCCGCGCGAAGTCGGGAATTCCTCAATTGCCAGATTTATTTGCAATTTCAATCATTGCAATTGCAAATAATATTGCTTATCATCGGCGGCCTAACGGGAGCCGGTGGAGACCGGGCCACAACCACCCCCGGAAAACGCATTCATGATTGATCAAAACGTCGAAGACCGTTCGATTCCCTTCCTGATGCACCAAGTCGTGGGCCGGGTGGAAAGCTTGGTCAACAAATGGGCGAAGCCGCTCGGCCTCAAGATCGAAGGCGTGCGGGTGCTGTTCCGTCTGTTGGGCGGCGACCGCACGGTCAACGAACTGGCCCGCCTGACGGGGGTGGAAATTTCCACCCTGTCGCGCCTTTTGGGCCGGATGAACGCCATGGGCCTGATCACCCGGCGCCGGGATGAGGCCGACGCCCGTTCGGTCATCGTCAGCCTGACAGACAAGGGCCGCAAGATGGCCCTGGAACATCAACCTGTCTATTTCAAGGATTACGAGGACGTCCTGTTCGCCGGGTTCACGGCGGCCGAGGCCGCGGCGTTCCGCCGCCGGTTGACGCAGATGATCGTCAACCTGGAGGCCGCCGATGAAGAAGCCCTGCCCGGCGCGGACAAGGCCCCGACGCGGGCGGCAAGCGCTTAAGACTCCCCGCTTACGAGATTTAGAACACACCAACCGATCAGCGAAATAAATGGAGCGATAAATGGCTACGAAGAATGTGCAACACGCCTTCGCTTACGACGATCTCCGTGAATGGATCGCGGAAGCCGACAAGCTGGGCGAGATGCGTTACCTGGACGGCATGAGCTGGGAGCACGACATCGGGATGGTGACCGAGCTTCTGCACCACACCGACCCCGCGCCTTGCGCCCTGTTCGACAAGGTGCCCGGCTGTCCCGACGGCTTCCGGGTGCTCACCAATTTCTTCGGCGGCAAGCGCCGGGGCATGACCCTGGGCTTCCCCGCCGACATGTCGAAGCTGGAGCTGTCCGAAGGCCTCGCCGACATCACCGAGACCAAGAAGCCCATCCGCCACGAGATCGTCGAGGACGGCCCGGTGCTTGAGAACGTGCTCAAGGGCGACGACATCGACATGTACAAGTTCCCGACGCCGAAATGGCATTCCGAGGATGGTGGGCGCTATATCGGCACCGGCTCCTACAACGTCACCGAAGACCCCGACGAAAAATGGATCAACACCGGCACCTACCGGGTGATGGTCCAGGACAAGAAGAAGGTCGGCTTCTATATCTCTCCGGGCAAGCACGGCCGTATCCATCGCGACAAGTACGCCGCCCGCGGCGAAAAGATGCCGGCGGTGGTCGTGGTCGGCGGCGATCCCATGATGTTCCTGATGGCCTCCACCGAGGTGCCCTACGGGCTCTGCGAATTCGACCTGGTCGGCGGCTATCGCGGCAAGCCCATCCAATGCGTCAAGGGCGAGGTCACCGGCCTGCCCTTCCCGGCCAATGCCGAGCTGGTCCTGGAAGGCTGGGTCGATCCGGTCGAGCAGAAGGCGGAAGGCCCGTTCGGCGAATGGACCGGCTATTACGCTTCGGACACCCGGCCCGAGCCGATCATGCATGTCGAGCGGATCTATCACCGCAACGACCCGATCATCCTGGGCTGCCCCCCGCAGCGGCCCCCGGACGAGCTGGCCCGCTACCGCGCCGTGGCGCGCTCGGCGCTCCTCAAGCGCTCGATCGAGGCCGCCGGCGTCCCCGACGTCGTCTCCGTCTGGGCCGATGAAGTCGGCACCGCGCGCATGTTCGTCGCCGTCTCCATCAAGCAGCGCTATCCCGGCCATGCCCGCCAGGCCGGCCACGTCGCCTGCCAGTGCCATGTCGGCGCCTACGCCGGCAAATACGTGGTGGTGGTCGACGAGGACATCGACGTCTCCAACCTGGAAGAGGTGATGTGGGCGATGGTGACCCGGTCGGATCCCGAAACCTCCATCGACATCGTCAAGAACGCCTGGTCGACGCCGCTCGATCCGCGCCTCACGCCGGATCAGCGCGAGCGCAAGGACTTCACCAATTCCCGCGCCATCATCGACGCCTGCCGGCCGTTCCACTGGCGCGATCAGTTCCCGCTGGTCAACATGCCGTCCAAGGAACTGGCCGCCGAAACCCGGGAGAAGTTCTCCTGGGTGCTGGACGAGCCCAAGAACTAGGAAGAAGCGGGCAGAGAAGAGAACCGCGTTTCTTCGACACGGAAGGGGCGGCCTACGGGCCGCCCCTTTTCTTGGGCGCGCTTGCGAGGCAGCGGCGCCTGCGCCTATGCCGACATGGACAGGACAACTTTGCCGACAAAGGCCGCCTTTTCCTCTGCGGTCATATCCTTCGTCGCCTGCTCCACCACGGCCGCAATCAGTCCGGATGCAACATCGGCACGCTTATCTTTCGAGACCTTGGGCATCATCATGGTGATGCAGTGCGGCATCATCGCCCTGAGCATCATCTCGGGCATTTTTCCATCGTGGCCCTCGCCGCCTTGCAGCAAATCGGCCATCATTTCCTTCATGCCGCCCGGGCCATCATCGGCGTTCATCTTGGACATCATCTGCTCGAAGTCGATGTTCTCCTTCATCTTCTCCATCATGCTCATCATCATGTCCGTCTTCTCATCGGACGACATGCTGGCGCACATTCCGCGCATCTTTTCATGCATCGCGCTAAGCATCTGTTCCTTGTCCATCTTTCAGATCCTTATGCCTGGCCTTGCGACCGCCCGTCGGGAACGATCGCTGCCTTGATTTCCGAATATTCCGTTTTGTCGATCTCTCCGCGCGCATAGCGCTTGTTGAGGATGTCGAGCGCCGAATCGCCACCACCTTCGCCCCGGCCGCCGGGGGGCCCTTCCATCCACCGCCACGGCGGCCCCCAATGGCCGCCCCGCCCGCGCCGGGCGAAACAGAAAACCGCGCAGAGCAGGACCATGAACAGAAACACCAGCGGGCAGATCCACCAGAAGCCGGACCATGGCCCGTGCCATCCCGGCCAGGGGCCCACGTGGGGCGGGACAGGGTCGGCGGCGAAACCCGCGCTCGCCACGGCAACAGCCAGCGCGAACAACGCAAACGACAAGATGAATGATTTCATGATGGCCCTCCCTCCCCGGATGGTTCAAAAAAACCCACAACCTTTAGATGGGGTCGAGGGCGGCCCTTTCAATGTCGGTCCCGCCGCGCGACAATGGCGGCGCACGCAAGCGTCGGGGGGAAACATGCTGAAGCTCTATCACCACCACACGTCGGTCTGCGCGGCGAAGTCGCGCCTCGCCATCGAGGAAAAGGGCCTGGAATGGGAGGGCGAGATCATCCGCCTGCGCGAGCGCGACCAGCACGCGCCCGAATATCTGGCCCTCAACCCGTTCGGCCTGGTGCCGATGCTGGACCATGACGGGCGGATCGTCGTCGAGTCCAATGTCATCAACGAATATGTCGAAGACGTGTTCGACGGGCCTAAGCTGAAGCCCGATGACCCCTACAAGCAGGCCCAGATGCGCACCTGGACGCGGATGACGGATGAGAACATTCACGCCGCCGCCGGCGTCATCACCACCGCCATCGCCTACCGGCACGTGCCGTCCCACGGCAATCAGATCTCCGGCCAGTTGGATCCCTACAAGCAAGCGCGCAAGATCGCGAGCTTCGAGGACGGCATCGACAACGTCCATTTCCGCACCGCCATGCGGCGCTACGACATGCTGATCACCCAGATCGACACGGCGTTGTCCGGCGAAGGGCCGGGCCAGGCGCTGGCCGGCGGCGGACCGGACTGGCTGATCGGCGACTATTCCCTGGCCGACGTCGCGATGGCGCCCTACATGGAGCGGCTCTATTGCCTGGAGATGAGCTTCCTGTGGGAGGACAAACCGCGCGTTGCGGACTGGTACGCGCGCCTCAAGGCCCGCCCCGCTTACCAAAAGGCCATCATCGACTGGTTCGATTGGGACATCTCCTGGACCGACTTGATGCACGAGCAAGGCGCCCGGGTCTCCAACCAGGTCCGGTCCATGGTGGAAGAGATGCGCGACCCCCGATACGGCGGCTGGACGCCGCCCGGCGCGGACGCCTGAGCCCCGCCGGCCGGCGGCGGCGGCCCCGCAGGGATCGAGAGGTCGGAGGGCGGTCATGAACCTTGCCACCGTCATCAGTGTCTGCCTCGCCGTCGTCGCCTATGCGCTGTTCTCGGACAAGCTGAGCCGTTCGATGCTGACGCCGCCGCTGGCCTTCGCCGCCTTCGGCTTCGCCATCGGCCCCGGCGGCCTCGGGCTCTCAAAGATGGAGGTCGGCCACGGCGCGATCCACCTGATCGCCGAGGCCACCCTGGTCCTGGTGCTGTTTGCCGACGCCGCGCGCATCGATCTCACGCGCCTGCGCGCCGATCACAACCTGCCCGCGCGCATGCTTCTCATCGGCCTGCCGCTCACCATCGTGGCCGGCGCGGCGGCGGCCTACCTTCTCTTCCCTTCCCTTGGCGTCATGGGGGCATTGCTGCTGGCGGCGGTGCTGGCACCGACCGACGCGGCGCTGGGCCAGGCGGTGGTCAGCGATCCGGAGGTCCCGGTGCGCATCCGCCAGGCCATCAATGTGGAAAGCGGGCTGAATGACGGCATTGCGCTCCCCGCGGTGCTGATCTTCCTGACCCTGGCCGGCGCCGCCACCACGGGCACGGCCGGCGATTTCGTCGCCCTCGGCATCCTGCAGATCGCCATCGCGCCGCTGGTCGGCATCGGCATCGGCACCGCCGGCGGCCACCTGATCGACCGGGCGGCGAGCCGGGGACTGACCAACCGGGCATTCGAAGGCATGGCGGTGCTTGCCCTGGCGTTCGGCGCCTTCGCGATCTCCGAAGCGATCGGCTCCAACGGCTTCATCGCCGCCTTCACCGCCGGCCTCTGTTTCGGCGCGACGGTGCGCCACCGCTGCGCCTTCCTGTTCGAGTTCATGGAGACCGAGGGCCAGTTGCTGGCGCTGCTGACCTTCCTCGCCTTCGGCGCGGCGATGCTCCCCGGCGCCATCGGCCATATCGATCTCGCCGTGGCGGGCTATGCCGTGCTCAGCCTGACCGCCATCCGCATGATCCCGGTCTGCCTGTCACTGTGGGGCAGCCGGGTCGGCCTCGCGACACATCTGTTCCTCGGCTGGTTCGGGCCTCGGGGGCTCGCCTCCATCCTGTTCGCGCTTCTGATCGTCGAAAGCTCGGCCCTGCCCTACCGGGAGGAGATCCTGGTGGCGGCCATCGTCACGGTGGGCCTCAGCATCATCGCCCATGGGCTGAGCGCCGCACCCCTGGCCCGGCGCTACGGTGCATTGGCTAAATGCATGGGCGAGTGCGAGGAAAACGTTCCGGTTTCCGAAATGCGCCTGCGCCACGGCAACCGCGCGGCCCCGGGCGACACCACGGCCTGAACCTAAAGCCCGCGGCGGCGCCGCGGATCGGCCGCGGGCTTTGGATTCCGCCGGCCCTGGCGCACCCATGAGGCGCGCCTGAATGGTTCATGGTGGTTTGGGGCCGGCGAAAATTCCGCTTCTCTAACCCCAAATATTGTGCCAATTTGTTCCAATCTCGCGACATATTGGGGATTGAGACGAAATGCATGACGATTCGCATGCCATGGAGCCACACGAGGCCGAATCCACGATCCTGCGCGCCGCGTTTCCCCGGAGAATCGATGCAAAGGTCATCGCCGAGGAGTTGATCCGGGAATACGGCATGGACCACGCCATCAAGCGGGCAACCGAAGGCACCTTCGGCGCCCAAAAGGGCGGCGACAATTATCAGCTCAGCGTCTGGAGAGAGGTCAAGGTTATCCTCAACACCCGAGGCCGCGAAATCGGCGCGAATGCCGGCTGATCGACCGACCGATCGGCGACTCCCATGCCCTATGTTCGCCAGTTCCGGACCGGAGATGGCTACGCGACCGCGTTGGTGGAGACTTTTATCGATCACGACGGCAAAGCCAGGACCCGGGTGCTTGCGGACCTGATGGGCACAGGCAGCGCCGAAGAGGCGCTGGCCCAGCTTGCCCGGCAGCATGAGGCGTTGCGCCGGGAAGCCGTCGAGATCGCCCCGCGGCTCGCCGAAGCCCAGGAATGCTATGCCGCAATCCGCAAGAACCTGGAGAACGGACGGGCCTACGGCTTCGACGAGCTTAAGCAGATCGACCGGCTCTGCGCGCTGCGCCGCCGCCTGATCGGCCGGGTGCTGCAGATCGAGGACGCCCTGACCCGGATCAAGCGCGACAAGGCCGCCATCCAAAAGCACTGCGGCTAGGCCGGCGCGCCCCGGATCTCTCGGCCGCGGCTAACGGCGGTTCGAAAAGACTTCAAAGGAATTTCGGTGAACGCTGGCTGGGGCGGCAGGATTCGAACCTGCGAATCACGGGATCAAAACCCGTTGCCTTACCGCTTGGCTACGCCCCAATGCGCGCGCGGGAAGCGGGCCGCACACTAGCGCCAATGCCGAGCGCTCACAAGTCGGTGATGCGGGTCCCCGATCGGCGCGGCCCCCCGTCCCGCGGCAAGCTGGGGACCAGGGGGTCGGAAGCGGCCCTATCCCGAGCCCGTCGCAGGATGAGGCCGTATTTCGGTTCGCCGATTCCCCCTCACGCGAAGCCGCCGCCCCAGCACCACCAACCCGGCCTGGCGGCGGCGAGCGCCTCGGCGGCGGTGACGGCGGCGCCGGCATCGTCGAACAGGCCGAAACAGGTGGCGCCGCTGCCGCTCATGCGCGCCAACCGGCAACCCGGGAGACCGGCGACGGCGGCCCGCACCTGCCCGACCACCGGCGCCAGCTCGAGCGCCGCTTCCGTGAGCTCGTTGGCGCTGGCGGCAAGCGCCTCGGCCAAAGCCCGGGCGTCCCCGGGCGCGGGGTCGAGCACCGGGCGCGGGCACCCATCCTGGGCCGCGCCTTCGCCATGCTCGGCATCGAAGGCGGCGAAAACCTTGGCGGTGTCGAGGGACAGCCGCGGATTGGCGAGCAACAGCCCCGCGGCGGGCAAGGCAACCTCCGGACCCAGGTCCTCGCCCATCCCGGCCATGAACGTCGGGCGCCCGGCCAGGCACACCGGCACGTCGGCGCCGAGGCGGGGGGCGAGGTGGGTGGCCACGGCATCATGGACCCCCCAGGCGCGGCTGAGTCCCTTCAACACCGCGGCGGCGTCGGCCGATCCGCCGCCGAGGCCGGCAGCGGGCGGGATATTCTTTTCCAACTCGATGGCCATGGGCCGGGCGGCCAAGCCGGCGGCCGCGGCCAAGGCCCGGGCGGCCTTGAGGGCGAGGTTGCCCTCTCCCGCGTCGAGGCCTTTCGCGAAAGGACCCGACAGGGCGAGCCCGAATTCGGCGGCAGGCGCCAGGCGCACCCGGTCGGCGAGCCCCGCGAAGGCGACGAGGGAATCGATGAGGTGATAGCCGTCGGACCGGCGCCCCAACACATGAAGGTAGAGATTGACCTTGGCCGGCGCCGCGAGAGCCGTGCCCGGCGTCACCCGCCGTCCCGCTCCGAGCCCCCGCCGGACGCGTCGCTTTTCCTGGGTCCCTCTTCGAGGCCCGAGGCGAGCTTCTTCTTGATGCCCGGGATGGTGTCCTTTTCCGGATCGTATTTGAGCGCGCGCCACCACTGGAAGCGCGCCTCGGTCCGCCGGCCGACCCGCCAATAGGCATCGCCGAGATGATCGTTGATGGCGGAATCGCTGGGACTGAGGACGATCGCCCGTTCCAGGTAGCCGACCGCGCGGTCGTAATTGCCGAGCCGGTAATGGGCCCAGCCCAGACTGTCGACGATGAAGCCGTCATTGGGCCTGAGGCGCACCGCGGTTTCGATCATTTTGAGCGCGCGCTCGAGGTGCATACCCTTGTCGACCCAGGAATAGCCGAGATAATTCAGCACATAAGGCTGGTTGGGAAACAGCCTGAGGGCCTCCAGGAAATCCTTTTCGGCTTCGGGCCATTGCTTCGAACGTTCATGGGAAATGCCCCGGGAATAGTAGAGCGACCAGTGCCGGCGCTCGACCCGGTCAATCCGCTTGAACGCCTCGTTATAGGATTTAAGGGAATCCTCGTAGCGCTTGTTGAAGCGCAGGATATCGCCGCTGGAAACCAGCGCGTCGTAGCGTTCCGGCCGTTCGTCTGCCATTTCCGCAAGGCGTTTGAGCGCGGGCTCGATCTGTTCCGCCCGGGTCAGGGCATCGGCGGCGCGCAGCCGCGCCTCCCAGCCCCGGGCGGACTTAGGATCGACCCGGTCGTAGGCGGCGACCGCGGACAGGTTGCGGTTCATCGCCGCCAGGATGTCGCCGACCAGGATCTCCGCCAGCTGGAACTTGGGCCGCGCATGCAGCGCCAGGCGGGTCATGATCAGGGCGGCGCTCTGGGCGTTCTGATCGTTCAGCAGGATGGCAAGGTCCCACAGCGCCTCGGCCACTCCATCGGCGGCACGGCGGATCTGCTTCTCCGGCTTTTCGCCCGCGCGCAGGCGCTTGAGCGCCCATTCCACCGTGGTAGTCGCGCTGCGGTTCTTCAGCAAACGCTCGTACAGTTC
>JAOTVC010000124.1 GCA_029863585.1 Alphaproteobacteria bacterium | reverse complement strand
ACCTGATAAACAACGCCGCGACATGTCAGTCAACACCCGGTGCGGCGCAACGCCGTACCGATGCCGTCGTGGGGAACCGTGGTGTCAGGCGATCAACATGTCCATGACGCGGCGTTCCAGCGCGCATTCGTCACGGAAGGCGCCCGAAACGTGGCGCGTCACCATCGCGACACCGGGCTTGTTGACGCCGCGGGTGGTCATGCACTGATGCTGAGCCTTGACGATCACCATCACGCCCCGGGGCTCAAGGGCGGTTTCGATTGCGGTGCCGATCTGCGCCGTCATTGTCTCCTGGGTCTGCAGGCGGCGGGCAAAGGCGTCAAGGACCCGGGCCAGCTTGCTGATTCCGACCACCCGCCGGTCTGGAAGATAGGCGATATGGGCGGTGCCGACGATGGGTACCACGTGGTGTTCGCAATGGGACTGGAAAGCGATGTCGCGCAAGAGCACGATGTCGTTGTACCCCTCCACCTCCTCGAAGGTCTGGGACAGCAGCGCGGCGGGGTCCTCATCATACCCTTTAAAGAATTCTTGGTAAGCGCGCGCCACGCGGGACGGCGTGTCACGGAGGCCCTCGCGGTCCGGATCGTCGCCCGCCCACACCAACAGCGTGCGGATCGCGTCTTCGGCGTCCTCCCGGCTTACTTTGGCCGGCGCGCGGAACTCTTGCGCCATATCCTCGACGGTTTCATCCAAGGTCAAATCAAAAGGTGCCATCACCTCCCCCTTTCGGCCGGCTTCGGCCGGCGGTGCGCCCTCCCACCCGCGGGAGAGTTTCATTGGTCATCTCTTGCCTTTACGTCCGCATTGCTGCTTTGGATCACGTGCCGCGCGCTGCCAGAGAATAAGAAAAAAATTTCCGAATGCGGTCCGCGCCTGTGATCCAAGCGACAGGTGGCGACGTAGACAGTTGCGATCACGGCGCATGAGCCTCCTGTGCCCGGCGCCCCAATCGAAGAGTTTTTTTTCACAAGGCACCCCAACCCTACGGAGATCCATATGACCCTCGTCAAGAAAGCCCTCGCCACCGCTATCGTAGCCATGCCGCTGGCGTTTTCCGCCGGCATGGCAAAGGCCATGGACATCGTCGAAGTCGCGGCGTCCGCCGGCTCGTTCAACACCCTAGTCGCCGCCGTCAAGGCCGCCGGCCTGGTCGAAACGCTCAAGAGCAAAGGCCCCTTCACCGTTTTCGCTCCGACCGATGAAGCTTTCGCCAAGCTGCCCGCGGGCACCCTGGACTCGCTGCTGAAGCCCGAGAACAAGGCCAAGCTTAAGGCGATCCTCACCTACCACGTGCTGTCCGGGAAGGTCATGTCCTCGGACATCGCCGGCAAGGAACTCTCGGTCGCCACGGTCCAGGGCTCCAAGGTCATGGTCAACGCCACCAAGGGCGTGATGGTCGACGACGCCAAGGTCGTCAAGGCCGACATCGGGGCCTCCAACGGCGTCATCCACGTCATTGACACCGTGATCCTCCCCAAGGACTAAGCCCCTGTCCTCCGGTCGCTCAATGACGATGAAAGCCCCGCCGCTAGGCGGGGCTTTTTTTTCGCCAATAGATGATCCAACCCTAAAGCGCACCCGTATTAAAAGTAAATCAGGCGCCTTGGCGCGAATCCGAGCAGTTGCGGGGGCCCAACATGTTTCTTAATGTCGCTGTTCAGGACCGGCCCGACAACTGGCGCGGTCAGGGATCCAGGAGGACAATGGCACCCCTCAACAGCACGTCCAAGACCGAGGATGGCCCCAACCTCGCCGCCTGCATAGAAGCGATCGCGGAAAACAAGAGCCGGGACGCGTTCTCGCAGCTGTTCAGCCACATGGCGCCACGGATCAAGGCCTATTGCCTGAAACGCGGCGCCAGTCCCGCCGCGGCTGAGGAGACGGCCCAGGAAACCATGATCCAGGTCTGGCGCCGGGCCGGCCAATATGACCCCGCCCGGGCGTCCGCAACCACCTGGATCTTCACCATTGCGCGGAACAAGAGGATCGACCTGTTCAGGAAGGAGCAGCACCCGGAGGTGACGCCCGACGACCTGCTCCAATCCATGTCCGATCCCATCGATGCGGAAAACCGGATGGAACAGGCACAGGCCGGCGAAACCCTGGCGAAAAAGATCCGAGAACTTTCCCCGGACCAAGCCGAAGTGATCCATAAGGCTTTCTTCGAAGACAAGACGCACCAGGTCATATCTGAAGAACTGGCCGTGCCGCTCGGGACTGTAAAATCCCGCATCCGCTTGGCCCTGGCCAAGCTGCGCTCGTCCATGGCGGAGTACGAAGGATGATTTGTTACCACCCCGAACACGAAATGCTTCTGGACTATGCGTCGGGCAGCCTGGAGGAAGAGCCCTCTCTCGTCGCCGCCGCCCATCTCGCGTTCTGCGAGCTATGCCGCGAAGAGGTCCGCTCCCTGGAAGATCTGGGCGGGACCCTTATCGACCAAGCCGGCGCCGCCCAAATGGAGCCGGGTGCCCTGGACGCCGTCATGGAACGGCTGGATTCGCCGATCGACAAAGACCACGACGCGATGCCCACGCCGAAGGATCCCGTCCTTCCCGGACCGATCACCCGGTACCTCGGCACCGGATTGGACGGCTTGCGCTGGCGGCGGGTGGGTCCCCGTGTCGAAGAGGCGCTTCTGGCCACCAGCAATGCGAAATTCAAGACCAGCCTGCTCCGCATCAAGCCTGGGACCGCGATACCAAGTCACACCCACGGCGGACGCGAATACACACTGGTGCTGAAGGGCGGCATCATCGATGACGACCGGCAATACCGACGCGGCGACCTGATGCTGGCGGACACCGAGCACGAGCACCGCCCCGTTGCGGCCGAGGACGAAGAATGCATCTGCCTCGCCGTGCTCGACGCCCCGGTGCGTTTCACGGGCTTCTTCACGCGGCTGCTCAACCCCTTCCTTGGGGGGTCATCACCGCGATGAAAGCCGGCTTTCGCACCGCCTGGATTATCGGTGCGAGTTCCGGGATCGGCCGCTGCCTTGCCGAAACGCTGGCCGGGGATGGGATTGCCGTCACCGCCAGCGCCCGCAACGAAGACGCGCTCAAAGACCTTACGGCGGCCTGCCCGCCCGGGAGCGTTCGCCCCTTCCCCCTGGACATCACCAAGCCCCTAGACATTGCTCAGGCGGTCGCGGCAATGGAAAGCGATGGGCACCTTCCCGACGTCGTCGTTCTCACCGCGGCCGCCTACCAGCCGGCGGCCGCCGACGACCTGGATCCGGAGCTATTCGCCGACATCGTCTCGGTCAATTACCTCGGCACCGTCAATGTCCTGTCCGCCCTGCTCCCCAAACTGTTTGCCCGCGGGCGGGGACACATCGCCGTCACGGCGTCCGTCGCGGGTTATCGTGGCCTTCCGCTTGCCTCCGCCTACGGGCCGCCCAAGGCGGCGTTGATCAATCTCTGTGAAAGCCTGCGACCGGAATGCGCCGCCCGCGGCGTGCACCTGCAACTGATCAACCCGGGCTTCGTCAAGACGCCGTTGACCGACAAGAACCCCTTCCCCATGCCCTGCATGATCGAGCCCGAAACGGCGGCTCAGCGGATCTATCAGGGTCTTAAGAGCGGGCGCTTTGAGATAACCTTCCCCAAGCGCTTTACCTGGGTGATGAAGGCGCTGAGGTTGCTGCCCTATGGCGTTTATTTCGCGGTGATCAATGCCGCGACCGGCGTCAGGAAACGGGCCGCTGAAAAGCGATCGTGATACGGCCCAGCGCAATCCCCCATATCCGCATCTCAGCGATATTGAGCATCATGCCGCCGTCACGGAGGAACATGCGGTCATCGAAATTGACCGCCCAGACCCGCTTTCCGATGGGCAGTCGCAGGCGATAGGCCCAGTGCAGTTCGCACCCGTCGACCTTGCCGCGGGCGATGCCGATGACGTCTTCGGCGCGGCCCTCGTATGCGCCATCGGAAGTCCGGGTCACATGCCAGGTGCGATGGGACCGCTCCCCGTCATCGAATGCGAAAGTCTCTTCAAGGATGCAGCCGTCACCGGTGGGACGGCCGTCGATGACCACGGAAAACTTGCGCCGTATCTTGCCGAAGCGATCCTCGATCAAACCTTCGGCATGGACCGGCCCGTCGAAGTAGTCCTCGATCCGGAAGGTTGAGGGCGCGGTCATGAGGGCCGATTTCCCGTGCCGCCAGGCAATCCGGATTTCTCGAAGATCCATTGGCCGACATCGATGCGCCCGGCCTGAAACCCGCCCTCGCAATAGGCGAGAAAATAGCTCCAAAGGCGCAGAAACGCCTCGTCCATGCCCTGGGCGGTAAGCCGAGGCACGGCGTGAGAGAATTTCCGGCGCCACAGCCGCAGCGTCTTCGCGTAGTGGGGCCCGAACAGGAATTCGTCATTGAGCTTGAGCCCGGCACGGGCGGCTTTTCCAGCGATCAGAGGTGCCGTTGGCAGCATGCCGCCCGGAAAGACGGCGGCGCGAATGAAGTCGGAGCCGCGGCGATAGCGCCCGAAGGCCGCAGGATCGATGACGATGCTCTGGATCGCCGCCCGTCCGCCGGGCGCCAGGCATCGGGCCACGGTGTCGAAATACGTAGGCCAATATTTTTCGCCCACCGCTTCCAGCATTTCGATGGACACGACATGGTCGAAGGAGCCCACGAGCTTTCGGTAATCGAGCAAATGGAAGGTGAGGTCTTCGGACAGACCGGCCGCGGCGGCCCGCTGGCGCGCCAGCGCCAGCTGCTCGGTCGAGAGCGTGATGCCGGTGACCCTGGCCCCGTATTCGCGGGCGGCGAACAGGGCGAAGCTGCCCCAGCCGCAGCCAATCTCCAGCACATGGTCGCCTCGCCCCAGGCCGATACCTTGGGCGATTCGCCGGTATTTGGCGGCCTGCGCCTGTTCCAGGGTCATGTCCTGGCCTTCGAAAAGGGCCGCCGAATAGGTCCAGCTGGAATCCAACCAAGTCCGGTAGAAATCGTTTCCGATGTCGTAGTGATAGGCGATGTTGCGCCGGCTTCCCTCAAGCGTGTTGGCGCTCAGACGGGTGGCCGCGTGGCGCAGGGGGCGAAAAAACCGCGCCCCCAGGGTTTCACGGGCGCCACCGTCGACGTTACAGGCCAGGAACGCAATCAAGGCCGGCAGATCCGGGCTGTCCCAGTCGCCGCGCACGTAGGAGCGGCCCAGGCCGACATCGCCGTTCATGGCCATCGAGTAGAGCGCTCGCCACCGGTGCAGGATGATCCTGGCACTGGGTCCCGACGCCGCACCCTTAAACGCGATCTGGGCACCGCTCGGCGTCACCACAGAAAGGCGGCCGGCGCGGATGCGCCGTCCGGCGCGGCCCAGCAGCAGCGTCAGGGCATCGCCATCTCGGATCGAAATTTCCGCGGAGCCGGGAGAAGGCTTGGCTAAGGTGATCTGGCTCATGGCAGGGCAGCTGTCTTCTCTTTGCGCGTTGATTGTAAGGCTTCTACGGACGCAAGGCCGGCTTGGATCACCCGGTGGGACGATTAGCGGCAGGCTCAGGGCCCTTTGCCGGCGGCGACTGGCGGGTGACGGCATCGGCGGGACGCTTCGGCTTGGCATGGAAGCGGGCGCCCTTCAGCCAAAGCCGGGCCGCATGCCAATGAATGGCAGCCGTCACCTTGAGCGTCATGAACGGCATGGCCAGCACCGACGCCAGCAATTCGCCATCGGTGAACGGCCGCCGGCGGCCGCGCAGGAGCGCCATCAGGCCGGACCCGTCGGCGACCGATTCACTTATGCGGAAATCCAATTCCTCGCCCGGCGGCACTAGTCGGAAACGATAACAGGCCGACATGTCGATGAAGGGCGAGACATGGAACCCTTTGGCGACCGACTGGCGCACGATACCGTCTTTGCCCGGTATGGCGGGCAGCAGGTATCCATGCAATTCGCCGAAGGTGTTGCGCACTTCGTGCAGGACCGCGATCAGTTTTCCCGACCGGTCGAAGCAGTAATAGACGCTCAGCGGATTGAAGACGTAGCCCAGCAGCCGCGGCAGGGTCAGCAGGAAAATCCGCCCCTGCGCGTCGAACAGCCCGGCCCCCTTAAGCTGCGCCTCCACCCAGGCCTTGACCGGGCGCCCGTCGCGCGCCCCGTGGTCTTGATCGAAGAAGCTCAAGAGATTGAAACGGTTGACCGAAAACAGCCGGGTTCCGCGGGCGGTTTCTTCGAGCCGGTCGAGATCGAGATAGAGGTAAAATACCGAATGCCGGAGGCGGTGACGTACGCGCCCGGTGCGGGTATGGACCACCTCGGCCCTGTAAATTGCCGGACTAGCCATGGGCCCGGTGCCCCCCCTCTCCCGCGCCCGCCTCCAAAGCCGCGCCTTCGGCGGCCTCAAGCCGGTCGGCGACCGCAAGACCCGAGGCAAAGGCATCCTCGTGGAAACCATACCCGAAATAGCTGCCGCAGAACCAGGTCCGGCATTGGCCCTGAATCGAATCCAGGGCCGGCTGCGCGGCAATGGCCTCCCGCCCCAGGATGGGATGATCATAATCGAACGTGCCGTATACCTGGGCGGGATCGGGTTCCCGGGGAGGGTTCAGTGTGACCAGGAGCGGGCCGACGGTCTCCAGGTTCTGCAAGAGGTTCATCCAATAGGTTACGCCCTGGTGTCCGTCCCCGATCTCGATGAAATTCCAGGCGGCCCAGGCCGAACGCCTTTTAGGCATTAGGCTGGGATCGCCATGGAGCACCACCTGGTTGGCGGAATACTTGAAGGCGGCCAGCGCCCGCGCCTCGGCCGGCGTGGGGTCGGAGAGCAGGCGGAGCGCCTGGTCCGCGTGGGTGGCGAGCACGACATGATCGAAATGCCGCACGCCCCGGCCGTCCACCGCGATCTCGACCGCATCCCGCCCGCGGCGGATTTCCGTCACCGGGCAACCGGTGGAAACCGTGGCCCTACTGTCGGCAATGATGCGCGCCACATAGTTCCGGCTGCCGCCGCTGACGGTGCGCCATTGCGGGCGGTTCTTGATCCGCAAGAGGCCATGGGCCTGGAAAAAGCGGATGACCGGAGCGGCCGGCATGTCCCCCGCTTTTGCGGTCGGCAGCGACCAGATGGCGGCGATCATGGGCAACAAATGGCGGTCGCGGAATGCGGCGGAAAATCCGCACCTGGCGATATAGTCGTCGAGAGTAAGGTCCTCGTCGGCAATCGCCGCAAGATCGTCCGCCGCGCGCCCATAGAAGCCGCCAATGTCGCGCAGCATGGCCCAATAGACCGGCGAGAGGAGGTTGCGCTTTTGGGACAGCACCCCGCCGGGCCAGCGGCCGGAATATTCGAATCCTCCATCGCCGGTGCTGACGGAGAACGACATGTCGCTCGCTTCCGTCCTGACACCCAGCCGCTCGAACGCGTCGGTGAGGCAGGGATAATTGTGCTCGTTGTAGACGATGAATCCGGTATCCACCGCGACCGCGGCGCCGTCGAGCTCGAGATCGACCGTATGGGCGTGGCCGCCGAGGCGGTCATCAGCCTCGAACAGGTGAACCTCGTGGTCGCGGGAGAGCGCCCAGGATGCAGCCAAGCCGGCCGCGCCCGACCCGATCACGGCAATTCGCTTGGGCGGGGACCTCCTCTGGGTCGAGGCGGCGGGATGGAGGGATCGGACCATCGGCGGCCTTGTTGTTTTGCGGCCCCGGCCAAGGGGGGGGCCGAAGCGCGATTAACGGTCCGCGTCGTCCTCGGCGCCCTTGGGCCGCGCCTCGGGCTTGGGATCACGGAGCGGCGCGCCGAAGATGGGACTCGAGCGCCAAATATCACCGTACATCGTTGCGATAACCTGGTCGAAGGGGGAAAGGTCGTGGTTTTTCATTGGTCTATCCTCAATGTTGGGGCCGGACACTAGGCCAGGGCGCTGACGGTCAAGCCCAGCACGAGCAGCAGCGACAGCGCCGCGGCGGCACGCATTTTCTGGCTTTCCAGGGCGATCTTCCGGTCAAGTTCATGGCGCGTAAGCATTTCAAGCTCCTCGGCAATGTCGATCTGCTGAGGAATACGCGACCGCTCAGGTATTGGATCACTCGGTGCGGCAGGAAAAAACCCGTAGGCGGCGCGGACGACCGCAAGCTCGGCCCGGCGCCATCGGCGCCAGGCCCGGGAAGCCTGGGGACACCGGCTACTCGGCGGCGCTGGCGGTGCCCGCGGCCTGGCCGAGGCGCGCGATCAACTGATCCGTGGTTTGGACATCGCCGAAGGCGATCAGGAACTTGCCGAGGGTGTTCTTGTGCAGGGCCTCGCTCTGATCGGCATTGCCGTCCTCCACCATGATGGTCCGATAGCCCCACATGCTGGCATCCCGTGCGGTCGATTCGCAGCAGGTCGAAGTGGAGACCCCGGTAATCAGCAAAGTGTCGATGCCCTTGGCATCCAGCAGGTTGGAAAGCTCAGACGGATAGGGAATGAAGGCCGAATAACGCAGCTTGATGGCGATATGATCGTCGGGCGCGACCTCGCATTGCGGCGCGATCGGGAAACCGGCGCCGTCCTTCGCGAGCAGTTTCTGGCGGCTCGCCCATTTGGCGGGCTCCGTCGCCTCCCTGCGGTTGGCCCAGTCGTCGGGGTCCGCCGGCGCCTCGGTCTGAATCCACACGACACACCCCCCGGCCGCCCGCATCGCCACGGCGAGGCGGTTGATGTTGGGAGCGATCTCCGCCGCGCGCTTGGTGTAGGACGGCATGCCCTCGGTGACGAAATAATCCTGCATGTCGACCACCACCAGGGCGGTTTTTGCCGGGATCAGGGTCTCGTAAGCGTTGAGCCGGCCGCCGCGCCGGTCTTTGGCCCGTCCGATCAAGACAGGATCGAGATTGAGCTCATCCATAGGTGCCTCCCATCCGTTGCAGGCCGCCTCACGGCCCGGCCGGGATCATTATGGGACACCGAGGATTTTGCGCAACCGGTTCGGGCAGTCGGCTGGACAGGCCAGGTCCCGGCTCCTAAGGTCCCGGACTGCAGGTAAAGGGACAACAATGACCATCGATCTCGATGCATATTTCCGGCGCATCGGCCATCAGGGCGGGCGCGAGCCGACCCTGGAAACCCTCCGGGCGCTTTGCCTGTCCCATCCCAAGGCCATCCCGTTCGAGAATCTCGACCCCCTGATGGGCCGCCCGGTCGAACTGGACCCGGTCGCGCTGCAGCGCAAATTGGTGGCCGGCGGGCGCGGCGGATACTGTTACGAACATGGCCTTTTGCTGTTTCACGTACTGCGCGCGCTGGGCTTCGAGGTGTCGGGCCTGTCCGCCCGGGTGATCAAGAACCTGCCGCCGTCGGGCGTGCGCGCGCGCACCCACATGCTGCTGCGGATCAATCTAGACGGGGTCGATTACGTTGCCGATGTCGGTTTCGGCATTTCCACGCTGAGCGCACCCTTGCGCCTCGAGACCAGGATCGCGCAGCCGACGCCGCATGAAACCTTCCGCCTGGCCGATCACGAGGGCCTCTATGAAATGCAGATCAGGATCGGCGACGCATGGGACGGGCTCTACCGGTTCGACCTCCAGCCCCAGGCCGTGGCGGATTACGAGGTCAGCAATTGGTACAACGCCACCCATCCCGCATCGAATTTCGTCACCGACCTGATGGCGGCCCGGGTCGATGACGGCTGCCGCCATACCCTGCGCAATGGCATGTACGCGCTGCGCTTCCCCGACGGGACAAGCCAACGCCGCAGACTGGAAACGGTGGCGGAGCTGCGCGCTGCGCTCACCGAGCTTTTCCGCGTTACCCTCCCCGATACCCCGGACCTCGACCCCGCCTTGGGCCGGGTCCTCGCCCGGACCTAACCCGGGGCCCCTTTACGGGCGGCCAGCCTCTGGCGGATCGAACGGTAGAGCCGGCGCGGCAGCCTGGTGTGGGGCTGCGCGCTCAGGAGGTATCTGAGGTTGGTGTGTTCGGCGAAATGCCGGCGCAGCTCGGCCGCACTTTCCGGAAAACAGAACCAGTCGGCGGGCTTGGGCTCGACCCGCCGGAAGATCACCGTGGTCTCGGTTTGATCGCGCCCATGCAGCGGCTCGAAGCCGGCCTTGAGTCCGGCCATGACCAGGGTCTTGGGCCAGAAATTATAGAGATGGGCGAAATGGAACCGCGACATGGGCGAACGATGGGGCCGATAGATGTTGGGCACCGAAACGTAGAGGATGCCGCCCGGCCTGAGCCAGCGGTGAAAGGCCGCGAGCGCATCCATGGGCGCGCGCAAATGCTCCAAGACATGATGGATCGTGACGACATCGAGAGAGGCATCGGCAATGGGTGCGTCCTGCCAGCCGCAGTTCATGACCTCCAACCCGTATTCACGGCGCGCGAAGGCGGCGAAGCTCGGCGACGGTTCGATGCCGAGCGCCTCATAACCGTTTTCCTTGACCAGCTTCAGGAATTCACCCGCTGCGGTGCCGACATCGAGCCAGCGCCCCGTCGCCGGCATGTCGGATTTGATCGCATGAAACCGTTCGCGGCATCCCTTGCGCGCCCGCATCAGGTAGCGCCCGTCCGGCTCATCGATGCCGGAGATATGTTGTCGGTAATCGCGCTGATAATAGGCTTCGACCTCCTCCGCGCTCGGCATCGGATTGGCGAAGACCAGGCCGCAGGTCTTGCAGCACACGGTGATCAGCGGATGCAGCCAGCGGTCCCGCCTGCCCACCACCGCGTGATCGGTGCCGCCGCAAAGCGCGCAAGCGAGCACCGATCCCTCGAAGGCATGGCGCCTGGTCCGCTCTCTGAATTCCCGCAACAGGTCCAGCATCACTCGGCCGTCATTCCGAATTCGCCCTCCCATGGGGGCTGCTCCGGCCACCCTTATCATGGTTTCCAAAGCGTAAAAAGAGTGGGCCGCCCCTGCCGGCGGGCATTCCCGGCGATCGCGTGACCCCCGGAAAACGGGCACCGGAAACCCGCGAGGCCCGTCTTAATCGATTCTCAAGGCCGCCGCAGGAAAATCATGCCCAACAAATCCAGCCGATCAGCCGATCGGCGCCGAGGGACCCGCCCGGCCGCGCATGACTCCGCGCGGGTACAGGCCCAACGCACCGGCTAAAGGAGGGTACCGTGCCCCATAAGATCCTCGCGCTCATCATCTTCGCCGCCTTCTCCATGACAGCGTCAGACGCCTGGTCCAAGCCCCCCTGGGCGCGCGGCGAGGACGGCTACTCCGAAGGAAAAGGCAAGGATGAGTGGAAGCACAAACACAAGCGGAAACATAAACGCCCCGGCAAGCGGCACCATTGGCATGGGCGCAACGTGCGGTTCTCCGGGGGGCCGCCGCCCTGGGCGCCGGCCCATGGCTATCGCCGCAAGCACCGCGGATCGCGTTACTACGTGACGCGGGGCGCCTACGCGACGCCCTACGGCATCCATCGCGGCACTTGCAACCGGGACAAGATCGGCATGGTGATCGGCGGCGTGGCCGGCGCCGCGCTCGGTTCCCAGTTCGGCAAGGGCGACGGCCGCATTGCCGCAACCATTGTCGGCACCGTGGCGGGCGTCGTGGTCGGCGGCGCCGTCGGACGCAGTCTGGACCGGGCCGATGAAACCTGCATCGGCCAGGCCTTGGAGCATGCGCCCACCGGCCGGCCGGTGCGCTGGACCAACCCGGACACCGGCGCCCGCTACGAAGTCGTGCCGAAGCGGACCTTCCAGCAGGACAACGGACGCTATTGCCGCGAATACACCGCGGGCGCGACCGTCGGCGGCCACGGCGAAACGGTGACCGGCGTCGCCTGCCGCCAGGCCGACGGCACCTGGCGCATCCAGTCCTGAGGACAAACCCGCAGGGCTCGGTAGCCGCACCTAAAGCAGCTTCGCCAGCATCCTCT
>JAOTVC010000329.1 GCA_029863585.1 Alphaproteobacteria bacterium | reverse complement strand
CGGCTACCGCCGGTCTTGAAATTGACCTTAATGCCGTATTTCTTTTCGAAGGCAGGCATCGCGGTGCGCAGCTTTCGCGGCATCTGTCCGCCAAGGTTGACCTCGACCTTGCCTTCGCGCTTGGCGGCGCGGATCAGCTCCGCCATGGATGACGGCGCCTGGGCGATCTCCGTCCCCCGGGGCTGCAATGCCTTTTCCGCCGCGTTTAGCGCCGGTGCCGAAAAAACAAGTACCGATACCAACCCGGCAATCAGTTTCGCTGCCATGATCCCATTCCTCCCTCGATTATCGGACGCGCCGGTGCTTTGACTTCAAAGCGTGCCGTTCTTGCTTCTTGGTGCGATTTAACACCCTATCGGGGCGCGTTGTCACTGATTGCCGGCTCCGTTGTGTTCGCCCCCGGGTCAAGATATGGTTTCTTCAATTTTGCAAATTCAAAAATGTTGCCGGCGGTTCGCGGCGTGGTTCCGGGGCGTCTCTCCGACCGGCCGCCGCGTGCCGCAACCGAAAACCCGATGCCTAGAAAATCCGGGATGCGGCGCGCAATGGCAGACGCAATCGAACGGGAGGACGACATGACCGAAAAGCTCTACGAATCCGCCGGCCGCAGCCGTATCCTGTGGCTCGGCGCCTTTGCGGTCGCCGCCGTGCTGGCCCTGCCCGCCGCCGGCGCCGATCTCCCCAAAGCGACCCGGGATATGCTCAAGGAGCTCAAAATGGACGCCGGCATCCTCAGCGGCCTGGATGATGAGCTGAAAATGCCCGCCGATTGGATCGCCAAGGCCAAGAAGGAAGGCACGGTCCGCTATATCGGTAATTTCTCCAACGACGAATGGCCGGCCTTCATCGCCCCGTTCAATGCGCGCTTTCCCTCCATCAAGATTTCCCACCAGCGCACCAGCCGCGTCGGCCGCGTCGACAAGCCGGTGATCGCCTTCAAGGAAGGCCGGGTGATTGCCGATGTGATCGCCGCCGTGGGGGCCGGCATGAAGCTCTACCGCGACGCCGGCGCCCTTGCCGACCTCAGCGATCTTCCCAACTTCCAACAGATCGTGCCGCAGATGCGCGCCAAGGATGGGCGCTGGATCGGGGAGAAGGTCAAATACTGGTGCATGGCCTACAACACCGGTCTCCTCAAGAAGAAGGACCTGCCCGCCCGCTGGGAGGACTTCCTGACCATCAAGGCCCTGCACAACCAGAATATCGGGATGTCCAACCGGCCGCACAATTGGATTTTGCCCCTCTGGGCCGCCAAGGGAGAGGACTGGACCGTCAAATTCATCGACGGAATGTTCACCACGGTCCGTCCGCAGTTGCGCAAGGAGGGTGCCCGGGCCATCGTGACGCTGGCCATCGCCGGAGAATTCCACGTGGCGCTCCCGGCCACCGATTACCGCGTTTTCGGATATGCGGAAAAGGGTGCCCCCATCGCCTGGCATTGCCCGGAGCCCGTTCCCGTCACGATCTCCGAACTGATCATCATCAAGGGGGCGAAGAACTACTATTCGTCGAAGATTTTCCTCAACTGGTTCCTCAGCAAGGAAGGCCAACTGGCCCAGTATTACACGACCAAGGCCTCGCCGGTGCACAAGGACCTGCAGGACAAGGGCATGGTGCAGTACTGGGGCGAAATCAAGGGGAAGCAGACCGCGGTCCGCACACCGGAAAGCCTCATCTCGATCTTCCCCCGGGTCCAGAGGGTCTGGAACAAGGCCTGGGCAGGGGCCGGCGGTTCGGTGGCGGGGAGTTCCACGGTCAAGGCGATGACCAAACTGACCGCAGTGCAACGGGGCGGACGGCTGCTCAAATTCACGGTCAAGGGCGGTGAGCACCAGGTCAAGATGAGCCGTTCCCGCAGCGAGGTCGTGATCGGCGGCAAGCCCGCGTCCCGGGGCAAGTTGAAGGTCGGCATGTCATGCGAGATTTCTTATCTCGGCAATGGCAACGAGGCACGCAAGGTCTCCTGCAAGTAAGCAAGCGCCGGCCCGGCCGGGCGCCGGCCGAGACGTTCGATGACACCTGCGCATCGGGCTATGGCCCACCGGCCGGTATCGGCGCCACCTTGATCGACGTTTCCGAATGGGCGGCGCGGTGGGGAGCACCTGACGGCACGCCGCCGGCCACGCGCTGCATCCTGCGCGACCCCTCGCGCCGTGCGACCCCTCGCGCCGAAAGAAGACGGCCCGGCTGTTCAAACGGCCCAAAATGATGTTTTCTGAACCCCTCGACAAAGCCATGAGAAGCGACGGAGCCATCCAATGACCGGGATCAAGGCATCGATTTTGGAAACCGTCGGCGATACGCCGGTGGTGCGCATCAACAACCTGGGGCCCAGGAATGTCGAGCTGTTCGTGAAGCTCGAGGCGTTCAACCCGCTGGGCTCGGTCAAGGACCGCTTGGCGCTGGGCGTCATAGAGGCGGCGGAACAGGACGGGACGCTGAAGCCCGGCCAGACGGTGATCGAGGCGACCAGCGGCAACACCGGCATCGGGCTCGCCATGGTCTGTGCGCAGAAGGGCTATCCCCTGGTGGTCACCATGGCGGAGAATTTCAGCATTGAGCGGCGCAAGCTGATGCGCTTCCTCGGCGCCAAGGTGATTCTGACGCCGGCATCGGAAAAGGGCAGCGGCATGCTGGCCAAGGCGCGGGAGCTTTCGGAAAAGCACGGCTGGTTCCTCTGTCACCAGTTCGAG
>JAOTVC010000123.1 GCA_029863585.1 Alphaproteobacteria bacterium | reverse complement strand
CGCGCCACGTTTCGGGCGCCTTCCGTGACGATTGCGCGCTGGAACGCCGCGTCATGGACATGTTGATCGCCTGACACCACGGTTCCCCACGACGGCATCGGTACGGCGTTGCGCCGCACCGGGTGTTGACTGACATGTCGCGGCGTTGTTTATCAGGTGCTTCCCGGTGCGCGGCGGGAAGCGCCGCGGCCGGGTCGGTCCATATCAGGGGATGGGACAGGCGGAATGGAAAGTCTTCTCGCGGGTTACAGGCGCTTCAGGCGTACCGTTTATCCCGGCCAATGCGACACGTACCGCAGCCTCGCGGCCGATGGCCAGTCGCCCCGGGCGATGGTGATCGGCTGCTGCGATTCGCGGGTCGATCCCGCCGCGATCTTCGATGCCGGACCGGGGGAGTTGTTCGTCCTGCGCAACGTCGCCAACCTGGTGCCGCCGTTCGCCACCGATGCCGGTCACCACGGCACTAGCGCGGCCATCGAATTCGCCGTCGGCGCTCTCGGCGTCGCGCATATCCTGATCATGGGCCATGCGTCTTGCGGTGGTATCCGGGCGTTGATGAGCGGCGTGGGCCGCGCCGGGAACGGCGGCAGCCATATCGAACGCTGGATGTCCATCGCCGTGCCGGCGTTGGAGAAGACGCTGCAAGCCGGCTACGCGGCCGGTACCGACGCCTGTGCCGCGGCCCTGGAACAGGCCGCCATCGGCCATTCGCTCGACAATCTCAAAGGTTTCCCGTCCGTCCGCGACGCGGCGGCGGCGGGACGGTTGCAGGTACACGGCGCCTGGTTCGATATCGAAACCGGTGCGCTGCACCTCAGGGACGCCACCGACGGGTCCTACCATCCGGTCGCCGTACCGGAGCCGTGACCGGCGCCGCGACCGGCACGGCGACCTTTTAAAGTGGCTGCGCGCGGAGCCAGACCCCGCCTTCCGGTCGCAGCGTCATCAGCATGGTGGGGACCGGCAGGGGCCGGTCGCCTAGATCGAAACGGAACCGCGCCAACAGCGTGGCCAGGATGATCTGGGCCTGCATCATGGCGAAATTGGCGCCGACGCAGACGCGGGGCCCCGCCCCGAACGGCAGGTAGAGGAAGCGGTTTCGTGTCGCGCTGGCGGCGGGGGCAAAGCGTGTGGGATCGAAACCGTTGGGGTTCTCCCACCACATCTCGTGCCGGTGCAGGGCATAGATCGGGATGAAAACCGTGTCCTTGGCTTTCACGTCGCGTCCGGCCAGGACGTCGGCCGTGCGTGCGGTACGGGCGATCAGTCCCACCGGGGGGTAGAGCCGCATGGCTTCCTCGATCACCTGCCGGACATAGGGCATGGCGGCAAGGTTGTCGGCCCCTGCCGCCGATCCACCAAGGGCGGCTTGGGCTTCGGCGCGGGCGCGTGCTTGCGCCTGGCCGTCCATGGCCAGCAGCAGCAGAGACCACGCCAGTGCCAGGGCCGTCGTCTCATGGCCGGCGACGATGAAGAACTGCATGTTGTGCAACAATTCTATCGGCGACATGCGGCGGCCGGTTTCCGGATCCTCGGCTTTCAGCATATGGTCCAGCAGGTCGTCCACGCCGCTGCCGCCCGCCTCCCGGCGCGCTTCGATGGCGCGGGCCACCATCCCATGCATGGTGCGCACCGAACCGCGGCCCAGTAGGGCGCCCGGCCGGGGCATCCAGTCGGGCATCTGCAGGAAATCCAGCAGGGAGGCTTTCCCGACGGTTTCGAAATAGCGGACGATGGCCCGGCCATAGGTCTCTGCATCGAAATGCTCGCGGCCCGAGAGGGCGACTTCGCAGATCACATCGAAGGTGGCGGACAGCATTTCGCCGACCATTTCGGCCTCGGGCGCCTGCCCGGCGAGGCGTGCCGCGGCGCGCTCGGCCGTTGCCGTCATCAAAGGTGCCAGGGCGACCACGTTGCGTTGGGCAAAGACCGGGGCCACGGTGCGCCGCTGCCAGCGCCAGGCCTCGCCGTCGGACGTGAACAGGCTGTTGCCGACGGCGGGCCTCAGCATGCGGATCATGACCTCTGCCTTGGGGTAGTTGTCGACATTTTCCAAGAAGATGCGGGCCAGGGCGCCGGGGTCCTGCACCATGTGCCAGCGGGCGCCGAGCCGGCCCGACACCATGGGCTGGCGGTAGGAAAGGGCGGGGATGATCTCCAGCACGTTGCGCCGCGACGCTCGCACGGTCTCAAGCAGTGAAAACGGACGCCCGGGCGGCGCGACGCTTGGAGGCATCATGTCGGGAGTGGTCTCGGACGGGGCATCAAGCATATCTGGGGCCTGCCCTGGTCACGGCTACGATAGTGTTAGGATAACACGGCGCGTCCCGAAGCGCTGCCGTCATGGGGGGCAGGCGGGCGCTCAGTTCGGGGTGCGGGACGGGGGGCGGACCACCGCCCACAGAATGCAGGTGAACAGGAAAAGGCTGCCGCCGACGAGGTAGAAGCTCATTTCCAGACCGACCAGGCTCACGACGCCCCCCATCATCGGCGGCAGCACGGTTTGAACGAATCGGTTGAGCGATATCCTGAGCCCCACCGCCGCCCCCTGGGCGCCGGGCGGCACCATTTTCGACGGGATCATGATCATCAACGGCTGGCCCGCCCCCTGCACGTAACCTCGCAGGACCGAGACAAGTAGAAGCGGGCCGAACGCACCCAGCATCGGCGTGACGGTGATGGCCGCCAGGGCCGCGACCACCGTCCCGTTCAACAGGCGCACGTCGCCCAGCTTGCGGGCCATGGGTGTCACAGCCGCGGTGCCGGCGAGGCCCGAGAGGTTCATGCCGGCGAAAATGATGCCGATCAGCGTCCCCGTCAGCCCAATCTCCTTCATGTAGGCGATGAAGAAGGACACCTGGATGGCGCCCGCGGAGATATTGAGGACCGAACCCGCGGCGACCACGGCGACCAGTGGAATGCCGAGCAGGGCGAAAGCCTTGGCGTAGTCCTCGTAACGCGGCAACACGTCGCGCAAGGTCAGGCGGGCGGTGGCGGTTGCCGCCTGGACGCGGCCGCCGGCCTGGCGCGGCAGCATCAGCGCCACCGCCATGAAGGCGACGGCCCAGATGATGGTCACGCCGAACCCGCCCCACGGGCCGAATCCATCCCAGCCGGCCCCGACCAGCATGGGGCAGATGAAATGACCGAAGCGGTTGCCGAAGGTCATCCGCCAGGTCAGCGCCGGGTCGCCCCGGAGCATCTGTCCGACCAGGGTCTGGGCGCCGACCCAGTTCATGGTGGAAATCAGCCCCATGAGGAGGTTCAGGATCGCGGCGACCCACACCCAGGGCAGCAGGGGGAACAGCACCGGCACGATCAGGCCGATCGTTGCGAAGAACAGCATGATCCGGCGCGCGCCGAGCCGGTCCATCAGAACGCCGCCATGAATCGACAACAGGAACGGCAAACAGGCCCGGGCGCCGATCACGATGCCGAAGGCGAAGGGGGAGGGGTCCAGGGACAGCACCCAGAGCGGCACCACGACGTTGGTCGCACCGTCGGCAAACAGGCCGGAGCCGTACAGGGCCAACCGCGTCCTGAACGGGATCGCCCGTGCCGTTCCTTCCGTCATCGACCCCCGCCCGCAGCCGGTGGGCCTATTTCTTCTTCAGCTTTTTGGCGCTGCTCCGTCCCCGCTTGAGGATAGTTGCGGCTTCGGCATAGATCTCCCGGGGATGGCCCAAGAGACGCTTAAGGTAGGGATTCATCCCATCCGCCGACATCGATCTGATCTCGATCCGGGCTTTCTTGGCCTCGGCCAGGAAGAGCTTGTCCCGCATGGTCGCGTCATAGGCCGCGCGTAGCATCTTGACGCGATCGGCGGGAACGTCCGGCGGCAGGGCGCTGGCGCGGCCGATCGCCATGGTCGCGAAGAACATGGTCAGGACCCGCTTGGCCTTTTCGGTCTTTGCGTAATCGATGGCGAGCGGCACGTCGCGGAAGTCCGGGTGTGGCGTAAAACCCATTTGCCAGATGATCTTGAGCTGGCCGGATCGGACCTTCTGGATCAGTCCCGCCTTGACCGAAGACAGATATGTCCCGCACTGGCCCTGGATCTCTCCCTGTTCCATGGCCATCACGCGCTTGCCGCCGGAACGGTAGCCCAGGATCGGCCGGAATTTCGTGCCCATCACTGCATTCATGATGGTGGGGACGGTGAACGATCCGGCGCTGGCTCCCGACGCGCCCAGGATCACCTCGCGAGTGAAGAAATCCTCCGGCTTCGTGATGCCGGTGGAGTGCCACACCGAGCAGTGGTCCACCTCCTGGTTCATGTTGCCCAGCCAAATGAAGCGGAAGGGGTTGAACAAAGCCTTCTTGTTGCCATAGAGCCTTTCAAGAAGGATATAGGCGGGCACGATCCCCATCGTGGTTCCGTCCTTGGGCGCTTTGTTATAGAGCCAGTTCGCGAAAACCAGCCCTCCGGCGCCCAGCCGGTTGCCGGCGACGATCGTGGGTGTCTCCGGGATGTGGCGGCCGATATGGCGGGCCAGCAATCGGTTGTAGATATCGAAACCGCCGCCGACACGGCTCGAGGAATAGCTCATGATACGTTTACCCTTGAAGGCGTCCATGGCCGCGGCGGCCGGCGGCGCGCCGGAGGCGATGGCGATGGCGGCAAGCGCCGCGGATGCGCTGACGAATCTCATTGCTGGTTCCTCCCTGAGTGTCCCTAAGTGAAAAGCGCGGCACCGCGGATGGTGTGGCGCTGAAGTCAGCAGATTAAACACCGCCGAAGGTGCCGCGACCACGCCTTTATGCGGCACTTCGGTCCGAATAACACCGTCTCAAAGCGCTTCCCAGGGTGTAGTGGCGATGTTAAATTTCTAGGCAAATCAACAATGCGGAACTCCACCGGCTTAGACAGGGTAGGGACCGCCCCAATTTCAGATGGAGGACAGCATGTCCTATTTCACGAGCGTCCGCGGGGGCGCCCTGGCAGTTGGCGCTGCGATGGTGTTTTCCGCGGTTTCCGTGCTGCCGGCCCAGGCCGACGTCGCGGGTTTTTACAAGGCCAAGAAAATTCGAGTGATCGTCGGGTTTTCGCCGGGCGGCGGCTTTGATGCCTATGGGCGCCTCCTCGCCCGCCACATGGGCAAACACATCCCCGGCAATCCGGGGTTCGTTGTGAACAACCTGCCGGGTGCCTCGGGCCTGAAAGCGGTTCAGTCCCTCAAGGCCCAGCCCAAGGACGGCACCGTGATGGTGATCTTCAATCCGGGCAACATCCTGAAGTCTCTGACGGATCCGGCGAAGGTGAAGATCAAGTTTACCGACGTTGCGTTCCTCGGCAGCGTGTCCTCGGACATGCGCGTTTGCTACATGTGGGCCAAGACAGGCATCAAGACCTGGGACGATCTGATCAAGCGCCCGCAGGTCAATCTCGGGGCGACGTCCAAGACCTCGGGTTCCTATCTCGACGCCGCGCTGTTGCGCACCCTGTTCGGCGTCAAGGTCAAGCACATCACCGGCTACCCCGGATCGGCCGAACAGCGCCTCGCCATCGAGCGCGGTGAGTTGGATGGCGATTGCGGATCCTATGAATCGATCCCGACCGCATGGATCAAAGGCAATCTGATCAACGTCACCCATCGCAATTCCAAGCTGGCCCCCGAAGGCGTCAAGGCGCCCTTCATCCTCGATCTCGCCAAGACCGAGGAGCAGAAGCAGATCCTCGGCCTGATCCTCTCCATCAATGACGTCTTCCGGCCCTTCGTGGTCGACAAGGCGGTCCCGGCGGATCGCCTGAAAGCCTTGCGCGATGCCCTGATGGCGACGGTCAAGGACAAGGCGTTTTTGGCCGACTCCGACAAGCAAAATCGCACCATCGTCGGCGCGGTTTCCGGCGAACAGGCCCAGGCCATCGTGGCCGGCATGTACGCAACGCCCCAAGCCCTGATCAAGAAGGCGGCAGCCGCCATCAAGTAGGCCTCTGGCAGGCCCTGGCGAATAGGGGCGGCCTTCGGGCCGCCCTTTTTCTTAGCCGCGGCGCGCAGGCGGGGCGGGGCACTCTGATCCAGAGGCGCCGCCGCTGCGTATCGATTGCGGTGGTGGAGCCCAAAACACGGCAAGGAGCCATGGCACTCAGGCCGGTCATTTTCTGGTTTCGACAGGATCTGCGGCTGTCGGACAATCCGGCCCTGGCCGCGGCGGCGCGGTCCGGGAGCCCCCTGATGCCCGTCTACATCCTGGACGATCGTGCGGCGGGGGACTGGGCGGCTGGAGGCGCCGGGCGATGGTGGCTGCATCACAGCCTGGTGTCCCTGGCAAAGGATCTCGAAGCGCGGGGTTTGACGCTCGCCCTGTTTCGCGGCGACAGCTTGGAGATCCTCTCCGCCCTTTGTAATGGCATCGACGCCGAAGCGGTTTTCTTCACCCGGGCCTATGACCCGCCCGGGGTGGCGCTGGAGACCGCCGTTGCCGGGATGCTCAAGCGGATCGATGTCGCGGCTAGGCGCTTCGGAGGGGCCCTCCTGTTCGAGCCTGAGGCGATTAAGACCAAGGCGGGTGGACCGTTCCAGGTGTTCACGCCGTTCCATAAGGCATGCCTCGGCGAAACCGTTGCCCCGCCCGCCCAAAGCGATCTGCCCCTTCTGCCCTTCCGGGGCGCCCCTGGGGGCGAGATGCTTGCCGATTGGGGACTTACGCCCTCCAAGCCGGATTGGAGCGGCGACCTTGCCGAGACCTGGGAACCGGGGGAGACGGGGGCCTCCCGGCGGCTCGAAGCGTTCCTCTCCGGCGAACTTGCCGCCTATCCTGAGGCTCGTGACCGTCCCGGGGAGGCGGGAACCTCACGCCTCTCGCCACATCTGCATTTCGGGGAGATCAGTCCGCGCACGATCTGGCAGCGCACCGAAATGAAGGCCCAATCCGAAGGCGGTGGGGTGGCCCAAGCCGCGCAGGCGTTCCTCAGGGAAGTCGTCTGGCGCGAGTTTTCAGCGCACCTCCTGTTCCATTTTCCGGACCTGCCGGAGAAGCCGTTCAAGGCCCGGTTCCGGGGCTTCCCCTGGGCACCGGAGGAGGCGGCCCTCAAAGCCTGGCAGCGGGGGCGGACGGGTTACCCCCTGGTCGACGCCGGCATGCGCGAGCTATGGCGCACCGGATGGATGCACAACCGGGTGCGCATGATCACAGCCTCCTTCCTGGTCAAGCATCTGCTGATTCCCTGGCAGGAGGGCGAGCGGTGGTTCTGGGATACCCTGGTGGACGCCGATCTTGCCAACAATGCGGCGAGCTGGCAGTGGGTCGCGGGCTGCGGCGCCGATGCCGCGCCGTATTTCCGCATCTTCAATCCCGTCCTGCAGGGCCGGAAATTCGATCCCTTGGGAGGTTACGTCCGCAAATGGGTGCCGGAGATCGCCGGCCTTCCCGACAGGGTCCTGCACAGCCCGTGGGAGGCGACGGAGGGGGAGCTGAGCGCGGCCGGCCTTACGCTGGGGCGCGATTACCCCCTGCCCATCGTCGATCATGGCTTTGCCCGCGCCCGGGCGCTCGAAAAGCTGGAAGAGATCAAGTAGGCCCGCCGGTGTCCCGGCCGATCGGCGCAAAGCCTGGCGCGGTGCCGCTCTGTTCGATCCCGGTCGTGACGCCTCCGACGAACTGGGGCCGGCGAGTGATCCGGATCCGGCTCTCGAACGTAAACAATCACGAATTAGATCACCGGCTTGGCGCCGCAGGACGGAAAGGGCGATGGGAAAGCGCTGTATCAAGATCGTGCCGTGCTCGGTACAGGGGTCGGTATGGGACCATCCCTGCCCGCGCCGCTTGGAAAAAGTGACCGCCAAGCCGCATGGCCATGCCTGCACGGTGGGTGAAGAGCGTGCCAAGGCCCAGGAGGGCGATTTCTACGGCGGTTGGATCACATCGCAAATCGCCGGTCCCCTCGAGGGGGAATCGGCAGCTTCGGCTGATAGGCCGAACAATTTGCGGACGGCAACAGGATGATCCGATTGCCTCTTCTTAGCGACGCACCAAGGAGGCGCGCCAAAACGCCCGATTTGATCGGGCTTGCGGGGTTCGTTCTGCTGTCCCTGGCCGTGCTCGGCCTCGGCGGCGCGATCACTGCGACCAGCGTCGTGACCTGGTATCCCACCCTTGCCAAGCCCGCCTTCACGCCGCCGGACTGGTTGTTCGGTCCGATGTGGACGATCCTCTATCTCCTTATGGCGGTCGCGGGCTGGCGAATTTGGCGCCGGTCGTCCGCGCCGGGCAGGGCCGCGGCCCTGACCGCCTATGGCATCCAGCTTGGGCTCAACCTCGGCTGGTCTTTCCTGTTTTTCGGGTTTCGTCTGATTGGCCTCGCCCTGGCCGAGATCGCGCTCTTGCTGGTGGCGGTCGCCGTGACCACCGCCCTGTTCTGGCGGATCGACCGGCCCGCTTCTCTACTATTCCTGCCCTATCTGTTGTGGCTGGGTTACGCGGCGGCCCTCAATGCCGCGTTGTGGCGGCTCAACTAAGCGCCGGGCCGCCGGCCCGAGCCCTCGGCCGGTCCGCTAATCGCCGCGTCCGGCGAAATGGAGCAAGGCGCGCGCCTTTTGCATCAGGTCGGCCTGATAATTCCGCACTTCGACCTCGGTATTGACGCTGACCCGCCAGTCAGCGAAGTCATCCTCGATCGCCTTCATCCGTTGGAGCAGTTCCTGGCGGAAGCTGCCCTCGATGGGACCGCCGCGTCCCGGCCAGATCCTGAACGTGATGCGGAAGACGGGCCGGGCCGGGTCTTCGATGTCGGCGCGGGCGAAACTCGGGGGCCGCAGGAAGATCGCGGGGTATTGCTGGACGATGGCGCGCGCGGCCTGTTCGGCGGTCTCGGCCATGCGGCCGGCGAGGCCGGAATCCTCCGCTAGCGTGATATCGACATGACAGCGGATATGGCGGCGCGGATATTTCGTGACGGCGGCGATATTGCGGTTGGGGACGTAGACCAGCGCGCCGTTGGCGTTGCGCAGGACGGTGAACCGCATGCCGAAATCTTCGACGATGCCGACCTGGCCGGAGACCTCCAGCATCTCGCCGACATTGAAGATGTCGGTGACCACGATGGTCAGACCGGTCACCACGTCCTGGACCAGGCCTTGTGAGCCGAAGGCGATGGCGAGGCCCAGGATGGAGGCGCTTGCCAGGTAAGTGGTCACCGATACCCCGAACTGGGTCAGGATATAGCCCAGGGCGACGAAGTAGATGCAGAACTCGGCGGCGCTGGCCGCAAGCGAGACGAGGGTGCGGACCTTGGGGCCGCTGCGGCCCGTCTTGGCGATTGCCTTGCCCAACAGGTAGCGGCCCAGAACGACGATGCCATGCAGCAGGACGGCCCCCGCCGCGGCGATGAGGGCCGCAAAGTAGGGGTTGCTCATCGACATGGCCGATTCGTCCGCGACCCAGCGCGTCGCGGGCGGCGGCGGGCGGCTTCCTTGCCTTGCTCTCGATTTTGAACCAAGTTCATCGCGTTAGAATATTCCGTTGGCGCACACCGGAGACACAATAGGGGGCCTGGATGGGGGCGACAATATTGCTGGTCTGGTTGCGGGCAAACCTCCGCCTCTTGGGCGCGCTTGCCGTCCTGGTGTCCCTCGTCACCTGGGCGACGGATCTCGGCGGCTGGGTCTATGCCTGTCCCTATTGCCGGGTGCAGCGTTCGGCCATCGGCGTGGTCGGCCTGTTGATGTTGTTGCCCGACCCCAGGATGTGGTGGATCCGTTATGGCGCCGCGGCGATCTGCTTCCTCGGCGCTCATGTCGCGGCGGCCCAGATTTTCCTGGTGTTCCGCAACATGACGTCGGGCCAGCCGTCCAACCCGGTGAACCTGGTCCTGGCAACCGGTGCCTTGTTCATCCTGGTCGGCCAGGCGCTCCTGCTGTTCAGCCGCAGGCCCACCGATAGCAGGGATTGACCGCTTCCCCGGCTTATCCCCCGTAAAAGACGTTATCGCCAAGCTCGCGCATATGCAGGATGGCGTCGTCGGCGCGACCTTCGGGCGCCTTCGCGACCGATGCTTCCACCGCTTCGCCGACGACGATGTGATGGTCGCCGCGTTCGACGATTTCCACCACCTTGAATTCAACGCTGGCGGCGGCGTTGTCCAGGATCGGCGCGCCGGTGGTGCCGGCGTGGAACGGTTCCCCGGAAATGGTATCGCCGTCGTGCGCCGCCGGCTTGAAGAAGGTGAAGGCCTGACCCTGCTGGCCCTTGCCCAGCATGTTGAGGGCGAAATGGCCCGCTTCCTTGAGAATTTGATAGGGCCCTGAATCGGACTTCACGCCGACCACCACGAGCGGCGGGTCGAAGGAGGTCTGGGTCACCCAGTTGACCGTCGCGGCGGCCACCCCGTCGACCCCCCTGGCGGTCAACACATAGATTCCGTAAGGAATCATTCTCAGGGCGGTTTTCTTGGCATCGGCGTCCATGGTTCTCTCCTTCTTGTCTCGTTCGTTCTGCCTGTCTCGGCACGTTTCGGCGCGTCGGTGGCCAATTCAATTGGGGATCTGTAATAGGCAGAATTTGTGCGGCGGGAAACAGAAAAACCGCTCGTCGAGCGCTGCGCTCGCCGGGCCGCCGGGACTAGGTGGTTTCGGCCGGGTCCTCCTCATGCACATGGCCGCCGCGCATCAGTTTTTCCGCGGTGCGCGCGGTCTGGGCGATGGCGCGCATGGTCGGTGCATGGGCTGCGAGGTATCGGGTGATGCCGATCAGGATGTGGCGTCCCGGTGCGGTGTTGCCCCAATCTTGAAACTGGCGGACGCCGGCCTCGAGCGACTGATAGGCATGGAAGCCTGCATCCTCGCGCAAGAGCGCGCGGCCGAGGGTCGCGATCAGGGCATCCGGGGGATGGCCGCATTCCAGGTAGCGCGCCACGATCCGGGCCGCAAGATCGGTCTGCCGGGGCCGGTCGAAGGCCTCTAGAAGTGCCGTGGTCAGCGCCCGTGGATGATCGGGCAGGTCGCCGGGCTCGGCGCCCGGCTCGCCGGGCAGGGCGGCGGGCGGGACGTTGAGATAGCGGCAGAGATAGACCGCCATGGCGCCATGGAATACGCCGCGCACGGCTGCCGGACAGCCCTCGGCGTCCGGGTCCTCGCCGATGCGCTTCAGCGCCTGGTGCACTGCGTGACAATAGGTGAAGGCATGGTGCGCGGTTTCCCAGTCCGATTGTTCGTTGACGTCCCCAAACCGGGCGAGGCGCAAAGCCGCGGCGTAAACCAGCGCCCGGCCAAGGTCCGCGGGCCCGGCGCCGTCGCCGATGGCGGCGTCGAGGGATGCGATCACCGCCCTTGGATCATCGGCGAGGAGCTCTCGGGCCAATGCCTCGTGACCGTCCCAGGGCCCGTCGGGGGAAGATGCGAACCTGTCCGGGAGTCCTGCGCAGGCGTCGTCCAGCAGCGCGATCAGGTCTACCGGCTGGCGCCAGGCCGTCGATTCCGCGGCGCTGCGCGCGCCGACGGTCTCGCCCACGATCGCGGGCAAGACCTGATCGGCGTGCTTCCAGCCGATCAGGTCCAGGCATTCGAATGCCTTGTTGATGAAATCGAGCGCATGGCCCCCGCCGGCGTAGACGCGATCGGTTTCTGCCGTGAACAAGAGATCGGCGAGCGCCGAGGGTGAAGCGCCGGCGGCGAGCGCGGTCAGCAGCGTGCGCTCGGCAGCCTCCCGATGGCGCACCGCGGCCCAATGGCGGAACCAGCGCTTGAGCGTGGCTGGGCCCGGATTGCTCCTAAGGGCGGCGCGCTTGCGCCGGGGCGGCTCGTCGGCGCAGTCCCGCGCGACGCGCCTGGCCCCGTGATAGAGCGCGACATAGACGTCGTCGTCATCGAGATGCGGTACCAGGTTGCCGAGCGCCGTTAGGATCGTGAAGCCCGAACTCCAGCCGTCGCGATTGGCCAC
>JAOTVC010000122.1 GCA_029863585.1 Alphaproteobacteria bacterium | reverse complement strand
GGATCGGAACAGCGGCCCTCCATTAGGCTGTGAAGGTCAAGGGGGTGGGCAAGGTCGGGCTCCGGCACGGCGGCCAGCAGCGCCTGGGTGTAGGGATGCAACGGTCGGTCGAACAGGGCCTGTTTATCCGCGGATTCGACGATGCGGCCGGCGCACATGACGATGATGCGATCGGCCACGTAATTCACCACCGCGAGGTTATGGGAGATGAACAGGTAGGTCAGCCCCAACTCCTTGCGCAGGTCGGTCAGCAGGTTCAACACTTGCGCCTGGATCGAAACGTCGAGGGCGGAGACCGGCTCGTCGAGGATCAGCAGTTCTGGCTTCAGCGCCAATGCTCGGGCGATGCCGATCCTTTGGCGCTGGCCGCCTGAAAAGCTGTGGGGGTAGCGCGCCATGGCGCCCACGTCGAGCCCCACCAGGCCGAGGCATTCGCGGACCGTAGCCATGCGGCTGGCGTGGTCGCCGATGCCGTGGATCAGCAGCGGTTCGGCGACGATGTCGGCCACCGTCATGCGTGGGTTGAGCGACCCGAAGGGGTCCTGGAACACGAACTGCGCCTTGCGCCGGAACGAAAGACGGCGTTCCGGGGGCAGGGACAGCACGTCGGTCATGTGGCCATCGTCGTCGAAAATCACCTGGCCCGTATCGGGCCGGATCGCGCCGAGGATGATCTTCGACAGCGTGGTCTTGCCGCAGCCGCTTTCACCGACGAGGCCGAGGCACTCCCCGTGGCGGATCTCGAAACTGACATCGTCTACCGCCTTCACCGCCGCCTTGGCCGCGGCGGCGCCCGCGAAAAGACCTGCGCTGCGGATGCGGAACGATTTCGTCAGCCCGTCCGCCCGTAATAGGGGGGTGTCACGGGGCGTTTCCCGTGTCCCGGCTTGGATGGCGGAAAAATATTCGCTGGTGCTGTGGCTGATGGCGCGCAAGGGGGTCAGCCGTTCGCCTTCCGCCATGTTGAATCGTGGCACCGCGTGTAGGAGCCCTTTGAGGTAAGGGTGGCTCGGCGCGGTGAAAATATCGGTGACCGTGCCTTGTTCCATGACGCGGCCGCGATACAGCACCACGACCTCGTCGGCAAGATTGGCGACGACGCCTAGATCGTGGGTGATCATCAGCACCGCCATGCCGAGCTCCGATTGCAGGTCCTTGATCAATTTAAGGATCTGCGCCTGGATGGTGACGTCGAGGGCGGTGGTGGGCTCGTCGGCGATCAGCAGCGCCGGGCGGCAGATCAGGGCCATGGCGATCATCGCCCGCTGGCGCAAGCCTCCGGAAAGCTCGAAAGGGTAGGTCTTGAGCGCCTTTTCCGGATCGGGAAAGCCCACCCGCCCCAGCATCGCCGCGGCCAATTCCCGGCCTTCCCGGGGCGAAACGTCCGGGTGGTGAAGGTGCAGGGCCTCGCAGATCTGGTTGCCGATGGTGTGCAGAGAGGACAGCGAGGTCATCGGCTCTTGGAAGATGATCGAAATGCGCCCGCCGCGGATGGCCCGCATCTCCGGGCTGGAGCGCGGCAGCGCGGCGATGTCGGCGACCGTTCCTGTGCCGTCCGGCCGGTCGCTGTAATGGATGGAGCCGCCCAGAATCCGGGCCGACTTCGGCAGGATGCTCATGATGGCCTGGGAAATGACCGACTTCCCGGATCCCGATTCACCGACCAGGGCCACCGTCCGTCCGTGGGGGACGCGGAAGCTGACCTTGTCCACCGCCGTCACACGCCCACCGAGGAGGTCGAACGCAATTTCAAGATTTTCAACTTGCAGAAGATCAGCCATGGACCCCCTTTCCGCTGCTGCTCAGCGCAACGGATTATTATAATTACCTATATATGGGCTCCACCGATTTCGGAAACAATACTATTCGGTGGTGGCTTAGGGTACTATCATATTCAATCAAGGTGTGGCACGAGCCACTTTCGCTGGCCGCCTGAGGTGGCCGCCGCGCCAGGGACGACGGGCCGGTAAAGCGGTTGTTTCATGCAAGACACCCTCTTTCAATTTGTCTTTCGCTACAGTATGCGTCAGCAGATCGTCATCCTGGCGATGACGGTGCTGTCGTTCCCGTTCCTCTATTTCTCCCTCGATCTTCCCAAGATCATCATCAACGAAGCCATCGGGGGAAAAAATTTCCCGCGCACGATTATCGGCTTCCAGTTCGACCAGGTGCCATACCTGTTGTTGTTATCCTTCGTGTTCCTGGCGCTGGTCTTCATCAACGGCGGTTTCAAGTACTTCCTTGAAATATACAAGGGCAAGGTGGGTGAGCGCATGCTGCGCCGGCTGCGGTTCCAGCTCTACGACCGCGTCCTCCGTTTTCCCCTGCCGCATTTCCGGCGCATTCCCCAGGGCGAATTGATTCCCATGATCACCGGTGAGGTCGAATCCGTGGGCGGGTTCGTCGGCGCCGCCATTTCGGTACCGGCATTTTACGGCGGCACCTTGCTGGTGATCCTGTTTTTCATGTTCATGCAGGATGTTGTTCTCGGCCTGGCGGCGATCTCGCTCTATCCGATCCAAGCGATCCTGATTCCGATATTGCAGAAACGGCTACTGCACTACAACCGGCGCCGGGTGCGCGAAATTCGCCGTCTCGCCAACGTGATCGCCGAAAGCGTGCGTGGCGTCACGGACATCCATGCCAACGATGCCAGCCGCTTCTTCCGGACGCGGATTTCCGATCGCCTGGGCCGGATTTACGATATCCGCTACAAAATCTACCGGCGCAAGTTCCTCATCAAATTCCTGAATGCCTTCCTCGGGCAATTGACGCCGTTCTTCTTCTTCTCCATCGGCGGCTATCTGGTGATCAAGGGCGACCTCACCCTGGGGGCCCTGGTGGCGATCCTGGCCGCGTACAAAGACCTGGCCAGCCCCTGGAAGGAGCTTCTCAACTACTACCAGCAGCAGGCTGCCATCAAGGTGAAGTATGAGCAGGTCGTGCGCAACTTCGCTTCCAACAGGCTGCTGCCGGAACCCCCGCTCGCGGCGGAAGTGGCGGATGCGGATGTGCCGCTTGGTAATTTCGAACTGGTCAACGTCACCGTGATCGACGAGCATGAATTCAAGAGCCTGGACAACGTTTCCCTTGCCATTGCCGAGGGAGAGCATGTCGCTGTCACCGGACCGGAGACCAGCGGCAAGTCCGAGCTGGGGCTGTTGCTGGGCGGCCTGCTGCCGCCCACGACCGGGCGGGTGACACTGGGCGGTCAGGACCTTTCGCGGATGCAGAGGGAACTTCTGGGGCGCCGGTTGGGCTATGTCGGCAACGATCCCTTCCTGTTCGCCGGCTCCCTGAAGGACAACCTCTATCTGGGACTCAAGCAGGAACCTGTCGGCCCCGGCGAGGAAGGCCCGGAATGGGCTGCCTACGAGAAGCAGTACCTGGCCGAGGCACAATTGTCGGGCAATCCGCCGCTCCTGCTCGGCGCCGATTGGGTAGACCTCAGGCGGGCGGGCGTCGCGTCCCATGAAGAGTTGGCGGACCGCGCCATCGAAGTGCTGGGATGTGTCGGCATGGAGGTGGACCTCTATGAGATGGGCCTGCGCAGCACCGGCGACTTCGATCGTGACAGCGAGACCAGGGCGCAATTGTTGGAGGCGCGCCGCGCCATCCACACCCGTCTGAACGATCCGGAGTTTGGCCAGTTGGTCGAGCCTTTCGATCCCGACTGCTTCAATCACAGTGCATCGGTCGGTGAAAACATCCTGTTCGGCGCTTCAGCGGAGGGGGCGCTGGACGCCGCAGCGCTCGGCGAGGAGGCCTATATGCGCCGCGTCCTGAACGCGGTCGGTCTGCTTGACAGCGCCACCGAGATCTCGATCCAGGTCGCCGAGCTGATGGTGGATTTGTTCTCGGACATCGATCCCGGCAACGAACTGTTCGAACGCTTCAGTTTCATCAGCGCTGACGAGCTGCCCGAGATCGCGGAACTGGTTCATTTCGTCAAGGACAAAGGGGCGCGGAGGCTCAAGGCAACCCAGAAGAGTCAGTTGCTTTCGCTGTTCTTCCAACTGGTTCCCACCCGCCACCGCCTCGGTCTCATCACCGACCGGATGATGGTGCAGATCGTGGAGGCACGGAAGGAATTCGCCAGGCACCTGCCGGACTCGCTGAAGCCGACCTTCGAGTTTTTCGACCCGGAAAAGGTCAACCGCTGGGCGACCCTGCAGGACAACATCCTGTTCGGCAAGGTCGTCTACGGCCAGCCCAGGGCCAAGGAACGGGTAGGGGAAATCATCAAGGAGGTGATCGATTCCCTCGACCTGCGCAAGACGGTCATGCGGTTCGGCCTGGATTATCATGTGGGGCCAGGCGGCGCCATGCTGAGCCCGGCGCAACGCCAGAAGGTGATGATCGCGCGACAGGTTCTCAAGCGGCCCGATACCTTGATCCTTAACGATTGCCTCAACTCCCTCGACGGAGCCGCCCAGATCGAGGTGATTGCCGGTATCAGGGAAGAAAGCAGGGACAGTCGGGTGGTCGCCTGCCTGTCGCAGAAGGAATTGGCCCAGCTTTTCCCGCGGGTCATCACTTTGGATAAGGGCAAAGTTACCGAAGACGCGCCGGTCCTGGGGGCGGTCGCGGAATGACGTTGGGCGTTTGGGCGGGCATCGCCAAGATGCTTGCGCCTGGGGTGGTGGATCACCGATAGTGCGGTGTTGGGGGAGTTGACATGAGCCTGGTGGAAGAAGTCGAAGTCATCAAGAGAATCCCCTTGTTCTCCAAGGTGGATCCGGCGCGGCTGAAGCTGCTTGCCTTCGCCAGCGAGCGCCTGACCTTCGCCGACGGGCAGTATTTTTTCCGTTTAGGTGACGAAGGGGACAGCGCTTACATCCTTCTCGAGGGCGAGGCGGAGGTGCTCGCGGGAAAGGAGGAGGCGGTGGTCGCCAAGCTCGGCTCCAACGAACTGATCGGCGAGATCGCGATGATCTGCAACAAGCCCCGCACGGCCACCATCAGGGCCCGCGGCAAGGTTACGGCGCTCCGTATCCCCAAGGACGTGTTCATGCCGATGTTGACGGAATTTCCCGGAATGGCGCTTCAGGTCACCATCGAGTTGGCCAATCGCCTGGAACGGACGACCCAACAATTGGTCGAACGAACGATGGAAAGCTCCGCGTCATGAAGGGCCCCCTGCGCCCCGATCACGACCGGGCCGGGTTGGCCGGCCAACCGGCTGGCAGATGGAGCCGCAGCTTCGATGCTTCCGGATGAGACCTTCTGGATCCGATTTTGGGGCGTGCGTGGGTCTCTCGCCTGCGCCGGGCCCGAAACCATCCGTTACGGCGGCAACACCTCCTGCTTAGAGGTCAATTGCGGACCCCACGTCCTGGTGATCGATTGCGGCACCGGCGCCAGGCGCCTCGGCTTGGAACTGGCCGAACGAAAAATCGGCACCATGGACGTCCTGTTCTCCCATGCCCATATCGATCACCTCGTGGGCCTGCCTTTCTTTCAGCCGGCGCAGACGCCGGGCGCGGCCCTGTCCGTGTGGTCCGGCCGGTTCGATGACGGCGCCACCTTGCGCGCGGCGATTTCCACGATGATGCAGGCGCCCTTGTTTCCCCTGCCCCTGGATGGGCTCCGCGCCAATCTCCGGTTCAATGAATTCGACGCCGGCGACAGGTTCGCGCCGCAGGCGGGGATCGAGGTGGAAACGGCGGCCCTCAACCATCCCAACGGTGCCGCCGGCTATCGCATCAACTTCGACGGCCGCTCGGTCTGTTATGTCACCGATACCGAACATATCCCGGGCGAGGACGACCGCAACATTCTCCGGTTGGTGCGGGACGCCGACATCATGATCTACGATTCCACTTTCACCGCGGCGGAATTCGAGCAAAGGCGCGGCTGGGGGCACTCCACCTGGGAGGAAGGCGCGCGCCTCGCCGACCAGGCCGGGGTCAAGATCTTCGTCGCCTTTCATCACGACCCCGGCCACGATGATGACGCCATGGATGTGATCGCCGGCCAACTGGAAAAACGGCGGGCGGGGTCCATCGTGGCGCGCGAGGGGATGGTGCTGGTCCCTTGATCCCGGTGCCGAATCGGGAATGCGCTACGGGTCGGGGACCGGCAGGGAGCACTGAATGCCGTTGCTAGACACGATTGTCGGGCATCTGCGGGCCGCGCGCACGGAGAACCTGCCCGAGCGCATCCGTGACGCGGTGATCCGCCAGCAGGACCAAAGCGAAATCCTGATCGGTTGGGTCCAACTCGCGGTGGTGATCGTGTTCGCCGCGCTCTACCTGGTCGCGCCGGCACCGGTCAACGCGGAAGTGGGGTTCGATCCGGTGCCCTATGTGCTCGGCGTCTACTTCGCGTTCACCATCCTGCGTCTGCTGCTGGCCCATCGCTACCGCTTGCCGGCACTGGTGCTCGCCCTTTCGGTCATCCTCGACATGGCGCTCCTGATGGTCACCATCTGGAGCTTCCATATCAAATACATGCAGCCGCCGTCGTTCTACCTGAAGGCGCCGACGCTGCTCTACATCTTCATCTTCATTGCGCTTCGTGCGCTGCGCTTCCAAGCCAATTACGTGCTGTTGGCGGGGCTTACGGCCGTCCTGGGCTGGTTGACACTGGTGGCCTACGCGTTGTCCGAAGGCGGCCTGGTGACCCGGGACTATATCGATTACATGACCAGCAACACGATCCTGCTGGGCGCCGAGTTCGATAAGGTCATCTCCATCGCCGTGGTCACGCTGATCCTCGCCTTTGCCATCACGCGGGCCAGGGTCATGCTGATCGGGGCGGTGGTCAAGGAGACCGAGGCGCGGGAGTTGTCGCGTTTCTTCGACGCCGACGTCGCGCGCCAGATCACCGATGCCGAAACCAAGATCGAGGCAGGCCAGGGCGTCATCCGGGAGGGCGCCGTGGTGATGGTCGACATCCGCGGCTTCACCATCCTTGCGGGCCAACTTCCTGCCCGCGACCTGATGCAGGTGCTGGGTGAATACCAGGCCCGCATCGTTCCCACCATTCAGGACGCCGGGGGCATTATCGACAAGTTCATGGGCGACGGCATCATGGCGACCTTCGGGGCGGCCAGGCCCTCGGCGACGGCCGCCGCCGACGCCTTGCGCGCGGTGCAGGCGATCTGCGAAGAGGCCGCGCATTGGGCGCGCGACCGCGCCGCCAAGGGGCAGGCCCCGATCTCGGTCGGCGCCAGCGTCGCCGCCGGGCCGCTCCTGTTCGGTGCCGTCGGGGATGAGACCCGGCTTGAATACACGGTGATCGGCGATCCCGTGAACGTGGCGGCGAAGCTCGAAAAACAGAACAAGGTGGAAGGTTCGTCCGCCATCACCAATCTCGCGACCTATGAACTAGCCAAGGCCCAGGGCTATCGGCCAGCGCCCGGTCACGAGATCTTGCGCGATCGGCGGCTCGAGGGGGTCGAGGAGCCTCAGGACCTGGTGGTCTTGGTGCGGCCAGTGCCGCAGGCTGAAAGCGCCGCCGCGCCGCCCTCGGCCTAGCTTCCGGTCCGGCGGGTAGGCGCGTCCTGCCGATCCAGGTATTGGGCCAGGCCGACCATGGTCTGTTGGGGGTGGACCACCAGATAAGTCGGGATCCGCGCGAGCCAACCGTGGAACCGGCCCTTGTCCGTGAAGCGGCGGCGGAACGCCCGGCGGTCGAACATGGGACCGAGGCGCGGGATCACCCCGGCCCCAATGTAAACACCGCCCCTGGCCCCGTAGGCCAAGGCCATGTCGCCCGCGAAGCTGCCGAAAAGGGATGAGAACATCCTTACGGTCTCAACCGCGAGGGGGTCTTCTCCGGTCCGCGCCCGCCCGGTGACCGCCGCGACCCCGATCGCGTCCGCGTCGAACGGCGGGGCGCCGTCAATCGCCGCGAGCGCCTCATAAACGTAGCGCAGCCCGGGGCCGGAAACGACACGTTCGGCAGATACGTGCCCGAAGCGTTGGGCCAGAACGGCGATCACCGACGCCTCGCGCGGGTTGCCGGCGGCGAGACTGATGTGACCCGCTTCCGTCGCCAAGGCGAAATCCGCGCCCGGCAGGAAGCAGCCGACGCCGAGCCCGGTCCCCGGGCCCAACGCCACAAGGGGCGCCCCCTTGACCGGCCGGCCTTGTCCGAACTTAAGGACATCGGCCCGGCCGAAGGCGGGAAGGGCCCAGGCCAGCGCCTCGAAATCGTTGAGCACGGCGAGGGCCGCGATTCCCGTCTCCCGCCGCAAATCCCGAATCGAGAATTTCCAGGGCGCATTGGTGAAGGAGACCGCATCGCCCTGGATGGGACCGGCCACGGCGATGGCGCCCGCGGTGGGCAGGCGCACGCGCGCCTTGAGACGAAGATACGCCGCGATGGCCTCGGCCGGTCCACGGTATTCCTTGGTCCGGAGCAGGTGGGCCGCATGGGGCGGTTTGCCTTGGCGGGCCAGGGCGAAGCGGGCGTTGGTGCCGCCGATATCGGCGAGCAGCCTGAGACCCGTGTCTTGTCTTGCCCCGGTGGGGGGTATCCTGTTCATGGTTCCGATCCTCGCACTCCTTGGGCACGGAGGGAAAGGGGATCGAAGGCGGGTGGTGGCGCTTCGGGCGCTTCCCTGCCGGCCCCGCGAAGGCTAGGCTAGGTTCCTGCCACGGGAGGCGCGCATGAACGAGACCATGGAAAAGTTCGGCTATCCGGACACGCTGCTTGGCGATTATGCCCATTGGGCGGTGTTGTTGCGACCCGGACAAATCACCGCCGGCGCCATGGTCCTGGCCTGCAAGGAAGAGGCCGAAAGTTTGCCCGATGTCAGTGCCCAAGCCTATGCCGAGTTGCCGCGCGTGACGGGCGATCTGGAGGCGGCCCTGGCGGCAACCCTGGCGCCGGACAAGATCAACTACATCCTTTTGATGATGGTGGACAAATACGTCCATTGGCATGTCATCCCGCGTTATGAGAGCGCCCGAGAAATCGTGGGCGCGACCTTCGCGGATCCGGGCTGGCCGCGCTATCCGGTGCTCAACCAGGCGACCGAGTTGACCGGGGACCAGTTCATGGCGCTCCGTGATCTTCTGCGCCGGGATTGGCCCGGTGCCTGATTCCGCGGGACTTGGCCCGGCGGCGGGCGCGGCGGCGATGGATCGGGAATGTCCGCTGTGCGGTTATGTCGGCCCATTCAAGGCGCACAAGCGGAGCGGGCGGCCCAACGCCAGTTGCGGGCGGTGCGGGTCGCGCGAACGTCACCGGCTGGTGGCGCTCTATCTTGGCAACCTTGGCGCCGACGCATTTGCCGGGCTCCGGGTCCTGCATTTCTCACCGGAACATTTCCTGGCGCCCTATTTCGCGCGGGCGGCACTTTACGTCACCGCCGACCTTTCCAGCCCGGAGGCCGATTTCCATACCGACATCACGAAAATGGGTGTCGCCGATGCCGCCTTCGACGTGGTGATGTGCAACCACGTCCTGGAACACATTCCCGATGACGCAGCCGCCATCGCCGAATTCCACCGGATCCTTGCGCCAGGCGGCACGGCATTGATCACCGTGCCCCTGGACGGCGGCTTGGCGCGCACCTATGAGGATCCCGCCATCACCGCGCCGGAAGACCGCAGCCGCCATTTCGGCCAGTTCGACCATGTCCGGCTCTACGGGCGGGACATCGCCGAGCGCCTAGCGCGGCCGGGGTTCGCTGTCACGGTCTTTAAGCCCAACGTCGTACAGCAAGGGCGTTACGCCATTCATGACGCGACCGAGATCTTGGTCGCCCGCAAGCCCGGGTAGCGCGGGATTCTATGGGTTCCACCCGGCCTGGGATCATGGCAATTTAGGCGCAAGGAAGAATGAAGCACAAACGGGCCGCCGCCGGGGCAAAGGCGGGCAGAGCCCGCGGCCGTTCAGGAGGGGCACATGCGGAAATATTTCATCCTCGCCGTTGCCGGGGCGTTTTTCGCCTTCGGTACCCCGGCCCCGGCCCAGACGCCGCCGGCGGACAACGCCATCAAGTCCACGCGCCAGGATCTCACCCGCTTGGAAAACCAGGCAAAGGGACTGACGCCGTCGCGCAAGGCCAACATCAAGCGCCTGCAGCGGCTGGTCAAGATCACCCGCCAGCGGCTTGACGGATCCGCCAACAAAAGCCATCCCTCCTGGGTCGAAACCGATGCGCGGCTGAGCCGCCTCGAAACGGCGCTCGAAGCCATGCTGGCGGGCCGTAAGCCGGCCCCCGCCTCGGCGGCGCCGTCCCAGGCGGCCAAGCCAGCGGCACCTGCCACTGCGCCGCCGGCACAACAAAAGACGGCACGCCCGGCGCCGCGGCAAACTACTCCCCCCAGCGCGGGTGGATCCGGCAGTCTGACGGATTACCAGAAGCAGCTGGTGACCAAACATCTGAAGCCGCAGGAAAAAGCTATTTTTAACGGCAAGAACTTTGTTGCCGGCGTTCCCTTTCCCAAAATCAGAAACTATTACCGGTCCTACGTTGGCGGTTTTGGCAAAGCGGTGAAGGCCTGGAACAAACAAATACCGACTTCGGGAAAAAAGTCAGCGGACGGTCAGAAAATCAGGAACCAACTGGTCAGCGCAAAACAATGGGCCGCGGCAATGCGCGCGGCGATCGTCCCGCTTGAAAAGCAGTACAACGCGCAAATGAAAGCCAAAAGCCAAGCGCAACAGCAGAGAAAACAGAATCAGCAAGCGCTAAGCGCAGCCAATAAGCAGGCGTGCCGGGATTTTTCGAAGCGGGCCATGGGGCCCGATAACCGCGAGGCCATCCATCGCCTGATCCTGCAGAAATTACATAACAACCAACAGATCGGGACTCCGGAACAAGTTAAAACGCATCAACAAGCCGCCAAGCGGGTTACGTCCGTATGCAACAGCATCGACCGTCAGGCTTTGGGCTCACGTTGTTATTTCTCGATCGGTGGTCCTGAAAAGTTCCCCCAGAATTGGTGCGAGGCCGCGAAAAACGCCGACAACCTGATTGTCGCCGCGGCGGTCAATAGCGCGAAAGCACACATCAAAATCATGGGCTCGGCAAAAGTCCAGACTCCGGAAAGTCTCATGAAGAGAGATGGCTGGCTGACCTACGAAGGACCGGTCACATTCAAGGAAAAGCTCTACTTCGGTCCTAAAGCCGGCGGCGGTAGCATGAAACGAATCGATGCATTGCTGGCGGCGGCAGGTGTCAAAGTGAGCAAGGACGAATTATGGGGCGATCAGAAAAAAAACGTCGATGCCCTGCGGAAAGCGGTGGAGCAAACCGCCGGCAAATGGAAAACCCCGCCTGAGAAATTAAAGAACTACAGCAGCGCCCTGGCAAAAGAAGGGGTCATCAATTGGCATCCCAATGCAAAGGTGCACGCGGCGTTTATCAGTCGGAAAAGCTGGAAGATCCACAAGAACGCGCTTGGCATCATTTTGCGTCGAACCATGCCGGGTTACGTTCTTTTCAAGTTGAAAGAGGATCCTTTGTGCCAGCTGCGATCCTATACGTTGACCGAACAATATGTGGGAGCCGGAAAATTCGCAAAAGCGGCGGGCGTGCGGCTGGGTTACGTTCGCTTCCAGAAGTGTCCGTAGCACGAATTTTTTTCGGCATTGGCGAGTCTTGCCGCACCCGGTCGGTACTTAACCTTGCCCCTTCGCCTGTTTTCCGGTCCGTCCGTCGGGATAGGCGATCACACGCTTGAGGTCCGCGAGGTAGCGCGAGAACGCGACCGCACCGAGGGGGAAAGCCGGTAGATCGTATGAGGGCGGCCTTCGGTAATCATTTCACTGTGCAGGTAGCCGGCCGTGGCGAACTTGCGCAGGTGGGCATCGAGGTTCCCGTCGGTGATGCCCAGTTCCGCCCTCAGCTGTGAAGGGTGTTCCCTGATCCGTTGCCGCGGGGCGCTACCAGCCGCCGCCGCCGCCGCCGCCACCACCGCCGCCCGACGAG
>JAOTVC010000328.1 GCA_029863585.1 Alphaproteobacteria bacterium | reverse complement strand
CTTGGCCAGATCGATGCCGATGATGGTAGCCTTGGTCATGGATGCCTCCTCCTCTGAGTGGTCGCTGACATGAACACTGTGGCATATCGCAATGCCGCCGAGTGGGGGGCATCCACCCCATCGGGTCTGGACGGAGTTCGACACCGCACTTCTCTAAAATTGATCAACTTGCCGACATGCTGAAAATTACCATCGATGTTTGTCTTTTGTTCGCAAAAATGGCCGAAAAAAGAGGCGACGAGGTCATCGACCTATATCCGCCAAAGCCTTAAGCATAACAGCGCCTAGCCCTGCCCTTTACCCACAAATCACCCGAACCCAGCTGAGTTATCACGGAGAAGATAACCTTCACACATCCGCTGGAGATAGGAATACCCTAGCCACATCAATTGATGACCGGGAGGTGGATCCTTTCGGCGTCCCAGGTATCCGCCGATTATTGCGACCAGATTAACAGCGTCGGCAAGGTGTGTGGGCGTCTTCAGTTTTTTTTGAACGCATAAGCGCGTAAGACGGTGATCTCGAGATCCGAGAACAGGACCTCGGCGGGCAATTCTGGACACTCTCTTCCCAGGAGGGTCATCAACATAATGCGCCAGGCGATCACTAGATTGATCGCGATGGCGCGTTTTAGCCGTTCGGCGGTTTGATGCGCGAGCTCTTCGATGCGGCAGCCGCTCTTGAGCACCCGGTGCCAGTCTTCGATACGCCAGCGCAAGGTATACCAGCGAATGCACTGTTGTGCCTGTTCGTCGCCAGCGATGTCGCAGGTCGTCAGTAAAAACCATTCAATGGGTTGTTCGTTCGGCGGCGGTGATGGTTCGCGTATGTGGATGGCCCAGAGGGTAATGGGCGCTTTGTCCTTGTGATAGGTCGGGGGGAGCAGATCGATCTGGCGATAGCGTAATGCGACCGTTGTCGTACGCGCCTGTCGTTTGGGGCGTGCCTTTTGTTTGCTGAGTTTCGGGCGGCTGCTTTGTCTGGGGACCCGAATGCAGAGATGGCTGCGCACCGAGCTCTGTCGCAGGGTGTCGAAGAGCTTGAGCTCGCCATCGGTGCAGCGGTCGTGTTTTGCCCGCACCAACAGGTCAACTCGCCGGTGACGCGGCTCATCGAACAGTTCGAAGAAGTCCGCCTCCCGATCCATGACGCAGACCTGGTGGGTGTTGGCTATCGCCTTGGCCAAGGCATTGCTGTCACGCAGACTCTTGATCCAGCAGAAGCCCTTCTTCTGTTCAATGGGGGTGACGTGGGCCGGGGGCGAGGGCGCTTGCGAGTTCTGCGGCGGTGCCCAACACTGGGCGCTGAGCACGCCCAGCGGCACGCCCTCGGTCGTCGCTGCCAGTGTCGAATGCAGGTGTAATCCACGGCTGCTGGCACCGGTCTGGTTGGTGCCGATCACGCCCAGCCCTTCGCACTGGGCCAGGCTCGAATAATTAAGATCCGTGCCATCCTGAATGCACAGCACCGTCTGCTGCGCCCGCATCCGTGCGAGGGTCCGCTGGCGATGAGGGGCGAGGATCGCCGCCATCGTCACCGCACCGTACTGCGGCTGGTCGATCATGCGGTAATAGCCTTTCACCCGCGGCCAGTCGCCTTGGGCCGCCCCAGAAAACGCCCGTCCCGGCACCTGCGCCTGGATCCGGGCGCTCTCGACCAGCCTTTTGCTGAGCCTCAGATCCCCCAGCCTGGCGCCACTGAACTCGTTGTCGGCCCACGCGTCCCCGTCCAACCCCTCGGCGATATCCAACCTCGACGGTAGCGGCTCGTGCCCCACGCCCAGACGGGTACGAAAATCCGCAGCCAGCGGGTACAGGTAGATCGCCTTGCGCGTCTCGGCCGAGCGATTCTCCCGGTCCTGGCGGCCGCGCCCCCGGGTCTGACCGACCTCGATCCAATTGGCGGCCCGATAACAGGTGCCGCGATAGCGCTCGGTCTCCACAAACGTCTCCACCAGCCAGGGACGATACCCGTAACGGGTCTCGACATCCCCGGGCATTTGCCGCAGCGCTATCCCTAGCAGGTGAGAGGCGAGGTTGTGGCAATGGACCATCGGTCGAATCAGAAAGCGACTGAGGCCGACGACTCGATGCAGGTGCTGCTGCCGGGCCTCGGCATCCCAACCGATCCACCGATCCCGGTCCTTGAGCTGCAAGGCCGACGCGCCAAATCCCAGCCCCCCGAGCCAACCGTGCGCCGAGCCGATCAGATAGCGCACCTGCACCCCCACCAGCGGCCCGGCGCCACGCGGGTGCTCCCGCAGCATCAGCTCGTTCCAGATGCGCACCTGCACATCCGTTTCGACCTTAACCAACACCAGGTCCTGAACGTCACCGGCCCGGGCGGGGACATCCCGAGGCGGCTCGACCGGCCCTGTAAGCCGCCTTGGAGAACCACGCACCGGACACCGCCGAGCCGTGGGCAGCTCGAAATGTCCGGCGCGCTCCAATTCCCGCAGGGCCTTCAGACAACCGGCTCGCTGCGGCTTGCCCCGTGCATTGAACAACTCCAGCCGTTCGCACACCCGCTGCGCGATGGTCGAGCGCGGCACACTGTCGTACGTTTCGAGTACCTGCCGAATGACGGTGATCGTTTCCGGCTGAGCCAGCTTTTGTTTGACCAGGTTTTGTGTGTTCATGCCGCCACGGTACGCGGCACAAGTCCCTAAGTCCAGTGGTTTTTATGGGTAAAGGGCAGGCCTAGCCGTGT
>JAOTVC010000327.1 GCA_029863585.1 Alphaproteobacteria bacterium | reverse complement strand
CGCCGCAAATACACTAAAATTTAACAACATTGCAATATCCAGCCGACGGGAGGCCCGGGCAACCGGGAACGGCATGGACGCAGCGAACACGAATCTACGGCCCCTCGATGAAGACGTGGCGGCCGCACCGACCGATGTACAGCTTGCATGGCTTAAGCGTGGAATCACGCAACCGGGCGGCAAGCTCCCGTTATTCAACGAATTTGGCCAGCGCATTTCGCCGCGCACCGTGCGCGTCTGCCTTGAGAAGGGCTGGGCGGAGCCCTGGTTCTGGAACGCGATCAAGCCCGATTGGCTGGTCTGCAAGCTGACCCGCAAGGGCCGCGCGCTGGTCGACGGCGCCTAAGGGCGCGCAGCGACGGGCGGGCTCGGCCTCGAGCCGACGCGCTGTAGAGATCCATTCCATTCCCAATCGACCCTATGATCCGCCCTAAGGCGCCGGATAGCGCGCCCCGCCGCGGGTTTGGGATCTATGCCCTGTCGCGTTCCGCGGCGCGGGCGATCTGGGATTCCCGGCGCACGATGTAGAAGGTCGAGGAGCAGATGACCAGCGCCCCCACCCAGGTCCAGACCGTGGCCTGCTCGTCATAGGCCAGGTAACCCACCGCCGCCAGCATGGGCAGGCGCAGGTAATCGAACGGCATCACCACCGATGCGTCGGCGATCGCCATGGACCGGGCAAAGCAATAATGGGCCAGGGTGCCGGTCACCCCCAGCACGATGATCCAGGGCACATCCGCCCATCCCGGCCAGATCCAATAGGGAATCGCCCCCCCAAGGGCCAGCGGCAGGGTGAGGGCGTGAAGATAGAACACCAATGTCTGGGCCTGCTCCCGCCGGGAAAGGTATCGCACCGCCATGTTCGCCGCCCCATAGAGCGCCGCCGAGACGATCACCAGCACCGTCGCTCCGTCGATCGCTGTGAACCCGGGACGGATGATGATCAGGGCGCCGGCGAAGCCGATCACCGTCGCCGTCCAGCGCCGGAATCCCACCGGTTCCTTGAAAATGAGGATCGCGAACAGGATCGTGAACAGCGGCAGGGTGAACTGCAGCGCCACCCCGTCGGCCAACACCACGTGCTGGATCGCATAGAACCAGGCCAGCATGGCGGCGTAGCTGAAGCCTGCGCGCAGGCAGAAGATCCCGATCCGTGGTCGGCGCAGGAGACGCCCTTCGGGCAGCCGCAACCAGGGCAGCACTAGGAACAGGCCGAGCAGACTGCGCAGGAAGATCACCTCGGACGCGGCAATCGGGGCAAGTTCCCGGATCGCCCAGGTCATCAGGGAAAACGCGACCGCGGCGGCGATCATCCAGGCCGCCCCGCGGGCCGGCGCGGTCATGCCTCGGATCGGGCTTAGGAGGCTTGGCTGCATGGGGGGGCACCTGGGATCCGGGACAAGGGAAACAGCACAACGCGGACGCGCCCCGACGGCGTTCGTCCCTGGGCGGGGGCAGTCTAGCGGTCTTGCGCCACCTGGCAAGGGGCGGTCGCGGTGTGCGGGCTGGCCGCGCCGCATTGGTCCCGTTCGTGAGAATTTGCCGTTATAGTCCCCGGGCGGCGCGCCGGGCTAAGCGGCGGCGGCGATGACAGACAAGGAGGACCAGGTGGCAAGTGGCGGCGATTCCAGAAGCATGAAGCCGGGAACAGCGAGCTTTGAAGCGGTCGACCGGCCCGAGGGCCTTTCCAATCCCTGGCTGGGTTGGAATTCCGATGCCTTGGCCGAAATGCTGCGCCGCCTCGATCTCAAATACATGGCCCTGGTGCCGGGCGCCTCCTACCGGGGCTTCCACGATTCCGTCGTCAATTACCTCGGCAACACCAATCCGCAGATGCTCGTCTGCCTGCACGAGGAGCACACCGTCGCCATCGCCCACGGCTATGCCAAGGTGACCGACGAACCGATGGCCGTGGCGCTGCACACCAATGTCGGGCTGATGCACGCGGTCATGGCGGTGTTCAACGCCTGGTGCGACCGCAAGCCGGTGGTCATCATCGGCGCCAACGGGCCGCTCGATGCCGACGCGCGCAGGCCCTGGATCGACTGGATCCACTCCACCGCCGATCAGGCCCATATCATCCGTGACTATACCAAATGGGACGACACGCCCCATTCGGTGCCGGCCGCCCTGGAATCGCTTCTGCGCGCCAACCAGATCGCGCGCACCGCGCCCTATGGCCCGACCTATGTCTGTCTCGATGAGAAGCTTCAGGAAGGTGCCCTTTCGGGCGAGCCCATCTTCCCCGATCCCGCCCGCTTCGCGCCCGGCCATCCATCCGCCCCCGCCGCCTCCGACGTGGCGGCGATGGCGGATATCCTGCTAGCGGCCGAACGCCCGCTCATCATGGCGGGGCGGGGAAGCCGCAGCGAGGACGCCTGGAACAAACGCGTGCGGCTGGCGGAATTGTTGGGGGCGGTGGTGTTGACCGACCTGCATAATTCGGCCGCCTTCCCGACCGGCCATCCCCTGCACGTGCTGGAGGCCCGGTTCCATCCCCGCGACCAGCACCTCGACGCCTTTGCCCGCGCCGATGCGATCCTCAGCCTCGACTGGATGGACTTGGGCGGCTACGTCAAACGCCTGGGCGGCGCCGAGCGCATCGGGGCCAAAGTCATCCACGTCTCCCTCGATTCCCATCTCCACCGGGGCTGGAGCATGGATTATCACATCCTGCCTCCCGCCGATCTCCGGGCTCTGGCCCATCCCGAC
>JAOTVC010000121.1 GCA_029863585.1 Alphaproteobacteria bacterium | reverse complement strand
GTGGGTGAACTCGCCCTTTTCCAGGTCCGAGATGCCGGCACGCGGGTTCTTGCGGCGGTCGCGGATGTGGACCGCCTTTAGGTCATCGATCTTGGCACGGATGTCTTCGGGCAGGGTCTCATAAGCCAGGTACTGATTGGCAAATGCGGTATCGCCGCCCTCCTCCGGCACTTCCAGCGAATGCAGCATAGAGCCCAAGGACGGCCGCTCGGCATAGGTCAGGTCCTGATGCCAGGTGAAGCCGGCATAGGCCTGGGTCGCGCCCTCGTACTTGCCGTTCACCTTGCGGTTCGACAGCACCAGGACGTCGGGGTATTCCGGATGCAGGAAATCGGTGGCGATGCGGCGCACCAACTCCCCCCAGCGCTTGGAGAAGGCGATCTGCTCGGGCGGCGAAAGGTGCTGGTCGCGGATCACCAGGACCAGATGCTCCAGGAGCAAATCGTTGATGGCGGCGATGTCGGCGTCGCTCAGCCGGCCCGAGACGTCGATCCCCGTCACCTCCGCCCCGATGGCGTCGGTCAACGGCGTCACCTGCATGTTCGCCAAGGCGCCCGAATCTGTCGCAATGCTCATATCCGTTTCCTCCAATCGGCGGCCTTCTTTGGGCACGCCCCTAAATCCGGTTTGCGTGAATCCTATTGCGCCCATGGGCTTCCGTCAAACGAGGAAGGAACCCGCGCCAAGAAGGCGGATACCCCGCACGGGCGTGGCCTCATAGGGGGCGCAGATCGCCTTTATTAAAGAATAATTTAATTAAATCGTTCTTTAATAAAGCGGTTACACCCGTTCCAGCAACGCGGCGATGCCTTGGCCGACGCCGATGCACATGGTGCAGACGGCAAGGTCCTTGCCGGTGAAGGCGAGCTCCTCGGTCGCGGTCAGCGCCAGGCGGGCGCCGGACATGCCGAGCGGATGGCCCAGCGCGATGGCACCGCCGTTGGGGTTCACATGTTCGGCATCGTCGGGGAGGCCCAGTTGCCGCATCACGGCGAGGCCCTGGCTGGCGAAAGCCTCGTTCAGTTCGATCACGTCGATGTCGTCGATCGTCTTGCCGGCGAGCGCCAGCAGTTTCTCCGTCGCCGGCGCCGGGCCGATGCCCATGATCCTGGGCGCCACCCCCGCCACCGCCATGGCGACGACCCGGGCGCGGGGGGTGAGCCCAAATTTCCGGGCGGCTTCCTCGGAAGCGACGATCAGCGCCGCCGCCCCGTCGTTGACGCCGCTGGCATTGCCGGCGGTCACCGTGCCGCCCTCGCGAAACGGCGTCGGCAGCTTGGCAAGCGCCTCCAGGGTGGTATCGGGGCGCGGGTGCTCATCGGCCAGGACCTCGATCGGATCACCGCGGCGCTGGGGAATGGAGACCGGCGCGATCTCGCGCGCCAGGCGCCCGGTTTCGGCCGCCGCCTTGGCCCGCATCTGGGACCGGTAGGCGAAGGCATCCTGGTCCCCGCGGCTGATCTGGAAGTCCTCGGCGACGTTCTCGCCGGTCTCGGGCATCGAATCGACGCCGTAGAGTTTCTTCATCAGCGGGTTGACGAAGCGCCAGCCCAGCGTCGTGTCATGGATCTCGGCGCTGCGTGAAAAGGCCGTCTCCGCCTTGCCCATGACGAAGGGCGCGCGGGACATGCTCTCCACCCCGCCGGCGATGGCGATCTCGATATCGCCGGCCCGGATGCCGCGCGCCGCCTGGCCCACGGCGTCGAGGCCGGACCCGCAGAGCCGGTTGATGGTGGTGCCCGGCACGCTGTCGGGCAGGCCCGCCAGAAGGGCCGCCATGCGCGCGACATTGCGGTTGTCCTCGCCCGCCTGGTTGGCGCAGCCGAACATGACATCGTCGATGGCAGGAGGATCGAGCGAGGCATTGCGTTCCATCAGGACCCGGATCACATGGGCGGCCATGTCGTCGGCCCGCACCCTGGCAAGCGCCCCGCCATAGCGCCCGATCGGGGTCCGCACCGCATCACAGATAAAAGCGTCCGCCATGTCTCTTCTCTCCCTGGCGGGCCGGCACTCGCGCGCCCGCCGCATCCTTGCCCAATCCAGCTCTTCCCACGGCCGCCGCCGTGAGATGCCATACATAAGGTCTCGGCCCCACCTTGTCACGCCGGGCAACCGTTGCGCCTTGCCCCGGCCCGGCCCGAGCGCTAGCGTGGACCCATGTCGGACCCCATCCTTCTCGCCCTGGTCGGCGCCACCTTCCTGCTGGCCGGCACCGTCAAGGGGGTGATCGGCCTTGGCCTGCCGACCCTCAGCCTGGCGCTGCTCTCCATCGTCACCGACCTGACCCAGGCCATGGCGCTCCTGGTGATGCCCTCATTGGTCACCAACATGTGGCAGGCCTGCGCCGGCGGCAACGGGGCGGCGATCGTCAGGCGGCTGTGGCCGTTCTTAGGGATGGCGGGGCTGACCGTTTGGCTGGGCGCCCTGGCGTTGACGCGCCTCGACCTCGCCCTTCTGTCGGGCCTCTTGGGGCTGCTGCTGATCGCCTATGGCGGCGCCAGCCTTGCCGGCCTTCGGCTCAGTGTCCCGGCTGCGCGCCAATCCTGGGCCGGGCCGCTGACCGGCGCGGTCAACGGGGTGCTGACCGGCATGACCGGCTCCTTCGTCGTGCCCGGCGTCATGTACCTGCAAGCCATCGGGCTTTCGCGCGACGCCCTGGTGCAGGCGATGGGGATGCTGTTCACCGTCTCCACCCTGGCCCTGGCGGCGGCCTTGCAGGGCCACGGCCTGATGACGATGGAACTCTCCGCCGTTTCCGCCGCCGCCCTGATCCCGGCGCTGGCCGGCATGGCGCTCGGGCAATCGGTGCGCCGCCGGCTGGCGGAGGCGGCCTTCCGGCGGGTGTTTTTCGCAAGCCTTGTGGCGCTCGGCCTCTATATCTTCGCCGGCGCCCTCGCCAGGTTCCTATAGGAGGCAAAGATGAAAGCGGTCGTCCTGGAAAGACGCGGGGCCGATGGGGTCAGGATCGGTGATTTCCCCGATCCCGCCCGGCCGCCCGGCAACGCCGTGATCCGGGTGCGCGCGGCGGCGCTCAACCACGCCGATCTCTACATGCGCGACGATGGGCGCGGCATCACCCATGAATTGCCCATGGTGCTGGGCCTCGACGCCGCCGGCGAAGTGGTGGAGGCGGATCCCGATTCCGGCCTCACCCCGGGTCAGCGGGTGATGAGCTACCCCATGGAGTTCTGCGGCACCTGCCCCCAGTGCCAGGCCGGCGAGCAGCCGTGGTGCGAAAACTTGCGGATCATCGGCGAACAGCGCCATGGGACCTACGGCGAATACCTCTCCGCCAAGGCCGGCTGCTTCCTGCCGGTCCCCGATACGCTTGACTGGCACCAGGCGGCCGCCCTGCCCGCGGCCTACATGACCGCCTGGCGCATGATGTTCGGCAAGGCGCCCCTGTTGCCGCACGAGACCGTGCTGATCCACGGCGTCGGCGGCGGCGTCGCGCTCGCCTGCCTGCAGATGGCCGCCATGGTGGGGGCACGGGCCATCGTGACGTCGGGAAGTGCCGACAAGCTCGCCCGCGCCGAGGAGCTCGGCGCCGTTGCGGGCATCGATTACCGGGACAATACCGTTTGGAAAGCGGTTATGGATCTTACCCAAGGGCGCGGCGTCGACATGGTGATCGACAACGTGGGCGCCGCGACCTGGGGCGATTCGCTCCGCGCCGCTGCCTGGGGCGGGCGCATCGTCACCTGCGGCACGACATCGGGCGCCCAGCCGCCCGCCGATCTCCAGCGCGTGTTCGTGCGCCAGCTCCGCATCTTCGGGTCCACCGCGGCCAACCTCGCGGAATACCGGGCGCTGCTTCGGACCGTGGCGGAAGGCCGCCTCCTGCCGGTGATCGACAGCGTCCATCCCATGGACGGCGCGCTTGAGGCGCTCGCACGCATGGCGAAAGCCGAACAGTTCGGCAAGATCGTGCTCGATATTCCCTGAGGATCAAGACAACGAGGACCCGGCCTTCGTTTTCGCGCCTTGACTCAGCTTCCGCTCTTGATCCGAAGCGGACATAAGACTTTTAGTCTCGGCGCACTCACAAAAAGCCTCCCGCGAGCCTGTGAAATCGATATGCTGATTTTTCAAAGAAATATTTCGTCTTCATTCCGCAGAGGCATCCATATGAACGAAAAAATAGACGAGTTGCTTGCGCGGCTAGGCAAGCTCGAAGACGAGTTTGAGCGAGAATTTGAGGCCGGACGAGCCAATTTCAACTACGGAATCAGCCAGGGGCGAGTGGTTTTTGAGCAAGGTATTACTGCGGAGCATAGGCGCCTCAAGGTCGGTCTAATCCGATTCCTAAAGAATTCTCCCATTGGCACGCTGGTTATTGCGCCATTTGTTTACGGCTTGATCCTGCCGCTACTTTTTCTTGATGCCAGCATCTGGCTTTATCAAAAGGTTTGTTTCTCGATATGGGGGCTAGTGGCCGTTCGGCGCTCGGACTACGTCGTAATCGACCGACATCATTTGGCTTACCTAAATTCAATCCAGAAATTGAACTGCGATTACTGCAGTTACGCCAACGGACTGATTGCGTACGTGCGAGAAGTCGCGGCACGGACAGAACAGTTCTGGTGCCCAATAAAACATGCGGTCCGCACCAAAGGCGCTCATGGTCGCTATGCGCAATTCATAGACTATGGCGATGCTGAGGGTTTTAAAGACCGGCTTGAAGAACTCCGGAAAGAGATTAGCAGGTCCGACGTTCCCTAATCGGTGCAAGAATCAGATAAACATGACGGCGGAATGGCCGAGTTTGGTCCACTGAGATTGAGACAATCACTGACCGATCGGCGCCAATACGCATTTTTTGGCGACCAGCGCGCGTTAACCTGATGGCCGCTATGGCTACGTGTGGACGTTAGGTTCACGGCGCGATGACAGAGCTCGGCAGTTCAATAAGCCGATCTCTGCTACTAAGCCGAAGACGCCTTAAACTGGGCAATGGCGGTTCCGCTCACATCTGTAACGGCCATCCAAGATTTCACCAGGCACTGGGTCCAGCTTATCTTTGCGGCATGGCGAGGGTGCCTTTATCACCGGATCGAACGCGATGCTTTCGAGGCGGAGGAGGCTGCGCCCGAAGAGAAAATTTCATTTGACGCAGCAGTTTTCACGGATTCGCGGCCTGTGATACACTCCGCCGCACGTCAAACCTACGCATGAGGATGGATCGCTATGGCCGAACTGCTGCAGCCGGACAGGGAGAAGAAGTTCCTGCTCGACCCCTTCGGGGACTGGGTCGACAATGAGGGAATCCCCCGCATTCGATCCCTGGGGGTGGACCTGAAGACTGTCGAGACCAAGCCCTGGGCGCGCATGGATGCCAAGGGCGCCTCGATCGAACTGGACGGCCGGGGCGATTTCATCTCCATTTTCCTCCTCGACCTGGAGCCCGGCGGCAAGACGGCGCCCCAGACCCACCTGTACGAAGAGGTGGTCTACGTCATCTCCGGCCACGGTTCGACCACTGTGGAGGATTCCCACGGCAACAAGCACACCTTCGAATGGGGACCGAGAAGCCTGTTCGCCCTGCCGCTGAATTGCAAGCACCAGCATTTCAACGGCTCGGGCACGGAACCGGCCCGGATGTCGTGCACCACCACCCTCTGCGTCATGCTGAACCTGCTGCATAACGAGGACTTCATCTTCAACAACGATTTCCGCTTCCCGGACCGCGAGGGCGAGCAGAGCTACTTCACCGGCGAGGGCACCTACATTCCGCACAAGCCGGGACGCAATGCCTGGGAAACCAACTTCGTGCCCGACGTCGGCGCGTTCGAACTGAAGGCCTGGAAAGAGCGCGGCGGCGGCTCGTCCAACATGAAGTTCATCCTGGCCGACGGCACCATGCACACCCATTCTTCCGAAATGCCGGTCGGCACCTACAAGAAAGGCCACCGCCACGCCGCCGACTTCCACGTCTTCTGCGTCCACGGCACCGGCTATTCGCTGCTGTGGTACGACATGGACGAGAAGATCGAGCGCATCGACTGGGACCACGGCGTCGTTTTCGCGCCGCCGGACATGATGTTCCACCAGCACTTCAACACCAGCCCCACGCCGGCCCGCTACCTGGCGATCGGGCTGGGGTCGATGCGCTATCCCTTCATCGACATCAAGCGCAAGCACTGGATGGGCGCCGTCGACACCTCGCTCGAGGAAGGCGGCAACCAGATCGAATACGAACAGCAGGACCGCCGCATCCACGAAATCTTCCTCAAGGAACTGGCCAAGAACGGGGTCGAATCGGGGATGGGCGAGATCATCGACGAGAGCCAGTACCGCGACGCAGCCGCGGCACCGGCCGAATAGGTAAAGGCCTGCGTCTTCGGACGGCGCCGTGAATCGCGCGGCGCCGTTCTCCCGTTCCGCCGGGATAACGGGACAAATTGAAATCAGGGAGGGTCCACGATGTCCGAAGCCTTGGACAGCTATTACCTGCATGATTCCTACCGCGCCTGGTGCAAGACCCAGGGGGTCCCGTTCGTCGAGGATTTCGGCATCGACATGCTGGCGATGGACGTCGCGCCCTGGGATCGCTACGGCATGAAGGGGGCCGTCTGCGAACTGGTGGGCGGCGACGACTTCATCTCCACCTTCTGCTTCGAGCTCGCCGCCGGCGGCAAATCGGCGGTCCTGCAACACGTCTATGAAGAGGTCATCTTCGTGCTGTCGGGCCACGGTTCGACCAGCGTGGAACTGCCCGACGGCACCAAGCACACCTTCGAGTGGGGACCCAATTCCCTGTTCCAGGTGCCGCTCAACATGCCCTATCAGCATTTCAACGGCTCGGGCCAGGAGCCGGCGCGCCTCGCCAGCACCAACAACGCCCGCTTCCTGATCAACCTGTTCAGGAACGAGACCTTCATCTTCGACAACCCGGTGCCCTTCGCCGACCGCGCCGGGGCGGCGGGATACTTTACCGGCGACGGCGAGCTCAAGCCGATCAAGCCGGGCCGCCACCAGTGGGAGACCAATTTCGTCCCCGACATCTCCAATTTCGAGCTCAAGGCCTGGGACGCGCGCGGCGCCGGCAGCACCAACCTGCGCTGGATCCTGGCCGACGGCACCATCGGCTGCCACACCTCGGAAATGCCGGTCGGCACCTACAAGAAGGGCCATAGGCACACCGCGGGGACCAACGTGTTCTGCGTTTCCGGACAGGGCTACAGCCTGTTCTGGTACGAAGGCGACGAGGATTTCACCCGGGTGGATTGGCATCACGGCGTGATGTACACGCCGCCGGAAAACATGTTCCACCAGCACTTCAACACCGCCACCCAGCCCTCGCGCTACCTGGCCGTGCAGTTCGGCTCGACCCGCTATCCCCTGTTCGAGGTCAAGCGCCAGATCTGGGACAAGGGCGTGGATACCTCGCTCAAGGACGGCGGCAACCAGCTCGAATACGAAGACCAGCCGGAAGAGATCCACAAGATCTTCCTGCGCGAGCTCGACAAGAACCAGGTCGAATCGGAGATGGGCGAGATCTTCGACGAAGACGCGATCCGCGCTAAGATGTAACCCTGCCGAACCGACGAGGCCCTTTTTTGAATTCCCGAGCGACCGGCGACGGCCCCACCTTACGCGACACCGACCGCAAGTTCCTGCTCGATCCCTATCTCGACTGGGCGGAAGGGGAAGGCGTCCCCATCCACGAGGATTTCGCCCTCGACATGCTGGCGCTGGAGACGTCGCCCTGGGACCGCTTCGCGCTGAACGGCGCCGTCTGCCACCTGAAGGGGCGCGACGATTTTCTCGCGTCTTTCCTCTATGAATTGCCGCCCGGCGGCGCATCGGCGCCGGTCACCCATATTTACGAGGAAGTGATCTACGTGCTGTCGGGTCACGGTTCCACCACCGTGGAAACGCCCACCGGCACCCACAGCTTCGAATGGGGGCCCAAGAGCCTGTTCGCCATCCCGCTGAATGCGCGCTACCGGCATTTCAACGGTTCGGGCCGCGAGCCGGCGCGCCTCGGCGCCACCAACAACATGGTCTACCTGATCAACCTGTTCCGCGATCCCGCCTTCATCTGGGACAACCCGGCGCGCTTTCCCGACCGCATGGGCGCGGCCGATTATTTCGCCGGCGAGGGCGAGTATTTCGAGGTCCTGCAGGGCCGCCATCAATGGGAAACCAACTTCGTCTCCGATCTTTCCGGCTTCGAGCTCAAGGCCATGCCGACCCGCGGCGCCGGCGGCACCAGCCTGCGCTTCATCCTGGCCGAGGGGTCGATCGGCTGCCATTGCTCGGAGATGCCGCCGGGCACCTACAAGAAGGGCCACCGCCACATGAACGGCGTCGTCATCTTCGCCGTCACCGGACGCGGCTATTCGCTGCTGTGGTACGAGGGCGACGACGACTACCGCCGCACCGACTGGCGCCACGGCGTGGTCTATGCGCCGCCGGACCAGATGTTCCACCAGCATTTCAACCTGTCACCGGAGGCGTCCCGCTACCTCGCCCTGCAGATGGGCAGCGTGCGTTACCCCATGACCCAGGGCAAGAAGGACATCTGGGCGCCCGACGGCATGTTCGCCAAGAAGGCCGACGAAGGCGGCATGCAGATCGAGTACGAGGACCAGGACCCGCGCATCCACGCGCTGTGGCTCGACGAAATGAAGGCCGCCGGGGTCGAACCCAAGATGGACGCCTTCATCCCCGGCTGATCCCGAGGGCGCCCGACTGGACGGAAATCGCCGGCTCCGGTATTTTGGCGGGCCGGGACCTTGACGGGCCGAGACAAGGGCGCCGCCTTGGGGGCGGGCGCGGCTCCAAGCACACGCGGGGAGGACGAGACCATGGCCGATGACGGCCTGCAGCTGATGCAATCGGATCACGAGAAGCGATTCCTTCTCGATCCCTATCTCGATTGGGTCGAGGCCGAAGGCCCCCCGGTCCATGAGGGTTTCGGTTTGGACCTGCTGGCGCTGGAAACCGCCCCTTGGCCGCGGTTCGACGCCAAGGGGGCGTTCTGCCACGTCAAGGGGCGCGGCGACTTCTGCTCCTGCTACCTGCTGGACATCGATCCGGGAAAGCGGACCGCGCCGGCACGCCATCTTTACGAATGTTTCGTCTACGTGTTGGAGGGCCATGGCTCGACCACCATCGAGCTGCCCGACGGCGGCCGCCATTCCTTCGAATGGGGACCCAAGAGCCTGTTCGCGTTGCCGCTGAACGCGGGCTATCAGATCTACAACGGATCGGGTTCCGATCGCGCGCTGCTCGCCTGCACCCATTTCCTGCCGCTGACCATGAACCTGTTCCACAACGAACGCTTCATCTTCGACAACGATTTCGCCTTCACCGACCGCGTCGGCGATCCCAAATATTACGAGGGCGACGGCGACTTCACCCCGATCAAGCCGGGCCGCCACATGTGGGAGACGACCTTCGTCCCCGACCTCACGAATTTCGAGCTGCAAGCCTGGAAGGAACGCGGCGCCGGCGGCTCCAACATCGCCTTCATCCTGGCCGACGGGACCCTGCATGCCCACACCTCGGAAATCCCGACGGCGCGCTACAAGAAGGGCCACCGCCACGGCGACGGCATCCACATCTTCGCCATCACCGGGTCGGGCTATACCAAGCTGTGGTACGAGGGCGACGAGGACTTCGTCGAGGTCCCCTGGCGCCACGGCGTGATGTACGCGCCGCCCTTGTGGATGTTCCACCAGCATTTCAACACCGCGCCGGAAGCGGCGCGCTACCTCGCCATCGGCATGGGCAGCCGGCGCTATCCGTTCAGCACCATCCGCCGCGAAGGTGCCGCCGGCAAGGCCGACACCGACGTCAAGAAAGGCGGGCGCCAGATCGAATACGGCGATCAGGACCCCCGGCTCCACCAGCAATGGCTGGACGCCATCGCCAAGACCGGCGTGACGTCCGACATGGGCGATTACATCGACGAAAGCCAATTCACGAAATAGCCGCCCGGCGCTGCGCGCCCTTCCCGGGCGCGAGGCGGCGGCCCATCAAGGAGAACATAACAGTATGCACGAACTTGGATTTGATCACGGGCATATGAGCCCGGAAGAACAACAGGCCATCGCCGACGCGATCTGGTCTGCGGACAACGTGGAGCTGGTCACCATCGGCGTCGATATCGGGTCGTCGACCTCCCACCTGATGTTCGCCCGGGTCCATCTGCAGCGCCTGACGACGGCGCTGTCGTCCCGTTTCGTGGTCGTCAACCGCGAGGTCCTGTGGCGCTCGCCGATCCTGCTCACCCCGTATCTCGACGACAACACGATCGACGTGAAGTTTCTGGAGAACTTCATCGAAGAGGGCTACAAGGAGGCCGAACTCGGGCGGGACCAGATCGATTCCGGCGCCGTCATCCTGACCGGCGAAGCGCTCAAGCGCAGGAACGCCGAGGCCATCACCCACCTGTTCGCCGAGGAATCGGGCAAGTTCGTCTGCGCCTCCGCCGGCCATCACATGGAAAGCGCCATGGCGGCCCACGGGTCGGGCGCCATCGCGCTCTCGCGCAAGGACCATTCCAACGTGCTCAACATCGATATCGGCGGCGGCACCACCAAGCTCGGCCTATGCCACGGCGGGCGGCTTCTGGCGACGGCGGCCCTCGAAGTGGGCGGCCGGCTGATCGCCTTCGACGACGAAGGCAAGCTGATCCGTATCGAAGGCCCCGCCTTCGCCCATGCGGAAAGGGCCGGGGTCGACCTCGCCATGGGCAAGAAGCTCAGCGAGGAGGAGATCAACAAGGTCGTCGACACCATGGTCGACGTGCTGATCCCGGCGGTGATGCAGCAGGACCCGGAGGACCTCACCAAGGACCTGATGGTGACCGACCCCCTGCCCAAGACGCCGGTGCCCGACCTCGTCACCTTCTCCGGCGGCGTGTCGGAGTTCATCTATGGGCGGGAGACCGCCGACCACAACGACATCGGCCGGCACCTGGCCGACGCCATGACCCGGGCGCTGGCGGAAAAGCGCATCCCCTATAAGGTCATGGACCCGGGCCAGGGCATCCGCGCCACGGTGATCGGCGCTTCGCAGTTTTCGGTTCAGGTGTCGGGCAACACGATCCATGTGTCCAACAACGACGCCTTGCCGGTGCGCAACATTCCGGTGCTGCGGCCCAACGTCAAACTCGACGGCGACATCGACGCCGTCAAGGTGACCGAAGAGGTGCAGGGCGCGCTCAGCCGCTTCGATTATGAAGACGGCGAGCATGTCTGCGCGCTCGCCTTCAATTGGGAGGGCGACCCGCTGCACGCGCGGCTCAAGGCGCTGGCCGACGGCATCTGCGCCGGGCTGCCGGAGACCATCCACGGCGACAATCCGCTGGTGCTGATGATCGACGGCGACGTCGGCAAGACCATCGGCAATATCCTGACCCGGGAATGCGGCGTCACCGCCGATATCATCTCGGTCGACGGAGTCAGCCTCAAGGAGTTCGACTATGTCGATATCGGCGAGGTGATCCAGCCCACCAACGTGGTGCCGCTGGTCATCAAGTCGCTGTTGTTCTCGACCCCCGGCGGGGCGGAGGAAGCCGCCTGAGGCGCCCCGATTGACGGGTGCGCGCGGCGGGGAGTAGCTTGCGAGGCGTTCGCATGAGCAAACACGAGGGTTAGACATCATGACCACGACAGCGACGGCCGGCGATTTCAGCCAAGACGTGAAGGTGCTGGGCCTGATCAGCACCGGGCACCTGCTTTCTCACTTCTATTTCCTGGTGCTGCCGCCGCTGTTCGTGTTCATCATGCAGGACCTGAGGCTCAACTACACCGAACTCGGCGTCATGATGACCCTGATGTACGGGGTTGCGGCGGTGGCGCAGATTCCGGTCGGCTTCATGGTCGACCGGGTAGGCGCGCGGATCGTTCTCACCGCGGGCCTTTTCATCATGTCGCTCGGCATCGTCATGGTCGGCCTGTCGCCCGCCATGGGTGCCTGGCTCAATGGGCTCGGCCTCGGTTTCGATGAGACCTATTGGGTGG